>NZ_JBHILZ010000010.1:0-91498 GCF_042193725.1 Bartonella sp. OT172YNZD | reverse complement strand
TCATTATTTTCCATGAGAGATCATGAATACCATAGGATTGTCTCATGTCAAACCATCATAGTGAATCAAACAAAACCTCTTTCTTGCACATCACAAGCAGAGTCGGCATGTGGAGTGAAAACTGTACAAGAAAGAAGGAAAATACCTCCCTTGCCCCTTTAAATTCTAAGGACTGTTACAACATTGGGGCACTGGAAGAGGATACGCTGACAAAGAGTAATAATCGTGCTAGCTTGCTGAGGCCCTTATGCAGCTCACTTGATAGGCTCTATGGATACATAGCTCTATCCTAAAGACTTACCACGCTCTCTAAAAACTTAATATGAAAAATTTTTCACGCCCTCTATCACCGCCCTAAACAATAGTGTTTACCAAAAATCATGACAAATTGTAATTCACAAATACGCTCCTCTCATCTGCAAGAGTATCCTTTTATTCTCTTTCAAAAAAATGAACACTTTTTGAACATTGTTTGCAGATCCGTATTACTGAAAAAGAGCAACAACTCTTTTAGCGCTTTTGGGCTTCTTATAACTTTTGTGTGAGCGCATATAAGCAACAAGCTTTTATAATAAACCAGCTGTTGGAAAAATCGTAAAATTTTATCAAATTTATTGTTTGTAAATATCACCACTACGACTACTGTTCTGCTCTTGCAGACAGGCAGCCTCAAAACACTTTCTCTTTGCTCACAAATCGTCCCTCCAGCTCTCTCTTCCAGTCATAGCCTATAAAAATAAGGATAGAGTGCTTTGATTGGACACCATCTTCTCACACCACCACCAACTCCATCATTTATATTTAAAGCTCTCATACTTTATAGCATCCCCTATCGTGCTTTAAGAAAGCATTTTAACGATGATAGGAACGTGTACAAAAAGGATATATCTTTAGGGTATTTAAGTTTTAAAGCTTGCACTAAATCATATTTTTTTGCATAGCTAGCCAAGCGTATGCAGAACTGAACCCTAACCATTTCAAACCGTTCAGCTGTTTCAGTAACAGATAAGCCAAATTCTACGATTATATCTTCAACCACGAGTTCACCGATGTGCAGAGGATTTTCCATCATTTTTTAGCGCTCCCTCTTCAATAATCCTCTAGATAATCAACTAATTCGGCATCTATACCAGCAAAGCGAAATATTACGTGCTAATTTTCCTTTACAATCATTAACCAATAGCCCTCAAAATGACCTTTTAGCGAATAGAGCTAAAAGGATGAGTTATTCAAAATCATTTGGTGATATAGCTCTATCAAGAGCACCTAAAATACGCTTTAGTTGTTAAGTATAGGCGATTTTTTCCCCTTTATCGTATCAGTCTTGTAGAAGACTTTAAACCCTTCATGTTTAAATCAACAAATCATAATTGAATTATATTGCATAAAGATGCTTTTTCTCATTTTTCCATTTAACACACGATAAGGTACCATTTAAGCACCATGAGAAGCTTTCCCCTTATATTATGATTTCAGAACCACATGAGAAGAACAAAATAAGCCGTTTGGGTGTCTTAGATTAAGGATGCCGTTAGGCGCAACCTTTAAAGTGTTGCATTGATCTTAAAGAATAAGGCTTGTTAGTCCTCTCATTAAACGCGGGTCTGACGTCATGATTTTGGAGAGCGATTATTAAGAATTTGAGAGGCAGACAGCCTCTCATTTTGATTTGTACACAAACGAAGTGCACTCTATTTATTCAAAGAGAATAAATTCATACCCAGAAGGTTCTAAACGAAATAAGAGAGCGTCGTGACCCCACATAGCATACATGCAGTAAACAAAAAAACCCCTTCATCAATTGCTAAGAGTAATGTGTGCGATATACCGGCCTCATCTGCTGTTGCTTCGCGGCGTTCTAAGAGGTATCCGAAAAAAAGAAAAAGCACGCTATTCCACTCGCACCCACAAAGAAGTTTAGTGCGGTATAAACCAATCCACGCATGTTGAAAAGGATAATAAAAATTATGGAAATAAACAGTCCAAATATCTCAGCTAATACCCCACGCACTATATTGCACAATTTTGGCATCATAATTGCAGAAAAGCTCTATTCTGCGTATCGATTTTTTCTTTGGTGCTTGTATTCTTAGAAGATATGCCATCCACAACTCCCCCTTTTTTAAACCAAAATGCTACGAAGTTAGTCATTTGTAATTATATCATCACAAAATACAAGAAAGATTTATTCATTTTAACGAAACAATAGGTGTTTTATTGAGGTGCAAACCTATTTTCTTTCACAAGAGTTATTCAATCCGTTCGTCAATAGGAAGATTACCCCCCATTGAAGAGGAAGCTAGCCTGACACACAAAAACTTCATAAGCTGTATATCTAATCCACTCAGAAATCGCAACTCTCCAATCTACCCGCTTATCTACCTTTGAAACTGCAATAAAATGGATTCTGCTGATGACAATCAATGATAACATGAAAAAAAAATATCATAAATTAAACTCTTTAATACAGTATTAGCTTTATGATTGTCACTCAAAAAGTAAGTGCCACCTCATAAACTACAACACACTAAGATGCTGCGCATTCACAAGTTTCCTTTAAAGCACCATCCCCCCCTTCCCGAAATCGCACCTCTCCCGCAATCTTATCTCTCGATAGCACCCATTAAAGACTTTTGAAATGTCCAAGGAGAAAACTCTCTGAGAAAGCTTTCAAGCCTAAAACGCCCCCGCTATTTTTATCATGATGAGGGCACCAAAAATCACGCAGAAACATGCAAAATCTCCCCGCATTTAGGCACAGAGCTTGTGCTTCAAGCGCACGCTTTTTCTTGTTCTTTTGTCCATTGTCCCAAAGCAGCAAGATGGTTCATCCGAGCCCGATGACTAAATGCCTTCTGTGCAACAGGAATATTCTCATCTTTTCCAGCCCATGCTTTTAAGGCAGCTGCTTGCAATGCTCGTCCATAGGAAAAGGTCAATTTCCAAGGCAGTGCGTCCAAAGAATTCATGGCAGATAAATGCGCCGTTGCTTCCTTATCAGACTGCCCTCCAGAAAGAAAAGCAATTCCTGGAACAGCAGCAGGAACAGTCTGTTTAAGCACACAAACGGTCTTTTCAGCAATTTCTTCAACACCAGCCTTGCGAGCATCCTTTCCATCAATCACCATATTAGGCTTTAAAATCATCCCCTCAAAAAGAACACGAGCTTCAAACAATTCTTTAAAAACGGTCTGTAAGACAGCTTTTGTCACCTCAAAGCAACGTGTAATTGAATGCCCACACGATGGTCCATCCATCAACACTTCGGGCTCAACAATCGGCACAATCTTGAACTCTTGACACAAAGCAGCATAACGTGCAAGAGCTTGTGCGTTTTGTCTTATTGCTCCTCTTGTTGGCAAAGTGTGTTCATCAATAGCAATCACCGCACGCCATTTAGCAAAACGTGCTCCCAAAGCATAATAGTCTTTTAATCGCTCACGAAGACCATCCAACCCTTCGGTAATTGTCTCTTGAGGAAAAGCGGCCAAAGGTTTTGCACCGGTATCAACTTTAATCCCTGGCAAAGCGCCTGCATTCCGAATAAGATCCGTCAACATTTTCCCATTTGATGCTTTTTGCCGAATGGTTTCATCAAATAAAATAACCCCTGAGATGGCATTTTCCATTGCTTCTTTTGTACTAAAAAGCATTTCACGATAAGCACAGCGCCTATCTTCATTGGATTCAATACCAATGCTTTCAAAACGCTTTCCAATGGTCGCCGTACTTTCATCTGCCGCCAAAATACCTTTACCCGCATGCACCAAAGCAAGTGCAATATCTTCAAGCTGTTCATTCATAAAAAATTCCTCTTTATTTTGTCTTAAAACTTCCAAAAGTGCGCAACACGTTAAACACAGCCTACACAACGACACACAGCTCTTTTTTAAAGCCTGCTCTTTCAATAAACTCTTTAAACCTGCATAAGGGCAAGAATGCCAGGCAGAACCTTACCTTCCATCCATTCTAAAAAAGCCCCTCCAGCAGTCGAGAGATAAGTAAAATCATTGGCAACACCGGCATGATTAAGGGCAAAAACTGTATCGCCTCCTCCCGCAATTGAAACCAACTTTCCCGTCAAACTACGTTCTGCTACATGGCATGCAACAGCAATGGTTCCCTTATCAAAAGGAGACATCTCAAAAACACCAAGGGGTCCATTCCACACAAGAGTAGCAGCTTTATCTATCACGGTATTGATATGCGCAATAGAGCGCGTCCCAATATCCAATATCATGCCATCTTGTGGAATATCTTCAATGTCATAAAGACGATGCGGTGCATCTTTTTCAAAGCGAAATCCAACGACAACATCCACAGGGAGAAGAAGCGTACATTGACACTCTTGCGCTTTTTGAATAATTTTTCTTACCGTTTCCATCAATGCATGTTCACACAGTGATTTCCCTACATGGATACCTTGCACTGCTAAAAAACTGTTAGCCATCCCCCCACCAATAATCAAGGAGTCAACTTTTTCCACCAAATGATTGAGCACAAAAAGCTTACTGGAAACTTTCGCTCCTCCCACAATGGCAACCACAGGGTGTGTTGGATTGCCAAGTCCTTTTTCTAACGCCTGCATCTCACCTTGCAAAGAGCGCCCTGCATAAGAAGGTAATAAATGCGTTATTCCCTCCACCGAAGCATGGGCACGATGAGAAACTGAAAAAGCATCATTAACATAGAGATCCCCATTATGAGCCAAAGCTTCTGCAAAAGAACAATCGTTTTTTTCTTCACCAGCATAAAAACGAACATTTTCAAGCAGTAAAACACTACCATTTTGTAATGACTCAATCGCAACCTGCACCACCGAACCAATACAGTCAGGAGCAAAAGAAACAGGCTGATTAATGATCTTTTCTAGCACTTGCACAACAGGACGGAGTGAAAACTCTGACTCTACCTTTCCTTTGGGGCGACCACAATGAGAAAGCAGAATAACTTTAGCACCACGCTTTTGTAGCTCAACGATTGTCTCTTTATGTCGCTCTAAGCGCGTTGTATCACAGACCTTGCCCTGCGCCATTGGCACATTAAAATCCACCCGCACAAGAACGCGTTTCCCAGTGACATCAACATCATCAAGTGTACGAAACCCCATCACTGCTTCCTCTTCACTTTCCATTGTTTCAAATAAAAACGCATCCAACAACCCTGCCCACTTTTCTTTCCACTTATCACCCTCTTTGCTTTTACAAGAGATCCACGACAGCCTATCTCTCACCTTCTGCTTGAAAAGCCAAAGCTTTCATCGTCAAATGTACAAAAGCCCACCATTGCTCTTAATCTTCATATCCCATTGTGACAAACAAATGCATTAACTCAACTTGATCTCCATTAAAGCTTCATTTTACTTCTAGGCAAAAGAGTTTACATTTCCTATTTTCTAACGTTTTCTCAAAGGGTGTCTCGTTCAGATCTTACTTTTTCAAAATTTACTCTTTCATGCAGCTTTTAAAAGCACATATTGACCCAGTATTAAAACAAAATACATCATCAATTTTTCAATAGTCTCTTCTCTCTAGCGCATGAGAACAACAGCCTCTATCTGTTTTTCTCAAAATTGTACAAAAATGAGACTTTTTCCTATAAAAAGAGAACCCTGAGGTCCTCTTATATTGTCTTAGCAAAAGCCACAGCCGTATCACTCATACGGTTAGAAAAGCCCCATTCATTATCATACCAAACCAGAACACGACAGAGCTTACCATCAATCACTTTGGTTTGATCATTGTGGAAAATAGCTGAATGAGGATTATGATTAAAATCACAACTCACGAGTTTTTCTTCTGTATAATCCAAAACGCCCTTCAAAGGACCTTGTGCAGCAGTAGCAATGGCTGTATTAATTTCTTCGATTGTTGTGGAACGCTTAGCGGTAAATGTCAAATCAACCACAGAAACATTAGGGGTCGGAACACGAATCGATACACCATCAAGCAATCCCCTTAATTCTGGCAAGACCAACCCCACAGCTTTTGCCGCCCCTGTTGAGGTAGGAATCATAGAAAGAGCTGCCGCACGTGCACGATAAAGGTCACGATGCATTGTATCCAACACAGGTTGATCACCCGTATAAGAATGGATTGTTGTCATGAAGCCCTTTTCAATGCCCACCGTGTTGTGCAAGACTTGTGCAACAGGCGCCAAACAATTGGTTGTACAAGAAGCATTTGAAACAACGCGATGCTCGCTGCTTAAAGATTGATGATTAACCCCATAGACGACCGTAAGATCTGCTCCTTCAGAAGGCGCAGAAACAAGAACACGCCTTGCCCCCGCATCCAAATGAACACTTGCTTTATCACGCGCAGTAAAAACGCCCGTACATTCCAAAGCAATATCGATATCCAAATCTTTCCAAGGCAATTGAGCAGGATCTCGCTCTGCGCACACCTTTATTACCCCCCCCCCCACATCAATGGCATCCCCTACCACCTTAACGCTTCCAGGGAAACGCCCATGAACTGAATCATAGCGTAATAAATGGGCATTTGTTTCCACCGATCCCAAATCATTAATTGCAACCACTTCAATATCTTGTCGTCCACTTTCCACAAGTGCACGTAAAATATTGCGACCAATACGACCAAACCCATTAATTGCAACACGAACTGTCATTTCACATGTTTCCTCATCAATTTTTTTAAGCACAACATTTAAAACACAATAAATGGGTATTTCAGCAATCCCAAATCATTAATTCCCACAATATCAATATCTTGATCACTCACTCACTTATCCACAATAATGCACAAAATCATCTACAACACTGCACAGAATATGATGCACTACAACCACCTCATTCATAACAACACAAGCTGTCATTTTGTCTTTTCCTCTTTGATCTTTCCACGCTCTTTTTCAACGGTGGCGACCACATTCTCACAAGTAATACCGAAATGCGTATAAAGGGCATCAATTGTTCCACTTGCCCCAAAGCCCTCCATACCAATAAACACACCATCACAGCCAATAAAACGGTCCCATCCTTGCCGGATGGCAGCTTCAATGGCAATTTTAATCGGCGCATCTCCAATGAGAGCACGCTGATAGGAGCAAGACTGTTGAGAAAAGAGTTCAAAACAAGGCACAGAAACCACACGCGTTGGGATGCCTTTTTCTTCTAAGACTTGATGCGCTTTTACTGCAATTTGCAATTCTGAACCAGAAGCAAATAGCGTCACTTGTGCATCATCGCTAGCTGTTAGGAATTCATAAGCACCGAGCATACAGAGATTTTCTTCTTCATACTCTTGACGCAAAAGCGGTAGATTTTGTCGACTCAAAGCCAAAGTAGAAGGCGTCCCGCGTGCTTTCAAAGCCAATTGCCAACACTCGACTGTCTCCATAGCATCAGCAGGGCGGAACACAAGATGATTAGGCATTGCGCGCAAGGAAGACAAATGCTCCACGGGTTGATGCGTAGGACCATCCTCACCAAGACCAATGGAATCATGAGTCATGACATAAATCACCCGCAATCCCATCAAAGAAGAGAGCCGCATAGCAGGACGCATATAGTCAGAAAAACATAAAAAGGTTCCCCCATAAGGAATAAAGCCGCCATAAAGGGCAAGACCATTCATCACGGCTCCCATTGCATGTTCGCGAATTCCATAATGCAAATAGCGCCCTGAAAAATCTTTAGCAAAGATACTTTTCATCTGACTGCTTTTTGTATTATTAGATCCGGTTAAATCAGCCGAACCACCAATGGTCTCAGTAACGACTCCATTGATAACTTCAAGAGCCATTTCCGAAGCTTTACGCGTAGCAACAACGGGACGCTCTTCAACCAATTTCTGTTTATAAGTATCAATAACGCCATCAAATCCGCCCACGAGATCGCCGCGCATCAATCTTTCAAACTCCACACGTTCTGAGACAGGAAGATCAGCAAATTTTTCTTCCCATTTTTGGCGTTTTTTAGCAGCATTGAGACTAGCCAAGCGCCAATTATCGAGAATATTGGCTGGAATAACGAAAGGCTCAGCATCCCACCCTAAAGCGATACGGGTTTCAGCGATTTCTCGTGCACCTAAAGGGGCTCCATGAACTTTATTGGTACCCGCTTTATTTGGTGCTCCAAAACCAATTGTTGTTTTACAAGCGATCAAAGTTGGTTTATCAGAATTTTGTGCTGCCTCAATAGCCCGTGCAATTGCTGCTTGATCATGCCCATTGACTTTATGTGTCTCCCAACCAGAAGCTTTAAAACGCGCAATCTGATCTGTACTGTCAGCAAGTGAAATCTCTCCATCGATAGAAATATTATTATCGTCCCACAACACAATAAGCTTATTGAGTTTCAAATGACCAGCAAGGGAAAGTGCTTCTTGAGAAATCCCTTCCATAAGGCATCCATCGCCCACCAACGCGTAAGTGTAATGGTTGATAAGATCACCAAAACGAGCATTTTGCAAACGCTCACCAAGAGCCATCCCCACGGCATTAGCCAATCCTTGTCCAAGTGGTCCAGTGGTTGTTTCGATTCCCGCCACATACCCATATTCTGGGTGCCCAGCAAGCTTTGCCCCTAATTGGCGAAAATTTTTGAGATCCTCAAGAGAGAAATCTTCATAACCAGAAAGATACAAGAGAGCATAAAGCAACATAGACCCATGTCCTGCTGATAACACAAAACGATCACGGTTAGGCCAGCGAGGATTTTTAGGATCATGAGCAAGGAATTGTGTATAAAGAACCGTAGCAATATCGGCTGCCCCCATTGGCAAGCCCGGATGACCAGAATTTGCTTTTTCAATCGCATCAATAGCAAGAAAACGGATAGCATTGGCCATCTGATTCTGTTGGTGGGTGTTTGTCATGAATAATCGACCATTTCGTTAAATACGTTATTCTGTTGCTTTTTATGTATTCTCTTAAAATTCTCAAGAAATACTATTTTTCAACCATTAGCGTGAAACTTTTTGCCACCACTTCAATAACATTAATAACATTCCCCTCACGCGTCCTGTATATCCATGTCATTTATGCCAATACGCGCAAAAAATCCAGCTTTTAATTTATATCTATCCCCTGCTTTGCTTGCTAAAATATCCTACATACTTAAAAATAAAATGCACACAATACAAGAGTGAAAGTGATTCGTTTTTGCATAACGCATTGATAAAGGATACAATTACCCAAAGGATAGAAGCAATGAACCAAGAGACTACGGTTCTACAAGACGCTCTAGAGCACCTAGAAAAAGCACTTAGAACTTTAGAGATCACCATAGTAAACCGCAATGCCGTTATTGATAAAAATAACGAATGGGAAGAAGAAATTCAACGAATGAATGCTGACCGCAGCCATCTTGCCCAAGCGCTTGACAAAGCTGAAGCCCAAATTGAACGCTTAGAGTCCGTAAATAAAGAAGTTTCCAAACGTCTTATTAAAGCAATGGAAACAATTCGTGTCGTCATTGATAGATAAAGGTTTATATGTATGGAAACTGTTTCCGTTACCATTGATGGTAAAATTTATCGCATGGCTTGTGATAAAGGACAAGAACGTCGTCTTATTGCGCTTGCTGCTCAATTGGATCAATATATCACACATTTAAAGAACAATTTTGGTGAGATTGGAGACCATCGTTTATCGGTTATGGCTGGCATAATGATTATCGATGAAATGGAAGAAATAAAACGAGAAAATAAAAAATTACAAGAAGACTACGATGCTCTTTTACGACTCCACAACGAAAGAGATCGCACCATGGGGAAAATTATGCGTGACACTACACAACGCATTGAAAATCTCACCAACCAATTGCTCAAAGATGATCAAAACCGCACAAACATTCAAGAACAAGAACAGGAAGATTTCTAAAAATACATCAGCGCATAATAAATCAGTGATTTGACTTGTCCGCCACACCTCACAGGATAAAAATTCTAAAACCTACACCTGTCTGTAAATAGTCCGGTTTTTTATAGAGAGGATTCCAGCTACTCACTACTTATGGGATTAACTTAAAACTCAATAAGAAAGTCCTACCCTGAATCTTTCACCTCCGCACAAACACTTCTTATATCAAGGAGGCAACCTTATATCACCACACTTCAAATGAGATGTCTTTTAACAGCGCAACAAGATAACAAAACCGACATCATTGTAAAAAAAATCATATAAATGACAATAGAAACAAACAAATAAAACATTCTCCAAGAACAAGAACTATATTCATGTTCCCTATAACTGCATACCAAAAGTCCTTGTCCTTAGATAATATTAAGCAAATTCAATATATATTTCCTTATCTATTATACCGTAAAACACCGCCATTTGATAATATAAGCACTATAGAGTCTTTGCACCTGAAATATCCGTCAGATGGAACCCACCGAAGAGCACCGTATCGTTTATAACCCAGTGTTAATTAAGTATTTTCATCATTTAGAGCAAAAAAAAAGCCAAACCCGAGATTATGTTAATCTGAGACAACTTCAAACATCATAAACTACAATAATAGCTCTTGAAAACATTCTCTACCGACATTTTATCCTTATAACAAACAATCCATCCATATTTCCCTCCCCAGATCTCAAAGCCTTCAAGCGTAATAAAAGAGCAAACCGGCACCATCATTATAACCAGCCTCCAATATCGCAACAGCCTCCTTGGCTCTTAAACGATTCATAAGAAGTACGCCTTTCTTATACAGTTTTTACCTACAAGACCCCCACCTGTGACGTACAAGCAAATAGTTATGATTGACAAAATCATAAACAAATTCAAAATAAGAGAACCTTACGGTATTCGGGGTTTTAATTCAATATAAAGAACGCTATATTATCATTATAAATCAATATGTTGCAAATGCGCTGACAAAGCATATTCTTAAAACACATTCACCCAACACTTTTTTCATGACATACCAGCATGACTTTTTAGGCACATAATTTTAATTTTATTCAATTCTATTTGCAAAAGTTTAAAATGAGAAAAATTTCAAGGCTCTCATTCAAAAAGCAAAAGAATGAACTCTCATTATCAATAAACATCTCGCTCGTATAAACATCAACAAAGCAATCCCCAATATGCCTCAATGAAATAAAAGGGTTTCTCCCATTAAATGCCCTACCATAAAAGCAGCTTCCTCAGAACTAAAACAAAATCAACAGACAATATCACCGCATCTGCTCCCATCTCCAAACCGGACGACTTAACGCAACACCTTGCTATCTTACGATAGGAGATAAAAGAATAGTGAGTCTATGGAGGCATTCACAAGAAGCGCACACCCATTGTTTTTAAAAGCTGTTCAAAGGCGCATGAAAAAACACTATACGTACATGGGCTCAAATCCCTTTCGTTCCATCTTGGGAGACAGAAGCAATACGCAAGAGATTTGTCGCACCAGGCGTTCCAAGGGGAACACCAGCTGTCACAAGGAAGCGATCTCCCCCTTTGCAAAAACCTTCCTGAAATGCAATAGCTGCTGCACGATCAACCATATCCTCTAAATTCCGTGCATCCTCGGTCACTACACAATGAAGCCCCCAAACTAAAGCTAAACGCCGTGCTGTTTCCACAATAGGAGATAAAGCAATAATTGGTCTATTGGGACGTTCACGAGAGGCACGCACCCCCGTTTTTCCTGAAGCCGTATAGGCAACAATAGCTGCTAATGCAAGTGTTTCAGCAATCTGACGCGCTGCAAGAGAAATCGCATCTGTTCCTGTTGATTCTGGTGCTGGATGTTGTGCCCCAACCTGAGCTGCATAAGTGTGATCTTGTTCGATTTGCCGCGCGATTCGATCCATCATAAGCACGGCTTCTTCAGGATAACGACCAGAAGCAGATTCAGCAGACAACATCACCGCATCTGTTCCTGCATAAACTGCTGTAGCAACATCCGACACTTCTGCGCGTGTCGGAACAGGAGATGTGATCATTGATTCGAGCATTTGTGTTGCCACCACCACAGGCTTTCCTGCTAAACGACAAGCTTTTATGAGCTCCATCTGAAGTGCAGGGACTCTTTCCAAAGGCATTTCCACTCCGAGATCACCCCGTGCAATCATAATACCATCGGATACATCAATAATTTTCTCTATATGCTCTAAGGCTTGAGGCTTTTCGATTTTAGCCATCAAAGACACCTTTCTTTTCGTCAACCGACGCACCGCCATAATATCTTCTGGACGTTGAATAAAAGAAAGAGCAACCCAATCAACAGGCTGCTGTAAAAGAGCCTGAAGATCCTCCTTATCTTTTGACGTCATCGAATCAAAAGGCAAAATTGTATCGGGAAAACTGACACCCTTTCGATCAGAAATACGGGTTCCAGCAACCACGCGACACTGTACATAATGACCATCACAAACTTGCGCACGCAGTTCCAGTTTTCCATCATCAATCAACAACCGATCCCCTGGTTTAACAGCCGAAAATACATCCTCATGAGGAAAAAAAACACGCTGTGCATCACCAAGAACATCGCGATTATCTAACGTAAAGCTTTGCCCAACACGCAAATCTTCTTGACCCTTAGTAAAACGACCCACACGCAGTTTTGGCCCCTGAAGATCCACTAAAATACCAATGGGTCGCCGAACTGTTTTTTCAACTTCTCGTATAGACTTGACCAAATTACTCATCATATCACGATCAGTATGGCTCATATTAAGACGAAAAACGTCTGCTCCTGCCCTAAAAAGCTTCTCAATCATCAAACGAGAAAAAGAAGAAGGACCAAGAGTCGCAATAATTTTCACTTTACGTGCACGTTTCACGGTGGAGAATTTCCTGAAAGAGAAGGTATAACTGAATTGTTTAACAAAGACTCATCGGTCAACTGTACCATCCAACTGGTTTGATTTCCGGTATCGATTTCTTTAAATTCAGCCTTTTGATATCCTCGAGGGAAACAATCATGAACCCCTTGAATGGTAAATTGGCTATCTTGCACACACATGGTTACAGAGCCTGCCCAGTTCCCTTTTTTTTGTGCCCCTTCCGCATAAAAATAATAAAACCGTGAAGCAAGAGGCCCCTCAATTAAGGTTTTACACTCTGTCACTGGTACCGTCCACCAGCCTTCGCTCACCCACCCTGAAAATGTACGATATCCAAGAGCAACCCCTACAGACTGTTGGGTTGTATTACAAACCCTAAAATCAGCTTTTGCAAAAACAACAAGAGGAAACAAGAGCAAAATGCTCAAGAGAAAAACCTTTAACCCTTTATGAAACACCCAATATCGTTTTTTTAAAATCACAAAACTTCCTTTATAATGTCAAGCTCTCAAAACAAATGACACATTTCTTTTTTCAAAAGCTTTTCAAGTCTAAAATGTCTATTTTTATATTTTTCTTTTTATAGCCCTTTTATCAATGCATATATCTTAAAAATTTTACAAAATATTTAAAGTCAATTTGTAAAAAAACTGTGTAGCTTGATTTTCTTTTTGTTTTTCAAGCTTTTTCAACATAAATTCGTCGTCGAAAAACAACTTAAAATATATAACTTGGAGAAAAATACAATGAACGATACAGTAACCGACCAAACACACGCTATATCCGTAAACCAATTACGCTCTTTTATCGAACGTATTGAACGGCTAGAAGAAGAGAAAAAAACCATTTCTGATGATATTAAAGACGTTTACACTGAACTTAAAGGCTCTGGTTTTGATAGCAAAGCTGTTCGGAGCATTATACGGTTGCGTAAAAAAGAAGAGCATGAACGAATAGAAGAAGAAGCAATCATTGAGCTTTATAAAAATGCACTTGGTATGAATTAAAACCATTGATAACATTGGAAATTTTCTTACGAAAAGAAAATGCAAAAAACAAATGAATGTATAAAAATTTCACCCAACAATAAGCAGTTTGTGTAACCTGTAACAAGACTATCGGTCACAGAATACACAATATTGCAACAGCCCTCACATTTAAAAGGATTTATACAGAGCATTTTTATCCTTGTCTTCCAATCATTTTTATCCACACAAACCCTCACTTGTACGTCAATCCATTTTATGATGTGCAAGAGAGATGATTTTTATGATTAAACATCACTAGATTTGAAATGAAAAAGTCTTACGATATTTAGGATTCTCTTCCTTCAAATTGAAAAAATGAATGATGATGATAAATCAATTCATTATCTACGAAAAGAAACATATAGAGTGGTCAGCAGTTGAAATCCGCTAAACAAGAGTCTGAAATGTTTACAAAAGAAGACGTGAAGAATCTTCGTCTTTTAGGATAGAAAGAAATTCGGCATATTTACACATTTGATAAAAAGCCCCTTAATAGAACTTTTAATAAAACTTTATTCGAACCTATTGACAGACTCACACAGATCTTTGATTCGAGAGGTTAGAAAGTGATCTCTCCTTTTTCCAGAAATCATCAAATAGTCTTTGGCATAGCCTTCTTTTTCGAAATGAAGATGCTTTAATATAAAGTCGGGCTTTTTATGTTCACAGGTCTATAATTTGCCATCACTCTATGCAGATGATAAACATGAAAGATATGCCGCATTAGAGCCGATAAACTCTCAAACATGAGAGCTTTGCCTTTTTTGTTTTTCCTCAAGAGAAAAACCAAGATGACAAGCTTGAAAAACAACCCGAACAACATTTGTAAAATTCACAACACCAATGACTGTGTTTTCATTTTTTAATCGTACGACATATCGCTATGCTTGTCCTTGTGCACTCTCATAAGCAAATGCATTAGCTCGTATTTCCCAAGCTGTTAGGCTGTAGTAACCATCAGATCTTAACAGTTCAAAAGAACGAAGATGATTCGAATTACGGAGGGAATAAGAAGACAGTTCAGCTGCATCTTCTAAACTGATCAATGTGGAAATTGTGTGCTTTGTTTTAATTGCCATCATTTTCTCCTCCTAAAAACGTTACAATAACACGTTGATTTATCTAACAAATCATCATTTTTAAACTTAAATCATAACGTCGAATACAGTAAGCTTTCTTCATCACAACACCTCTCACGTTAGAATCAATGAGGATTATTTGCTTTTCCATCATAAGCGAGGTTGGTGTATTTAGGGTATAAGGTAAAGACAAGGGAATGTTTCTTATGAATGCTCTCAAGTTCCAAGGGGGCTGTAGCAGCATTGGGGACTGGCGTACTTCCATATACGAAATTTTGAAAAAACTCATGGCAAAGAAACAAAACTATCTTTGCCTTGTAAGCTCAGAGCATACTTTTTTTGCGCTATCATATCACTGCACTCGTATACAAAACCCAATAACCCTCACCTTAAGGTGCTATATATTACAATGCGATCTAAAAAGTTTCTGCCATGACTCATCGACAACATTGTTCCCGAAAATCAGCCTTAAGATCTTGTAACAAATCCAAGAAAACGTGATAATGCGATACAAATCTCTTAAAATGTTTTAGATATTACCGTGAACACGTTTCCATTTCTTCGCGTAAAATTTCAAGTTCTAACCATTCTTCTTCTTTTTGTGTGCATATATTTTTCTTTTTTTCCAACGCTGTTGATAAACGCTCAAAACGCTCTTTATCACTGCAATAAAGGGCTGGATCAGAGAGCTCTTGTTCAATTTTTTTGATTTCATTTTGCAAAACAGCAATTTCTTCAGGCAATCTTTCCAATGCATAAACCTGCTTATAAGACAATTTACTTCGTGTTTTTTTCTCCCGCACTATCAAGCTATGATCTGTTGATGAGTCTTGCTTTGAAAGCTCTCCCGCATGAGATTTTAAAGGTGCTTTACGCTGCGATAATTCTGTTTTTTTGCGTTGTAAACTCAGAGCTTGCTGATTTTGCGCCATCATATCACTATAACCGCCCGCATATAAAACCCAATGACCATCACCTTGAGGTGCCAACATATGCGTTACAGTACGATCTAAAAAGTCTCTGTCATGGCTGACCAACAATACTGTTCCCGCAAAATCAGCAATAAATTCTTGCAACAAATCCAAAGTTTCCATATCCAAATCATTGGTCGGTTCGTCAAGAATCAAAAAATTTGCAGGACGTGAAAGAAGTCGTGCAAGCATGAGGCGCGCTCTTTCTCCCCCTGAAAATTCTTTAAGGGGAGTGCGTGCTTGTTCAGGCAAAAATAAAAAGTCTTTCATATAAGAAATCACATGCCGCTCCAGCCCATTGATTACGAGAGTATCACCTCTTCCTCCCGTTAAATAATGTGCTAAAGTTTCTTCTTCGTTTAAAATACGTTGCTGATCAAGCAACGCCATAGAGAGATTATAGCCATGCCTCACCGTTCCACTATCCACGGCTTCTTGTCCAATTAATGCAGAAAGGAGCGTTGTCTTTCCGATACCATTGGGTCCTACCAAACCGATTCGATCACCACGCTGAATGCGCAAAGAAAAATCTTTCACGATAATGCGATCACCATAGAATTTTGAAATTTTCTTTGCTTCAAGCACCAATTGCCCAGAATCATGACTTTTCGCTGCTGTCAAAAGTGCATTTCCCGGCTGCCCTTTATAGGTTTGATGACGCTGTCTTAAGTTTTTTAATTCCCCCAAGCGCCGTACATTACGCTTACGCCGTGCGCTCACGCCATAACGCAACCATTGTTCTTCACGGGCAATTTGGCGCCCCAATTTATGCTGTTCGATGGCTTCTTCTTGTAACGCCTTATCACGCCAACTTTCAAATTCTGAAAAACGCTTTTCCAGTCTTTTGGTTGTGCCACGATCAAGCCATACCGTTGACCGTGTAACATTTTCTAAAAATCGCCGATCATGGGAAATCACCACAATTGCTGAACGCAAAGAAGACAAAATAGCTTCCAGCCATTCAATAGTTGGTAAATCAAGATGATTGGTTGGTTCATCTAAGAACAAAATATCGGGTTTTGCAGCAATGGCCCGTAACAGTGAAACACGCCGCTTTTCGCCTCCCGAAAGCGTTTCCAATTTTTCCGCCCCCGAAAACCCTAAATTTGTGCGAAGCGTATTGATCCACTGGACATCAGAGGTATCGTCCAGCCCCGCTTCCACATAAGCGTTAATATCTTCAAATCCTGAACAATCCGGATTTTGTGAGACATAACGGAGCGTCACTCGCGGGTGGCGAAAAATTTCGCCACCATGAGGCTCTAATATTCCTGCAGCAATTTTTAACAGGGTCGATTTTCCACAACCATTACGGCCGACCAGCGCGATACGCGCCCCCTGCTCAACCGATAAACAAACTTGATTGAGTAAAGGTATTTTTCCAAAATTTAAGAAAATGCGGTCAAGCCGCAGGAGCGGCACCGTCATTAACGAACGCGGTGCGGACAAGGTGCTTTATACATCATCCCTCTTACATCACGGTAAGAACACAATTGTCGTACAGGCACTCTTTGTGCACAAGGCGCTTGGTAAACATGCCCTCTACGACCACGATACGTGCACAATTGTGATGCCTGTCTTTGTTGTTTTCTTTGATTTGCAGCCGCACCTGTTACTGTTCCAGCCAAAGCACCAAATGCTGCACCGGTAAGTGCTGCTCCAGGCGTACTTCCAGCAATAGCAGTTCCAGCCAAAGCACCGATTGCTGCGCCTCCTACGCCGTAACGTGCAACACGTTCATCGTTTGTGGTACAAGCAACTGAACTGAAACCAATGGCTGAAACAACGGCCACTTTAAAAATTGATTTTAACATATCAAAACCTTTCCTTCTTAAGATCAATACATAATATATCGTTTATGTCGGCACTTAATCACTAAGCCCCCCTGCCTTATTCAAAATATATTGGAAGAGCTTTATGGAATAGGCACAGACGCTAACAAGATAGCTTTTCCAGAACCTAAATGGCAAGAAAAGGTTCCACAAATACGGTTAGAAAGTGTTAAAGAAGAGCCAAATGACACATTTATGTCGCAAATTGGCCATTTTACCCCTGCAAGAGTTAAGCCTTTTAAATCAGAAAAACCGATAATACTAAATAAACATCCCTTAGGCAAATCATACGAACAAGGTTTTGACAAAACCGGCCATCCTTCTTCCAAACCGCTTGTCAACAACACTGAAATGCCCCCTTCAGCCAGCACCAATGCTTGCGTCATATGAGAAAGGCTATGATCACTTCTTTCACCTCCCAAAGCACCGCACAAAATAAGCTTTTTAGCACCATTTTGCAGCGCTCTTTCACAAGCCAGAGCACTATCTGTCATATCTTTATCAGAGGGAAAAACCTCACACGGAACATGACTATATTTGCGTATTAAATTCTCATCTGATGAATCAAAATCGCCTAACCACAATTCAGGCGACACATTAAGCGCTGCCGCATGACGCATACCACCATCAGCAGCAATTACCCGACTGTTTTGAATTTGATTAAGCAAGCGATCAGTGATACAAATATCTCCATTTAACAATATCGTAAATGTTGTCATGCCATACTTTGCCTTTCACAAATTTTCCTTTATAGCGCACCCTTTTATAGGTGAGAGTCATTTTTTATAAACAAAAAGCGTGATATAGCCAAACGAATCCTTATCCCTAATGACTCTCTTGAAGAAACATACGATACAAAGATACAAATGCAATTTGCCAAATTACTCCACAGAAACAATGTGCACCATGGTCCAACGCACCCCATTTTTCAACGCAATTCTCTTTTTCGCTCGCGCCTATATAAAGCAACTTTCATAAGTTTAACGTTTCTCCTTTCGGCTTGTCATACGCCCCTCTCTCAAAATGATAGGTTTTCTTCCAATTCTTCTAAAACAATCAAACATACCAACAATCACAATATCTATGTCACATTAAGCGTTCTGCAACACCCACGTATTTTGCAAATGTATGGTGGCGCTTATTATGATGCAAAACTTGAACACCTTTTAGCAAAGATTGTCGGTAAACTGACAGTTTCATCACATAGTTCTCATCAAAGCTATTCTATAACAATTTTAAACTCAGAGAGTGTTAACGCATTTGCGCTCCCCAATGGCGCGATCTACATCACTCGTGGTATGCTGGCACTAGCCAATGATTCTTCAGAAGTTGCAGCCATTTTAGCCCATGAGATAGCACATATCAGAGCCAATCATGGTATTTTACGCCTGCAAAAAGAAGCCCAATTAAAGATGACAAATCACATATCTTCACGTCTTCTTTCTTCTATTGGCAAAAAACTTCATAACCCTATGCAAAACAAGCAACAACTCGCGCAATTTTCCCGCAATCAAGAGCTGGAGGCTGATTCCCTAGCACTCGAAATGCTCCAACAAGCAGGATATGATCCATTTGCTTCACCGCGCTTTCTTCAAACAATGGAAGCCTATAGTGCTTTGCATAATATCTCCGACACCCAAAATGCCTCTCTAGATTTTCTAGCCTCTCACCCAACCACCCCTCAACGCATTCGGCTTGCGATAGAAAAAGCGCGTAAAATCAGTAAAGGGAATAGTAAAACAACCGATCGCGATTCTTTTCTCAAAAGCATTGATGGCATGATTTTTGGAGGAGGCTTTTATACAGGTTTTATACGAGGCAACCAATTTATTCACCCACAATTGCGCATAGCTTTTTCTGTTCCAAAAAATTTTACAATAGAACATTCAGCACACACTGTTTGGGCCAGTGGACCAGATAAAATTGCGATTCGTTTTGATGCTATTCCGCATCTTGCTGGAATATCTGCGAATGATTATTTGAAAAGCGGCTGGATTATCGGGCTAGACCAATCATCTATCCGCCCCATCACAATTCAGGGGCTCCCCAGTCAAGGATTCCAAAGCCAAAGCTTACTCGGAGCACGAGCCCATGCTACCAATGAGCAATGGCAATTTGATGTAGTTGTCATTCCATTCAACAACCACATCTTTCGTTTTCTAACAGCCGCTCCACATAATTCTCAAAATTTTGTAGAGGTTGCCCAAAAAACGCTACAAAGCTTTCATTCTCTTTCATCTTCACAGTTAAAAAAACTAAAGCCCTTAAAAATCCGTGTTGTCCGCGTTAAACAAGGAGAAAACGTTGCAAACCTAGCCAATAAAATGCAACACACACCAGATAAAGAAAAACTCTTTCGCATCCTCAACGCCCTCTCGCCAACACAAACTTTACCCGCAGGTACAAAAGTAAAAATTATTACAGAATAAGCCTTTTTCTCATCTGCTACAGTTTTGATTCTTTTCTATCTGTATCACGCCCTTCCCCCTTAAAGCATATTCACAAATGAAGAAGGACACTTTAAAAAACCAATTTCATCATACCTTCATACGCCTCCGTTTGATAGATACTGCCTCGAACTAATATCACCCCCAATCTTCCTCTGTTCATCAATAGCACCAAACACCTCCCCAAGGAGGCATATCCCTAGACAAATCTAGCAATCCCCTAAATCCAACTTCATCATACTCTCATATCCCCCCCACTTATATTTTCTCTCTTTTCCTCCCACAAAGCCTTTCGCTGCTTTATATATCGTAAGCATCTTCTGAATGAACCGTAAGGAGAGCAGAACGCAATTTCTGCAAAGCCCGAGCTTCAATTTGACGCACGCGCTCTTTCGAAATCCCTAACTTTTCCCCCAAAACTTCAAGAGTCGCACCCTCTTCATTTAAGCGACGAAAGCGAATAATTTCCAACTCCCGTTCATTGAGAATTTGCAACGCATCGTAAAGCCATTGTGTACGCCGTTGACCATCAATTACTTGCTCAATTAAAGCATCAGGAAGAGGACTATCATCCACCAAAACATCCATCTTAGCAATGGAATTATCACTGTTCTCAGAAACAGAAACACTCAAGGAATTATCAGAACTGGAAAAACGAAAATCCATCGTTTCAACATCGCGCACGGAAACACCAAGCTTTTCAGCGATTGTGCGAAAAATATCCTGTTTCGACAAAGCACTATCATCTTGTATCAGTTTTGCACGCAAACGCCGAAGATTAAAGAAAAGTGCTTTTTGCGAAGAACTAGTTCCCCCTCGAACGATTGACCAATTTCGCAAAATATAATCTTGAATAGAAGCACGTATCCACCACGTTGCATAGGTTGAAAAACGCACTTCCCGATCAGGTTCAAAACGTGCAGCTGCTTCCAAGAGTCCCACATACCCTTCTTGTACCAAATCCCCCAATGGCATTTTGAAACGTTTAAAGCGGTTAGCAATAGCAATCACTAAACGCATATGAGCCGCTGCAATTTGATGCATGGCATCATCATCACGTTTGTCTTTCCACCGCAGAGCCAAATCATGCTCTTTTTGTCGTTCAAGATAAGGTGCTTGCATAGCAGAACGCATCATATTACGTCCTAAGCTTTTGTCTGCATCGCTATAATTTTTGCTGCTTTTATAAACAGCATTTGAAAGATTACCCATAATAACCCCTTGCGATTAAAATTATCAAAATTGATTTGGCAACGACATCATTATTCTTTGCTTAAAGAACGCAAAAGTTGTTCACTTCTGCACTTGCTACTTTAACGTGTATTTTTATAATCGCAATTGTTTTTTTTACTGTCATGGTAAAACTTCTTGTCATAAGACACAATTTCACCTGCAAAATGCCTTTACAATATGCCTTTTAGCCTATGAAATTTTCGAAAAAACTTTCTCTTCACTTTTCATGACAAAACAGCAAAAAACAAAATGATCACGCAAAACAAATACTGTTCTTTAATAACCGGTTCCATTTCCTTTGAAATTGAAGAATTTATTCATGCTTTCAGCTTTACAATACAACCAATAAGTGTAATTTGCAAATATAAAGCATCCAAACTGAATGAAAACTGAATAAAAAAGAATCATCCAAGTTTTAAAGGTGCAAAAAGAAACATCAAAAAACGACAAGAGCGATTGAAGCAAACGCAACAAACGTGTTAAAGAAAGAGAACCATTATGAAATTGTCGCAAAAAGCTTTGAACCAATTTCGCACTGAGAAAGAAACTGATCATGGATAGCAAGATTGTTCAACAGAATGAAATTCTTCAAGATGATATTCTCATTGAAAAACACGGAAGGGGTAAATTTGAAGGTTTTCGTTTTTATGCCAACAAAAACAGTGCCAATCAAATAGATGAGAAGCAAATTTCAACGGAGAATGAAAATTTGATTCTTGCTTTTTCCAAACGCGCAACACGCTTTTGTGCTTGTGCAAATGGAGATTTTACCCTCAGTTCTGATGGAATTGTGCGCTGGATTGGTCAACCCGTAGGGCAACTTGTGGCAACAGAAGATTTTTTCAAACCAAAACTGATTGTTTTAGCAGATTCACAACTCACAGGAGAATCTCGCAATAACGTTGTGAAACGATTAGAACGCTTTGTCACCTTTCATTTTGAAACGGCTTTAAAACCCCTGTTTGATTTGCGCAATGCTGATAATTTAACGGATTCAACAAACAGTCTTGCTTTACAACTTTTTAATTCTTTAGGGATTTTACCACGCCGCGAAGTCTTAGACATTGTCAAAAAACTTGCGCAAGAATCACGTGCCGTGCTTCGGCGTCTAGGTGTGCGTTTTGGCGCTTTTCATATCTATGTTGCCGGAATGCTTAAACCTGCTCCGGTTCAAGCCATTACTCTCCTGTGGAATCTTCAAAATGCGGAACAAGATCAAACTGGTTTGGGTGAAATTTTTTCAGCATTATCCGCTGGTCGAACCTCTTTGATTGTTGACCCTACCTATAACCGCCAATTTTATCAATTAGCCGGCTACCAAATCCTAGGACAACGTGCTGTACGGATTGATATTTTAGAACGTCTTGGCAATCTCATCCGCCCCGCACTGCGTTGGAAACAAGGAAGTGATCCCAAACCCGATGGCGCCTATGATGGCAAAAGTTTTTTTGTTACACCGGCCATGATGTCCATTCTTGGAGCTAATGGAAACGATATGGAAGAAATCCTCAAAGGACTTGGTTATCAATCGTACAGCATAAGCAATACTGTTTTTGAACAAAATCTCTTTGCACACCAAACCTCTTCCCCTGTCAATGGGACAATACAAGATGTTCCTGCAGCAGAATGCGTTGGCAGTCAATGGAAAACAATAAGCGATTCAGCAACAACACGAGAAGAAAAAAATATCTCATACCCAAACACGTTATCCTTTGATATTGAAAAACATCCCCATAAAACCAATCGTTTACCAGCAGCTGAACCTGTTGGAAATTTTGCCAAATCTCCTCTCCCTACAGAAGAAGGTAAAGTTATTTTATTATGGCATTATAGGCATCAATTTCACCACAACGCACAAAAAAAACGTGATAAATTAGGAAATAAGTGGCAAAATAAATCGAAGAGCGCTGTAAAAAAAGGGGAACACACAAATGAAAATTCTCCTCAAGAAGTGCCATCACAAACAAAACGCTCTCATAAGTTCCACAAATCCCAAAGCAAACACGCAAATCGTAGACCTTTTCAAAAAGAAAAGCGCCTTAATCCTGATTCACCTTTTGCGAAACTAGCTATACTACGGGATCAACTCACCAATCATAAAAACACGCACACACTTTCCTCTAAAGAGAATTAAAATAACAAATGGAGTTTGATCTTGACCCACGTAGTAACCGACAACTGCATTCACTGCAAATATACGGATTGCGTTGAAGTCTGCCCTGTCGACTGTTTTTATGAAGGGGAAAACATGCTTGTTATTCACCCCGATGAATGCATCGATTGTGGTGTCTGTGTGCCAGAATGCCCCGCAGAAGCGATTGTACCTGATACAGAACCAGGATTAGAAAAGTGGTTAGAACTTAATCTTCATTATGCAAACAAATGGCCTAATATAACCACCCGAAAAGATCCTCTTCTTCAAGCAAAAGAAATGGATGGCGTTCTAAATAAATTAGAAAAGTATTTTTCAGAAAATCCAGGAAGTGGCGAAGAGTAACGATACAGTGTACACCCTCCTCCTTCAACAATTGAAGGACTTCTCTTGTAAAAATAAAAAAATCCTTAAGCGAAATTATTGATTCTTTAGAAGTTTGATGTTAGTGTTATTTTAACATGATCATCTTTCTAAGTATTTTTCTTTGCTTTTTATAGTAAGGCGATGTATTTTTTTTGGATTTAAAAGTACTCGGCTTTTATGCTCACTTAATTGGTACAATATACTTGGTTAAAGAAAACTCAACCCTCAGGTTTATAACCTGTTTTCCGATACATTTGTTGATCATAAGGGAGTAAACTAAAATATGGCATCCCAACATGGAACGTCCTCTAAGACTAAAGAATTTGCAACCTCTGAATATATCGTCTACCCTACGCATGGAGTAGGACAAATTATAGCGATTGAAGATCAAGAAGTTGCAGGACATAAATTAAAACTTTTTGTCATTCATTTCGCGAAAGATAAGATGGATGTCAAAGTCCCCATTACAAAAGCCCTTTCCGTTGGAATGCGTAAATTATCTGCTAGTGATTCTGTCGAACGCGCCTTAAAGGTTTTACGCGGAAAAGCACGCGTTAAACGAACCATGTGGTCACGTCGTGCACAAGAATATGATGCTAAAATCAACTCAGGAGATCTTATTTGTATTGCCGAAGTGGTTCGTGATCTTTTCCGCTCTAATCTACAGCCTGAACAATCTTACTCTGAGCGCCAACTTTATACAGCTGCTCTTGAAAGAATGGCCCGCGAAATTGCGGTTATTAATAGTCTTTCTGAAACAGAAGCTATCAATCTCATAGAGATGCATCTCTCCAATAAGCCGGAACGCGAATTTAAAACTGAGAGAGAAGAAACAGATGAAAACAGTAAAGCTGTCTACGCTGCATAATACACTCTTTCATCATAATGAGATATTTTGATAAAACCAGCTTTTCGCTGGTTTTATTTTTTTACATCCTCTCTGCCCTTAAGGACAAAGTTTCTTAATTAGCGCCAATCTATAAACAATCTAACTTTTCGACAAATTTCTCCTCCTCATTTTCTTGCTTCATAGATAACAAACTGATTAATCATCATAATCTAGCGTTATTCATATTAAATTAGAATCTTGAATATCGTAGGATTTTCTCATTTCAAATTTCTCTCATGTTGAATCAATCAAAATCACTTGCTTTTCGGTCACAAGCGGAGCTGATCCGTGGGTAAAAATTGTACAAAAAGAGCTAGAACCGTCTCAAGTACCAAAAGATATAGCAACATTGGAATCTGGCAAAATGTGTAAGGGTGTGGGGCTTGCTTTTTTATTAAGCATAAAGATCATAGTGCCGTTTATACACTGCACCGAAACTTTACCTTTTACCCTTCTACAAAACCATTATAACATTCAAAAACGCCGTTATAAAATGGATGCAACAAATATTGAAAAATATTCCTTTTAAAAAAACGCGTGACGATACAATATAAGCATAAGCGTATTTTGTATAAGCATAAGCGTATTTTGTCTTGGGCGCTTTATTTTACATGAGAAGCATTGCCCCATTACAGAATGCGATAAACAAAAGTATGAACTAAACCATCATCTCCATTCTGTAAAAGGCATTCCAAATACTTTTGAAAGTTGTAAAACTAACTTAAAAAATAACAATAAAAATGAACGTTAGCATTGCCCTTTGCAACTTCATATTTTTCCAAAATGAGGTTATCTTCTCATTTCAGAGATTACAAGATATAAGCAATATTCTTACTCCAATCGGATACACAAAATCTAGAATGATTCATAAAACTCTAAAAGTCTCAATCTCTGTTTTAAACAGACCGCTGAAGATTGGATATTGATGAACAGATAACAAAAAAATCATATACTCAGGTAAGCAACACCATAAAATCATTCATAAACCAGCTATGAACTGGAGAGTCATACCGGCTTTGATAAAATACTTTACTCAACCCCATACATAACACATCTGGTTTTAAGCTTACTTATTTTTACAAGCTGTTCGTAAAAAATCCCTTATATTCATAAAAATAAGAAAAAATACATGGACAATTCTTAGTTCAAAAATATGAAAAGAAAACATGATATTCATAGAAAAGTCTTATATTGCCTTTATCATCAAAAGCACTAAAGATTATTAAATGTGTACACCTTCTGTCTTGTAACGGTTTTCTCTTTTCTGCTCATAAGAAAGCAAGCTGGCATCAGGATACACTTAACCCCCAATGTTGCAATAATCCTTACATTTGAAAGTATTCATTAGAGACATTTTTTTTCTTTCTTATAGAGTTTTTACCCACATGCCAGCCGCACTCATGACCGAAAAGCAAGTGATTGTCATTGATTGAATATGAGAGAAATTTGAAATGAGAAAAT
This sequence comes from Bartonella sp. OT172YNZD, assembly GCF_042193725.1. Taxonomy (NCBI): domain Bacteria; kingdom Pseudomonadati; phylum Pseudomonadota; class Alphaproteobacteria; order Hyphomicrobiales; family Bartonellaceae; genus Bartonella; species Bartonella sp. OT172YNZD. The sequence continues at coordinate 65,282 of NZ_JBHILZ010000010.1, read as the reverse complement.
CCTACGATAGACCTTTCATTCAAGGCGCAAAACAACAAATGATTTTTATAAATCAATATGATGAGGGCGACGCAAGGGCACCTCAATACCCATATTAAAGCGAAAATGCACGTCCCAAACGTGCATTCACTAATGAATCAAAGGAAGCTTACCACTGGAAATGAGATAAAACCCTCAGTCTTTAACCACTAAAACGGAACGCCCGCGATACATTCCTGTTTTCAAATCAATGTGATGAGGACGACGTAATTCACCAGAATTTTTATCTTCGATATAAGTCGGCGCCTTCAGAGCATCAGCCGAACGGCGCATGCCCCTCTTCGCTGGAGAGGTTTTTCGTTTAGGTACAGCCATAAAAAGACACTCCAAATCCATTAAAACAGAAAAAGCAATGTCAAAAATGACAATGCTTCATTTAAAAACACCATAAATTTGGAGATATTATACACTGATAAAAAAGAAGAGGCAATGTCAAAATGATCCTCTTCTTACCAAAAATGACCTTCTTTTATCAAAAATGGTGTCACAATGATCAAATGAATATCAAAAACACCGCAAAATTTGAAAATTCTATACACCAATAAAAGCATTTTCATAAGACCTTCATTCAATTTTTATTTGGCTTAGAAAGGGATTTGCGCATACAGTAGAGATACGGATAAAAAGAGAAATTGATTTTTAATAAAAAACGACGCCAATTTATGAAAACAAGAAAAAGTGACAACCTTTCTCTTTAAAACTTCATAATTTCATTTTTGTAAAAACAAAGGAAGCAAGAATGCACGAATTTACCACCCTTCTTGCAAAACATGGACACACCGTTGAAAAGCGGCTTGATACCCTGTTAAGTGATCAAATCCAAAATGGTGAAATTTCACGCCCTAAAAACTTAATCAAAGCCATGCGCTATGGTGTGCTGAACGGTGGAAAACGCCTGCGTCCTTTTCTTGTGATTCAAAGTGCCGCACTTTTTGATATCCCTGTAGAACATTCTCTTGATGTTGCATGTGCCTTAGAATGTATCCATTGTTATTCGCTCATTCATGATGATCTTCCCGCTATGGATAACGATATACTCCGACGTGGAAAACCCACCGTCCATATAGCATTTGATGAAGCAACCGCAATTCTAGCAGGCAATGCTCTCTTAACATTTGCCTTTGAACTCATTGCCCATAAAGCCAGTACTCTATCTACAGACATTAGAATCAAGCTGATCACGTCTCTTGCACAATCGGCAGGACTTGGCGGAATGTTAGGTGGACAAATGCTGGACCTTGAAGCTGAAAAAAGACCGCAAGAAAATACTGACATCATCACTCTACAACACATGAAAACAGCAGCCCTGATAAGCTTTGCTTGCCAAGCAGGCGCCATCATTGGCAATGCATCTAAAGAATTAACCGAAAATCTTACTGATTTTGGTACCTATCTTGGTTTAGCCTTTCAATTAACCGATGACCTTCTTGATGTCACCGCCAACACGCAAACCCTAGGAAAAACTGCTGGGAAAGATGAAACGGCACAAAAAGCAACTTTTGTTCATCTTTATGGTATTGAAGAAACCCAAAAAAAGCGAGATACACTCATCAGTAAAGCAGAAGCATTCTTACACCCTTTTGGCGCTAAAGCACTCCCCCTCCAACAAGCAGCACACTTTAGTGCAATACGCAAAAATTAAACTTCCCATTATAGTCCTTATCATGAAATGGGTGCAACAAATCTTGAGATGGATTTCATTAAACCAAGCGCGTGAATTTATAACACAAGTGCATTCTGGGTATCCTATTTTGCATGAAAAATGCCCTCCATTAAAGAATAAAAGAAACAAAATGTGAAACAATGCGTAATCACCATGCTTTAAAAGATATTACCGTAGATGCTTTAAAGCCGAATAAAAACGACCGGAAAGAGGAAAGCTCGTTTTCTCCTTCATTGTCTTTAATCTTCTAACGATAGGGCAAAAAATAAACGGAATAAGTACACAACAAGGCATTTTATAAACCCGCAAAAAACAATAAAAGAAGTACAATGCCTTCAGTAGAGAGTCGTAATTTTTATGCCTTTCCACGCTATCTTGTTGTAGAAGATCAAATATGGTTACATTCTGTAAATTCACTCGTGTATTGCTTGCTCTCTAAAAACACTTTTACAAAAGTGCTCATTATTTAGTTCAAGCATCATTTTTTTGAAGTCCGTATTTAAAATATCAGAAAAAAATGAACATAATTGCTATTTTGATTTTCATGCCCCCCTTAAAGAACAAAGTTTTTAACCCAATCTGCTCTGTAAACAGTCTAGATTCTTACCGAATAGGTTCCTCTAGCTTTCCACGCATGCGATTCACTTAAATTAAAGACTCGATAAACAAGACTTAAGAGTATTCACCATGCACTTTTAAAATACTCAATGTGTTAAACAGACTACCTTCACACCCCTCAAATGACAGTGTTTTACGGCATAAACAGGATAAATAAAGTCATCAATTTCAATAGAACGAACGACCAAAGCAGTATTATTACCGATCTCTCTTTTCTTCGCAAGAAAGCTACAAATAATTTATTTATAATGATAATTCAGCGTTATTCATATTGAATTAGAACTCTGAATACCGTAGGATTTTTTCATTTCAATCTGTGTATATTGAATCAATCAAAATCATTCGCTTTCACCTCACAAAAGGGGAGAGCCGCGTGAGGAAAAAACATCAAAGAAAGGACTAAAACATACCTCTTATGGATCGCCTCAAGAGTCAAAGGCTGCAGCAAACATTGGGGGTTATAGCAAAGTGCGTGATAGTGTCCGCATGCTCCTTCAAGCGTAGAAACATTTTTACAAAAGTATGTAATAACTTCAATTTAATAATAATTACGATCACTGTACCACTTTAATTCGTCACGCTCTTTATCTTGTTTATTCAATTCATCGCATAAAAAGAGAATTGATAAGATTAAACAGAGAATGATCATTGAAACAGAAAAATAAAAAAGTCCTTATTATTATATATAATATCGCAATTTAATTTATGATAAGTACTTTTTTCAAGCTAAGTGCAAATTTCCTCCTTTAAGTGAAATTTTATTATTAAGATGAAGAGCATCATTGTAAGTGAACCTATGCCTGTTGCCAAAGCAGAAAAATATGTCCACCTTTTGAAGGCATCATAAAAAAACATGCAACATAAATAAGAAAATGCCGCGTTGATCAATAGAGTATTATAGTCATTTAATATCCTTCGAGAGAATTTTGCCCATTACCCATTAAATGTTATTTGTAAATTTTTCTTAGTTTCATCATGTCATATATCGTATTGAGCTCTATGCAACAACGCACTATTTGTTTAGTGTTGTCACCATGACCAGCTCCCATACTAGACATAAGGTCAATAAGTTGTGTTGTTGAGCTAATGCCATTTCCACTTGAAGGATTAAGAAATTTTTTCGCATAATCAATCATGGAATCCGTAGAGTTCATAGACATATTATATGCCCAAATAAAATTGTTTTTTCTCCAATTATAGTCATAACGCAAACTGCTTATGACATAAAGTAAGCCCATGACCTCTCCTCATTATGATCACCGCGCAATAAATTAACAAAGCGTCCACATAAAACAATAAGTATGGAACGATGCCATATAATATCAAATTTGGGCGCTATATTCTCATAACCATGGCTATATACGAAGTTTCTTGCTTGCTCTTATTTTTGAAAATGTTCAAAAGCCTCGTATTTTTCATTTATGTATTCTTCGTAAAGCTTATTGTACTGCTCTAGACTATCCACGCGAGTACATCCCACAACAATACAAATACAGAGCTAGCGCCACAACCAAAGAGAAAATACTTAAAATAAGAATAAAAGATGTCGTTATCTCAACAAGATGATTCATCTTTTAAAGGAAACAGGAATAAAACGTGTTAGATATATCAACAATAAAATCGGTCATGAGAAAAGTCTATTTGAACAGGCTATAAATTGTCCAACTGCTTAATTAGCTCTAATGCGATAAAGTGTTACCAGCAAGAAACCAATGAAAATGGGAAAACTGCTCCATCACCATTCCTTAATAAGCATATGATCCAGCACAATCATTCTCTTTATCAGCGTCCAATCTTTTGTCAGCAACTCTTGGCGCAATATTCATGAGAAGCATTTTTATTTCCTTTTTAATGATTGTTATGCCATGCCCACTTATAACGTATAAGCAGATGACTTTGATTGCTTCAACATACATAGTTTTAAATAAGAATAACTGACACTATTCAGCTTTCTCATTCAACATACAAAACAACGATGTGCCTTAATAAATAAAAGCCTCGATCCACTATAAACCCCATGAAACACACGTGAAATACGTTACTATTTTCACTGAGATTTCTTTAGGGCTCCTTCTAAAAAAACATTGCCAACAGATAAACCAATAAATAGATACCCAAAATATAAACGAGAGAGAAAAAGCCAAATATATTGACCATATACGCACTCATGTAAAAAAATACCAATAAGCTAAATCTCCCAACAGTTGACAAGAAAGATTCATATGTAGCCCTGAAATGATCACTAATACTATCGTGCAAAACAACTTCTACACGCAGATATGTATACTTAATTAAGTAAAAAATCATAAAGACTAAAATAACAGCAATTTCTTTTTTCGGCTCAAAGAAAACCATTGTAAAATCAGTGAAGCTGAAAGAAACAACAGTAAAATAAAATTCACTCTTTCACTTAGTTTTGTAAAGAGAAAACTAGCCAAGAGCTGAGAAAGCAATATCAATGAAAATGTCACACCAAGATCAAAATAAGTGACATTAATATGATGATCTTTAAATATCCACTGCCAATACTGCGAGAATATATTGAAAAAGATCAGTGAAAAATAAAAGCATAAAGAGATATAAGGAACTCTAATAAAAATAGACAACATCTCTTTAGCGTCATAAATGAGAGAATTCGCTTTATTTGGTTTTTTCTCTCCTTTCAGGTCATCAAGAAAAAACAAACCAAATAGTGTCGTCATCAACATTAAAAACGCCGCGATATACCATATATATTGGCTAGAATAATCAGCAAAATAAGCACCGATCAAACTGAATATAAACATGCCGATGTAATTATATTGAGAGCTCGCTCCCAGCACTTTTTTAGTCGATGTCAATTTTGCTTTTGCATATTGAACAAGTAAAGCATTATAGGCGCCAGCAATCAATGTCAGCGATAAGGCATTAAAAGATTCTGCCAAAAGAAATCCATAAAAGCTTGTAGAAAATCCCATGAGAAAGAGCCATGTAGCAGCAAAAGCCGCTGCCAAAACGATCGATATTTTATAACTTTTTCTATCGGCAAAATATCCCAGAGGAATATCTGTAACCATCATAATAAAAGCCTGAAACGACTTAATGATCCCGATATCAATAAGAGTTAGCCCTTTTTCAAGCATATAAAATACAATAAAGGCACCTGTTAAAATTCTTATACCGTTAAATAAAAATCCAAATGCTAATATACTTGTCATCCATCCCCCCCAATAACGCCAAAAAAGGGCACCATATACATCATTTATATAAAGATAAAAACTTATATTTTACGACAAATAGGGCAATAACCGCTATAAGGATCTTCAGTCCTATCAATTTTATAGCTGGAAAAATTAATAAATAATGTTTTTTCTATAATTTGACATTTGTCAAAATCCGTTAAATATTTTACTGCCTCAAGAGCAGCCAAAGAACCAGCAACCGCATTATACGGATCTATCAAAGTATTCATATAGTTTTGCTTAATAGTCTTAACAAACTCAAACTCATTAACATCCTTCATATGATTCTGATTCACACATGCATAACATCTTGTTTTACCTGGAATAATCAACGGGCCAACAATAGCATTTACCATGGCCGAAGCAGCATACAACAGCGCGCCACCCATATTAAAAGCAGCTTCGTTCATTAAATGGAAAAAAGCTGGCCTTGGATTATCTGCTGCGCATATAACAAGATCAGCTCTTTCGAATAGACGGCATGCCTTTTCTATATTATCTATTTTTTCATCATAGAACTCATATTGAGTCGAAAGACTAATTATGGAGCTTTATCTCTAGCAACATCAACCTTTTTTTTACCTAAGTCACTATAATTATAGAGTATCTGTCTAGATAAATTTGATTCTTCGACAATATCAAAATCATAGCTTTTAATATGTCCTGCCCCCATAGCAGATAATGTATAAAAAACATAGCTTCCACATCCACCCAAACCAACTATAGTTATCTTAGCATCTTTCAATTTGGAGTTAGCTAAAAGGGCATTGTCAAAACTACCTGATACATGCTTGAATAAGTTAATTTGCCTATCAAATCTATTATACTCGCTCTCACTAAGCCTAGCTTTTCTAATAGAATCCTCCTTTGAAAAGGGTGGTTCTATTATTCTATTATCAAGCATATATTTTGCTAAATACAAAAAATCTTCGCTTTCTGCAGTATCTAGGTTACATTTCAATATTATATCACCTATGGTATTCTCTGCATCAAAACACGCCAAAGCCTTTATAACATTCGGTGACGTACCACTCATATCAAGAGCTATAACATTTTGCAGATCCGCCCCTATCAAAACCTCATCACCTTCTTGCCTCGCTGATATGGTATACGAATAAACATACTTGTTTTTATATAGCAAATTCATTTTCAAATCTCCCCCTAGCAAGCTGAAGATCTACATGACTCAACAAATCGTGCAAATCACTTGTGTTATCAAAATTAAAATTATCGAAACAAAATTTACGCCCATGATACTCTTCAAGATATTTTATATGTAGCCTTATAGCATTCATTTTTTCATCTATTGAGAGCTCACCTAAGCGTACATGATGAAATCTACGAAAAAATGCTGCATCCCCTTGAATATGTGCTAATTCTGCAGAAGTTGCCGCTATAATTAACTTTAAATTCTGTTCTAGCATAAAAGGTTTGAATAAATCCATGGCACCGATACCTCCATCACTTCTGGTATTAGCGATTGAATGCCCTTCATCAATAAAAAGGGCGACATTCTCATATGGAGACACAGTTTCTATTAAAGTTCCGATTTTTCGTTCAAACTCCCCCCGTAATCCCGTATCAGATATCACGCTTCCTAAATTAACCTCTAGTATGACATATCCATTCAACATAGGCTTAAACTGATTAAGCCTAAAAGCTAACTCACGCACAAAAGAAGTCTTCCCACATCCAGCAGGACCAGAAATAACAATACTTTTCTTATAAGCGCAAAACAAAGAAACCATCGCTGTTCTTATCATTTCTTCGCGACCAATATACGGAGATCTCTTTCCTAAACCAAGGACATTCAAATTGACTCTACTTTCTCTCATATCGCGAGCCAATAATAGCGCCTCTTCATTTTGTAAATACATATCACCCCCAACCGTAAATAGAAGGGGTCATACAACCCCTTCCAATATTTTCAATTATGATAATGCAGAATCGCAAATCAAAGATTTTACTTTAGCAGATGTAGAAGAATAAGACTTGATCTTCGTTCCTAGTACCACTTTACTATTTGATTCTACTTTCATTTTAACCTTCTTGTTTAAAATAATATTCGGAAGAATGATCTCTCCCTATTTTAATTTTGCATTTATATTAATTATGTCAATTAATAATTTGGAATAACTTATTCCGTTACAAAATCGCTCAAGCCATATTTTTTATAGCGTCTCAAGTCTGTAATATTTGTTCGAAATGGATTTTTATTTTTCGAAGATAAGTACTTCCAACCATCTGCGCAGTTTATGATTTTTTGTACTTTTATGAACTTGCATAGAAGGCTGTTATAGCAATACAAAGCTTTTTTGAGGTATTGAAGTATTTGAAAAAAAGTACAGGACCCCACGATCTGCAAGCAATAAAGCTTTTGTAAAAAAATTAAACAATAAAATTTTGAAAAGAGTTCAAATTATCCTATTAATTGGGAAAAATTCTAACAGCACTATCCAGCTTTTCATGGAAACCCATAAAATTGCTGGAAATAATGTCACGTTTAGTTTTCTATTGGATCTGTTTGAAGACAGTATTATTAAGGAAAAATGCTTGAAAACAATGAAGAAGCGCATCAATTTATAAACGATCATCTTATTTCTCAACATGCAACCACAATGAGGACTGAATATTGATTTACAAGCAAAAATACAGCCTTTAATGAAGAAAAAATGCACTCAAAGAATTTATTTCAACTCTGCCCAAAGCGTGTATGAATATAATCACTCAAAAGCGCTTCAAATTCTTCAGCAATGTGATCACCCCGCAAAGTTTTTACCTTTTGTCCCTCAATAAAAACAGGTGCCGCAGGACTTTCCCCCACTCCAGGCAAAGAGATTCCAATATCCGCATGTTTTGACTCCCCCGGTCCATTGACGATACATCCCATCACGGCAACCTTCAAACTTTCAACGCCAGGGTATTTTTCACGCCAAACAGGCATATTTTTGTATAAATCTGCTTCAATTTTTTGCGCCAATTGTTGAAAGACCGTTGAGGTTGTGCGCCCACAACCAGGACAAGCCGCAACCACGGGCAAAAATTGCCGAAACCCCATCACTTGCAAAAGTTCTTGCCCCACTTTTACTTCTCGTGTCCGATCACCACCAGGTTTTGGTGTTAAGGAAACTCGTATCGTATCGCCAATCCCTTGCTGTAATAAAATGCCCAAAGCCACCGAAGAAGCAACAACCCCCTTTGTTCCCATCCCAGCTTCCGTTAATCCCAAATGAAGAGCATAATCACAACGCACTGCCAAGGTAGTATAAATAGCAATAAGATCTTGGACATCACTCACTTTAGCAGAAAGAATAATTTTATCACGTCCCAATCCCATCTCCTCAGCGCAAAAAGCCGATTGCAGAGCAGATTGCACAACAGTTTCCCGCATCACTTCAGCAACCGATAAAGGATTTTCTTGCTGTGCATTTTCATCCATAAGCCGTGTTAACAATGCGTTATCAAGAGAACCCCAATTCACGCCAATGCGAATAGGTTTATGATACCGACAAGCAATCTCAATAATTTCTGCAAATTGACGATCTTTTTTTTTGCCAAAACCAACATTTCCAGGATTGATGCGATATTTTGCAAGCGCCTCAGCACACGCAGGATGCTCAGATAAAAGCTTATGGCCAATATAATGAAAATCCCCAACCAATGGTACAAAAAATCCTAACCTCTCCAATCGCTCCCGTATTTTGGGTACAGCTGCTGCCGCTTCATCGCGATCAACAGTAATTCGAACCAATTGTGAACCAGCTTGCCAAAGAGCAGCTACTTGAGCAACAGTTGCATCAACATCAGCTGTATCTGTATTGGTCATTGACTGTACAACTATCGGGCTCTGCCCCCCAATGATCACATCACCAACAGCAACACCAATAGACCGACGACGCTCAAATGGTTTAGATAAACAATAGGTCGTACTCATCAAGTCCTCAAATTTTTAAAATGCATGAAAGGCACTGCCCAATTAATCCAACATATTGATTTATAATAATCTATTTTTTACAAATTTGAATGGCAAACCAAATATCGTAAGATTTTATCATTTTAAATCTTCTTAATTGAATCAATCAATACCACTCCCTACAGCCACAAGAGAACATATAGATAAAAACTATAAATAAGGAATAAAAACTCCTTATAAACTATTTCAAGTGCCAAAAGCTATCCCAACACTTTAAACAAACAAAAAAATGAAGACATCGCCCACCATCTTTATGAATGAATCTTATACCATTTTGTAAAAATTTTTACCTTATATCCTTAACAAACACCATCATGAAATGGACTCGAGCACATTAAGAAATGCCTCATTAAACCCAAACTCTTAATTCCCATCTCACCCACGCGCGACATTACCAATGCAACCTTTCAATTTTCAAGCCGTTATAGCAAAACCCCAAACACAATTCCAACTTCACGCAACAATTTAACACATGAAGGAGTCAATAAATGTGCCTATTTTCACCCCATAACAAAAATGCTAAAATTAAAAAACGTATAGCACAATTAAAAAGAGAGCTGGTCCCCGTAAATCATTGGAGTTCTCAAAATGATAGCTTTGAAAACATTTCTGAGCTGTTTAACACATGGAAACAAAAAAGCCGTCACGCACTTTATCATCTCAACAAACATGCTACAGAATTAAAGAAAAAAGCGAAAGAAAATCCTAAAAAAACCCTCGCATTAGCAGCAGGAGTCGTTTTAGTAAGCTTCTTGCTGATCCGTAAAAATTAACAACACAACCAACAACCTTCCCTTTTAATGCCCGACTCAAAGCGGGCATTTTTATAGTTTACAAAATATAAACTTTACGTCTCCCCCCTAACTTTACGCTTTTCTCCAAAAGGTAAGTTTTCCATCCATCTCGCCAGTCTATCATTCAATTTTTTATCTGGCAGTCCCCTACCCCTATCCTCAAAACACGCGGTGGCACCGCACCTCAAAGAACAGCGTTGTGAGAAACTACAAGAAAAGCTTTCAACATTGCATCCCCCTCTTTTACTGAGTAATTTCAAAGGAAATAGAACAGAATAAAGATGTATGCGCTTTAATATTCTAAGGAACATTATTTCACAGCATGACATATAAGAATTTTAAGAGCTTTAAAAGATGCAGTATAACAAACCAAATGAAATCTTCCAATGTAAATACCCATTTGCTATAAGTAAATGAAGCAAAAATTAAACTGAAAAAACCCAAAATTTTATCCTCCAGAATCAACCTGCTGCGAAGTATCCACATACGTAACCACGGACATACCAGGAATGAGCTTTTCAATCCCTTCCTGCCCAGGATCTAAAGCAATCCGTACTGAAATACGTTGCGCAATTTTGATAAAATTACCAATTGTCGTATCTGTTTTTAACAATGAAAACTCCGATCCTGTCGCTGGAGCAAAACGAACCACACGCCCTGTTAATTTTTTGTTGTTCAATGCATCAACAGAAAAAACAACCGGTTGTCCCACACGCATCTGCGAAAGTTGTGTTTCCTTATAATTAGCAATAATCCAAATATCATCAGAAATAACAGAGACCAATTGCGTACCCGGCATAACATATTGCCCTACCCTAGCGCCAACCAATCCAATATAGCCTGTTCTAGGAGATAAAATCTTTGTATGATCGAGATTAAGTTTTGCCAATTCAACACTTACCTTTGCTCCCGAAACTTCTGACTGTAAACTCTGTTTTTCAAGATTTAATTGTTTTTGCAATTGCCGTTTTGTTTCTAGGGCTGCCAAGAGTTGTGAAAGAGGACGAGAATCAGAAATTGCCGCATCACCAAAGCCTAACTTTTTACTATCAGGAACAACATTGGAGAATGCTCGTGAACGCGCTAATTCCGCTTCTGCAGCATTAACTTCTCCCTGTAAAATCTGAGCTTGCAATTCAATACTTGCCAGTTTTGCATTTTTTGAATCGAGAACAGCCTGTGCCCGTGCAAGCTGCTGACGAAAAAGAGAATCATCAAGCTCAAAGAGCAGCATTCCTTTTTCAACACGTTGATAATCTTGCACATAAATCCGTGCAATCACCCCAGAGATCTGTGAACTAACCAGAGTAACATTGCCTTTAATGGAAGCATTATCCGTTATTTGAATGTTATTTACAAAAGGAGGAAGTCTCCAAGCCCACAAAATTAGCAAAACACCCGTAATGCCTGACAGGAATGCAACAATCGTAGCTTTTGACCGTAATGCTTTTATCATTTTTTGCACCCCTCTTCTATGATATCATTCTACTTTTCTAACGTACGCAAAGAGCATGACTTAATAACCATTGTGACAAGAAAGATAATGAATACAATCATTGAAATATAAAAATAAAGCCGAAAAACGTCATCATAAGCAAAAATATTTGCTGTTAACTTAAATTTTTCTATCAACATAGAAGTACCCTGTTCACTCCCAAAACCATGAGGAACAGAGGCACCATAAGAAGGCGAAAACAAAGTATTCATCTCACCAGAAATAAGCGGATCAGTCACAACAATATTTTGTGTTAAGGACTCAAAGTTTTTATGGGCAAAATAAAACTGTAAACTGCCAAAAAAAGCCGATCCCATTAATCCCCCTGTCACTTGCGTTAGCAAAAAAACCGCAATAAAACTCAAAACATAACGCGGTCCTCGCTCACCAGCGATCACAAACCCTTTGAAAAGAGCAGGAGGCAAAAAAAGTGCATAACTAAAACTCACCAACCCTTGGCTCAACATCATATCTTTCGGACGCGTTAAATAGTTTACACGACTGTCTAAATAAGCTCCCAGCGCCAAACAACCTAAAGATAACAAATAAAAATAATCTTCACGCCCCGCCCGTAAAAAAAAGACACAAACAGCCCCCCCTAACAGAATACCCAATGTCACCGCAAGATACATGGGCGCCATTTCACGATTAAGTAAACCAAAAAGATTAAAAAAACCTACAGGCAAATTTGACCGCTCCAACAAAAAAACATGAAAGATCAATAAAATCAAAACAGATTGAACCATTTCTTTACTGAAAATCCAACGGAGATCAATCAACGGTTTTTCTCTATTAAGCTCAATAATAATAGCAATAGCCAACGAGAAAATAGCAAGTGCAAGCCCCCAACCAATCCATGGTGCTTCATACCACCAATACAATATGCCAACAGACATAATCACGGCATTTAATCCAAGACCAAAAGCAATTAAACCATAACTTATCCAATCTAACTTTTGAATAACCTTACTGCGGACAACAGGCGTTAGAGGCAAAGTATAGATACAGACCAAGCTAATGAGAACCAACCCCATTTCCAGAGCGGAAAGACTGGAAAAACCACCATTTTCTAGCAAATCAGGAGAAATCAAACGTGATAAAGGTGCCGCTAAAGCCGCATTCATATAATTCAAACTAAGACCAACAGTAAACTTCTTTGCTGGAGAAAAAGCCTCCATCATATAAAGCAGCGCAAGCGAAGCCAAAGGAGCAGCCGCAATCCCAGCAAAAAAGCGAATAATCAATGCAGAACGCAAATCCGTAACAAAGAGTTGCAACACGCAAACCAAAACGAAGCCAAGGATTGATAATTCAGCAAAAGCACGCAAACCAAATTGATAGCGAATTTTGATCAACATAATCGCTACACTCACATTTGGCGCCATATAGGCCGCTACCAACCATGTTGTCTCGGTCAAAGTTGCGTGAAAATCACCCGTAAGATGGACAATGTTAGACTGAACAATATTAGCCCCTAAACCATAAGCCCATTGCAAAATAAGAGAAGCAAAAATATAAACAAAACATTTTGGCAAAGGTCCTGCAAAAATACGACCAGGACGAGGAAAAGGTTTGCCACTCCTTTTAGCAAACACAACCGTACTCTTTTTTCCGCTCATGTCACCTTTTTCCTGTATACGCTGCTACGCCTCTATCAACACAGCACCATCAGCTGACAATTGCTGGAAAAAAGCCTCTATTTTATGATTATCCTCATCTCTTGTTCCTCCTTCCAACGTCGCTTGAACCTGCAAAATCTGCTGTTCTAATACATCAAAAGAAAGATGCTCTACAGCCACAACGTGCTCTACCAATAAAGAGCAGCCCGAAAAGGTAATATTTGCAACGCCCCCGCATACAGCAAATAATTTTTCACCTAAAGAGGTGCGAACACGCACACTACCCAACACAATACTTGCCATCAATGGCGCATGATGTGCCATAACTGTCAAAGAACCTGAGGCTGAAGGAAGAACAACAGACACAACCTGCTCTGAAAACACAATTTTTTCAGGCGATACAAGCTCAAATAAAAAATGCTCTTCTCTATTGTTTTCCACAAAAATCTCCACAACACCCGATACAAGGACTCTCTGTTTTCTTCAACGACTTGCCCTCTTTAACGAAAAATATTCATAACAGTTTTCTTTTGAATAAAGAAGCTTCTTACTAAGAAGCCTCTGCCATGAGACGCTTTCCTTTTTCAAGTGCTTCATCAATCGAACCAACCATATAAAAAGCAGCTTCTGGCAAATCATCATAATCGCCAGCACAAAGACCTTTAAAGCCTTTGATTGTCTCTTCTAAAGGAACGAGTTTCCCCGGTGAACCAGTAAAGGCTTCCGCAACATGAAAAGGTTGCGAAAGGAAGCGTTCAATTTTACGCGCCCGTCCCACCAGCAATTTGTCATCTTCAGAAAGTTCATCCATTCCAAGAATAGCAATAATATCCTGAAGCGCTCTATAACGTTGTAAAATGGTTTGCACTTGGCAAGCAACAGTGTAATGCTCTTCCCCCACAATCAATGGATCCAACATACGCGAGAAAGAGTCAAGCGGATCAACCGCCGGATAAATTCCCTTTTCCGCAATAGAGCGCGAAAGAACAGTTGTTGCATCCAAATGAGCAAAAGACGTTGCCGGCGCCGGATCCGTCAAGTCATCAGCAGGAACATAAATTGCCTGAACGGAAGTAATAGAGCCTGTTTTTGTACTGGTAATACGTTCTTGTAAAGCCCCCATATCCGTTGCCAAAGTCGGCTGATACCCCACAGCAGAAGGAATACGCCCTAAAAGAGCGGATACCTCAGCTCCTGCTTGCGTGAAACGGAAAATATTATCCACAAAGAAGAGAACATCTTGTCCTTCATCACGAAAACTTTCTGCAATTGTCAATCCTGAAAGAGCCACACGCGCACGTGCTCCTGGTGGTTCATTCATTTGCCCGTAAACAAGGGCACATTTTGACCCTTCCGTTGAACCATTATTCTCTTTTGGATTCACATTCACGCGGCTTTCGATCATTTCATAATAAAGATCATTTCCTTCACGTGTACGTTCTCCTACACCAGCAAATACAGAATAGCCACCATGTGCCTTTGCAATATTGTTTATAAGCTCCATAATGAGAACGGTTTTTCCAACACCAGCACCACCAAACAAGCCAATTTTACCTCCTTTAGAATAAGGAGCTAACAAATCCACAACTTTAATACCGGTGACAAGAATTTCTGAAATGGTTGATTGCTCAACATATTCAGGTGCCTCTTGGTGAATAGAACGCATTTTGGTTGCAGGAATGGGTCCCACATTATCCACCGGCTCTCCAATCACATTCATAATACGCCCCAATGTTGCTTCTCCTACAGGAACGCTAATTTGTGTGCCTGTATCCACAACCTTTTGACCCCGCATCAAACCATCAGTCGTATCCATAGCAATCGTACGCACGGTATTTTCACCCAAATGCTGCGCAACTTCTAATACCAAGCGATTGCCTAAATTCTCTGTTTCCAAAGCGTTGAGAATATTTGGCAATTCACCTTCAAATTGCACATCAACGACAGCACCTATAACCTGCTTGATTTCACCAACAGCGCCTTTTGCATGCTCTTCTTTTTTTGCGGATGTATCTTTTTTTACAGGTGTATCTTTAGCTGCATCACGCGCAGGTACAGAGGAAGCCTTTACATCCGCTGAAGCCTTTACATCCACTTGAGATTTCGAAGCGGCTTTTTTCACGCCGGAACGAGCAGCTGGCTTCTTTTTTTCACCTTTTTCTGTTCCTTTGCTTGAGGTTACTGCATTTACCATCAATCCTTACCTTTTCCATTTAAAGCGCTTCAGCGCCCGCAATAATTTCGATCAATTCTGTCGTAATCTGTGCCTGACGTTGACGATTATAAGCGACTGTCAATTTATTAATCATTTCACCTGCATTGCGCGATGCATTGTCCATAGCTGTCATCTTAGCGCCCATCTCACCAGCAATATTTTCTAGCAAAGCCCGAAAGATTTGCACCGAAAGATTGCGTGGCACAAGCGCCTCTAAAAGAGAAGCCGCATCAGGTTCATACTCATAAACAATTGATTGTGACCCTTTGCTATGATCAGTTTGCCCCTCAACATCTATTGCCTTAACAGCTGCTTTTGGAGCAATCATCGGAATCAAGCCAAAAGCTGTTGGGCGCTGATTAATCACAGAAATAAATTCAGAATAAAATAGCGTACAGACATCGAAAGCGCCTTCATTGAATAAATCAACAATCCGTTGACTAATCATCACTGCCTCTGCAAAACCAATGCGCTTTACAGCATGCAAATCGATATGATCAATTATCAAGCCTTTGTAATCACGCGATAAAATATCCGCACCTTTTTTACCCACAGTGATAATTTTTACTATTTTACCAGCCGCCAACAATACCTTAATCTGTTCACGTGCACGACGAGCGATTTGCACATTAAAAGCACCACACAAACCGCGCTCAGCAGTACACACCACCAAGAGATGCACATCATCTCTCCCCGTACCACGCATAAGAGCAGGCGCATCAACACCATCGACATCAGTAGCAACACTGGTCAAAACATCAGCCATCTTCTTCGCATAAGGACGCGCAGACTGCGCTGCCTCTTGCGCACGATGCAACCTTGCCGCTGCAACCATCTGCATAGCTTTGGTGATCTTTTGTGTTGCTTTAACCGAAGTGATACGGTCTCTAAGATCTTTTAGTGAGGACATTCAAGCATTCCATCAATTCATCACGAGAAATTTTTTGCATAAGTATTAAGAACAGTTATCAACTTATCTTTCAGCTCGTCTGTTATTTGCTTTTTCTCAGCAATTGCCTTTAAGAGATCTTGATAATCACTACGCAAAAGCACCAAAAGTCCCTGCTCAAACCGCGCAACATCAGAAACCGCCAAAGCATCAAGATAGCCATTCACACCCGCGAAAATAACCACCACTTGTTCTTCCGTTTTAAGTGGAGAAAATTGTGGCTGCTTCAACAGCTCTGTCAAGCGCGCACCCCGATTCAACAGACGCTGGGTTGACGCATCCAAATCAGAGCCAAACTGCGCAAAAGCTGCCATTTCACGATATTGCGCCAATTCACCTTTAATCGAGCCAGCAACTTGCTTCATCGCCTTAATTTGTGCTGCAGAACCAACACGCGACACAGAAAGACCAACATTTACAGCAGGACGAATTCCTTGATAAAACAAATTAGTCTCTAGAAAAATTTGCCCATCAGTAATCGAAATCACATTTGTAGGAATATAGGCAGAAACATCATTTGCTTGCGTTTCAATAACCGGCAAAGCTGTCAACGACCCAGATCCATTTTCCGCATTCAACTTCGCAGCCCTCTCTAAAAGACGCGAATGCAGATAAAAAACGTCTCCCGGATAAGCTTCACGACCTGGAGGACGACGCAATAAAAGAGACATTTGACGATACGCCACCGCCTGTTTTGACAAGTCATCATAACCGATCAAAGCATGTTGCCCATTATCACGAAAATACTCACCCATAGCACATCCAGCAAGAGGTGCAATAAATTGCAGTGGCGCTGGATCAGAAGCGGTCGCTGCAACAATAATAGAATACTCCAACGCCCCACGTTCTTCTAAAACTTTAACGAATTGTGCCACTGTCGAACGTTTTTGACCGATAGCCACATAAATACAATAAACTTTGTCTTGCTCTCGTCCAGCCACTTTTTCATGGAAAGGTTTTTGGTTTAAAAATGTATCGAGCAAAATTGCTGTTTTTCCTGTTTGGCGATCACCAATCACCAATTCACGCTGCCCCCGTCCAATAGGTATGAGTGCGTCAATCGCTTTCAATCCGGTCGACATCGGTTCATGCACTGACTGACGCGGAATAATTCCAGGAGCCTTAACATCGACACGACGACGCTCTGTTGCTTTAATGGGCCCCTTACCATCTATAGGGTTTCCCAATGCATCAACCACACGCCCAAGCAAAGCGGGCCCCACAGGAACATCGACGATAGCACCTAACCGCTTTACACAATCACCTTCACGAATATCGCGATCTGAGCCAAAAATGACCACACCAACATTATCAACTTCCAAATTGAGGGCCATACCGCGCACACCGTTTGGAAAGGCGACCATTTCCCCTGCCTGGACATTATCCAAACCATAAACGCGAGCGATACCATCCCCTACAGAGAGAACCCAACCAATTTCTGAAACCTCAGCCTTTTGGTCAAAGTTTTTGATTTGCTCTTTTAGAATTTTTGAAATTTCAGATGGTCTAATATCCATCAGCTGACCTCTTTTTTCAATGCAAGCTTAAGCGAAGACAATTTTGTGAGAAGAGACGTATCAATTTGAGACGACCCCACACGAACGATTAATCCACCAAGAATTGTTGGATCCACAATGATGTGTAGCAAAACTTTTCCTCTAACGACACCTTCCAAAGCCTCACACAACTCTTGTCTTTGTTGAGAACTTAAGGAGCGCGCAGAAACAATTTGCGCAGTAACCTGCCTACGAGCGCGTGCAACACAACGCTGAAAAGCATGTAAAATACCAAATACGGCACTAAGCCTACGATTTATTGCAATAACGCGTAAAAAATCACCAATAACCTGCCCTGCGTTTTTATCAGCAAATTTGATGTTTGCACAAACAGATTGCATCACCTTAATTTGCTCTTTAACTGAAAAGAATGGACTGAGCACAAAGCGTTTTAAATCCTTATTTTGCTCCAAAATAAGCAAAAGATCTTCCACTGCCTTTTCAACCTTTTCAACGTTTCCGGCTTCTTGAACGCAATCAAAAAGCGCTTGCGCATAGCGTTGATCTACCAACGGCAGCGGTATGAGAGAAAATGAACCCGACACGAAATACCGCCTCTTTCCCTTGAGCGACTCTCTGATAGTTATCAGATGAAATGAAACAGACATTCTCAATCTTAAGAATCTTCCTCTTAAGACCTAGAACAAAAATCATTTGGTTTCTAGCATAGACATAGCCGACTCGCAACACTACAAATCACTGCTTTTTAAAAATTTTAATAAAATATTCAAAATATTTTTGAAAAGAATTTTTTTAGACATACAGGATGGCATCACATTGTTTTATGCCTCTTTTTGACATTCTCTGAGCGATTTTTTCACTCTCTTTGATTTTGCTTCAAACGCTCTTGCCACCATAACAAAACACTTCTTCTCTCAAAAACGCTCCCTTTATCACCACAAAACCTTTAACGAGATGCGAATGCGACTAAAAAAGTCTATTATTTCAAACTGATAAAAAAGAAAAAATAATGAATATCCTCCTAAAAATTAAAGAAAAATTGATCTTTTTTCTTCAAACACCCACTCCTTAAAAAAATCACCAAATATATTTTCTTGTAAACACACTCTTTAAGTATACAACGCATTGATTTATAATGTATCATTTTTCATACCAGATGAGACCAAAACATCGAAAGATTCTCTTTTTTCAAATCCTGTTATCAAAATCACTCCCTTGCTCCATCACAAACAAAAAAGGAAATGATTAAAGAAAAAAACACCTCTTACTAAACGCTCTCAAGTACCAAGAGCTTTCGTAATAAATACTAAAAGCTAAATAATAAATGGCGCCATTTTATACCTTTATGAAATAAAGAGGGGGAGTCTTAACGCAGTTTTTTCATTCATGAAAGCTTTTACATTCTACACTCGAGAAACATTTGCTTAAACAAGCATATGAATGTAGTAATACAATCGATGTTCTGTAATATTCTGTTTTAGGCATTCTGCTTTACATGAAAAATGTGTCCCCATTAGAGAACGAAAGTAACAAAGGCGTGAAACAATGGATAATCTCCATTTCACGATAGCGCCTATAAATGCTATAATAGTAACCCCATTGAGCAGCCTCATCTTTACACTTATGAAAGAACAAGCCGGCACCACAACACACTTTGCCATCTCCCATTTTTACGACAGCCCTTAACACTTGAGATGATTAGGCATTTTAATCCTTTCTTGTATAGTTTCACGCGACACAGACTCCCCCATCTGTAACATGCAAATGAATGGTTTTGATGGATCAATATAAACAGATTTGAAATAAGAGAATCCTACGATAGTTGAGACTCTAATATGAATAATGGCATATTATCGCTATAAATTAATATGTTATTATTTATAAAAATTATAATTATAGGCGCTTCTGAAAATTCTAGAGCCAAATGAATAAGGACGGCAACGATGGATGCTCATTTTGACATTTCCACTCTAAAATGAGTCTGTGTTCTCGTCAAAGATAAATAAAATAGATATATACAATACTCTCGCCTTAATCTAGCATACAAAAGCAGGTACGACTCATACACCACTAATACATCTTATTAACGCTACTTCATAAGATTTTAAGGTCAAACAACATTAAAACACGACCTTCATTAAGCCTACATAGCTTCACTTTATATGGCACTATATCGCACTGATTTTAGAATTAGAAAAAGCATAGATCAATATCAATTTGAACCCAAATAGAATTGGGTATTTTTGGCGTATTTGCAAGCTTTTCAGTCCCTATAATCCACCCCTATAAAAAGAATCCGCCTATCAAAAGGATACTGTCCCTAAAACAAAAAAGGGGTAAAAGCCGAAATGATAGCACACTCGAATAAGAGAGGCACTTCTGCTGATTCCATAACAAAGATATTTTTCCCCGTGGCTCTGCTTAATGCAATGCACATGTATCATATTCTGCTGCTTGGATGCTTATTCTGAATAAGATAATATTAAAAGAACCTTAAGCAAAGAGACCTTCATTTTATGCGATACTGATTTTAGAAAAAACTTTGCGGATCAATATCAATTTGAACCCGAACGGAACTAGGCATTTTGGGTGTAGAGCTAAGCATTGCACGTATAAACCCTTGTATATCAAAAGAGCGCTGTCCTTGCAGCAAAAGCCGAAAACGATAACGCCCCCGAACCAAAGCCAAAGGCGCTTCTGCTGGTCCCATAACCGAGATATTTTTCCCCCGTGGTGCTGCTTGACGCAATGCGCGCGCGTAATATTCTGCTGCTTGGCGCTGTTGTGCAGATACAATCAAAGAGGCAAGTCGCCCATAAGGAGGCAAATGATAATGCTGACGCGCTGCAATCTCACGTGTGTAAAAATCTTCTGGCTGGCATGAAAGTAAGGCTTTGATGACCGGATGATCTGGTTGATAAGTTTGCAATAATCCTAAACTTTCCAATCCCACACGCCCTGCTCTTCCGGTAACTTGGGAAAGGAGCTGGTAGGTACGTTCGCTTGCGCGTAAATCGCCATTGGCAAGACCAAGATCAGCATCAATAACGCCAACCAGAGAGAGCTTGGGAAAATGATGTCCTTTAGCGACCAACTGTGTTCCAATAATAATGTCCACATCACCGTTTGCAATGGCTTGTAATTCGCTTCGCAACTTCCCAATCCCTCCTTTGAGATCTGTTGAAAGAATCAATGATCGTGCCTGTGGGAAAAGCATTTGTGTTTCTTCTGCAATTCTTTCCACACCCGGTCCACAAGCCACGAGATGGTCTAATGTCCCGCATTCAGGACATGCCTCAGGAAGTGGTTGATGATATCCACAATGATGACATTTCAGTTGCCCTTGCGCACGATGTTCCACCAACCAACTCGAACAATCGGTACAATGAAAACGATGTCCGCAAATTCGGCATAAAGTTAAAGGTGCATAACCACGACGATTAAGAAAAAGAAGTGCTTGTTCGCCCTTATCAAGCGTTTGTTTTAAAGCCTTTTCAAGAGTAAAGGAAATAAAGCGCCCCTTTTGCACCCCTCCTTGGCGCATATCAACCACCCGCAACTGTGGAAGTGCAACTTCTTTAAAACGGGAAGGTAAATGCACCTTTTGATAACGCCCTTTTAAAACATTGGCTTGGCTTTCAATCGACGGTGTTGCTGAAGATAAAATAACAGGAAAATGCTCAAAAGAGCCCCGTGCAACAGCCATATCACGCGCATGATAAAAAATGCGCTCTTCTTGTTTATAAGCGCTATCATGTTCTTCATCGACAACAATCAAGCCAAGCTCATGAAAGGGAAGAAAAAGCGCTGAACGAGCCCCCGCAACGACACGCACCCGCCCTTCTGCAACTTGCCGCCAGACGCGTTCTCTACGACGTGGCGTCAAATCAGAATGCCATTCTGCTGCCGCAGCTCCAAAGCGTGCATAAAAACGATCTAAAAACTGCTGTGTTAAAGCAATTTCCGGCAATAAAATTAAAACCTGCCTGCCCACTTTAAAAGCTTGAGCAACCGCTTCAAAATAAACCTCTGTCTTTCCTGATCCCGTAACACCGTCAAGCAAAAAAACTTGAAACTGAGAAGATAAAACACCTTCTCGCAACATTGTTGCTGCTTCATTTTGCGCTCCCTGCAACTGAGGGGGACAAAAGTCAGGATCAGGCATTGCCACAAGATCAGGAGCAGGAACTATAACATCTTCAAAAACCCCTAGCGCTTTTAAACCTTCAACAACAGAAACCGAAGTTCCAGCCGCATGCGCAAGACCAGAACGTGTCCATATCTTCTCATTACGCACCAATTCCAAAACCCGTGATCGCGCTGGTGTGAGACGTTCTACATTTCCACCACAATATCGCAAACCCAGCATCTGCGCTTCCGGCTCTAAAGCAGCCGGTACAGACAAAACCAATCGCGCCACAAGACCAAAAGGCGCCATTGTATAGCGACTAACAAAACGCAAAAATGTGATCATTTCTGCCTTTAATGGAGGGCAATCAAAAACATGAAGCAGAGAACGTAATTTTTCACGCGCCACCGAACCAGACCTTTGTCCATCTGCTGTCTTCTCTCCAACTTCCACAATAAAACCGCAAAGCTCACGCCCCATCACCGGAATCCGAACAAAGGAACCAACGTTCACCTCCATAGAAGATGGAACTTTATAACTATAAGCGTGAGCAACAGGAAGAGGAACCAATACGGATACAATCCTTTCCTCTATCATGTTTGAATTCATCTTTTAAACCAATCTACGACCTCTGAAGCACCAACAGGTCTAAACCTTATCTTTAAACACTCTTATAAAATTCATTGCAGAATTCAATCTCTCCCTCCTATTATAACACTTTTCTCACAAGAATTCTTTTTAACACTCATTCCATCACCAAAGTGCCAATATTAAAGAACCAATCTCATCCTCTATAACAAAAAACTCTATAGCAAAAAAAATTAGCGCCATTCTTCTGTGCAAATAAAGATCATCACTATTAAGCATTCAACATGATATCGTAAGTGCACTCTTCAACAAAGCTATCCCATAGCGTGATTTCTTCCCAACACACACTTTTATTTTTTTTACGATGAATTTTTCTCATTTCAAACCCATCGAGGAACATTTGTAAATCCTTATTGATGAAAGAGCATCCCATGATTTTAATGACAGAGAGAATAATATTACAAATGAAACTGTAACAATATTCACCTTGGCTTTTTGCCAAAACGTGGAAACACGTGCGTACATCTTTCAGCTTGATTGAGAATACGCAACAATACAAGCAGCACAAAAGCGTATTGTTGAAGAATAGGGTACACAGAATAAATCAATGTATTGACCATAAAAAAACACTTCATGTATAAAATTTTACATGCCTTCTTCAATGGTGTTTTACGATAAAATAAATCCATTCGCTTCTATCAAAAATGAGGTTAAACGTACCCTCTGAAAAATTGAAGTATCTTATGATGCACTCTCAAATATCAAAAGCAATCGCAAATAGAAAATGAGCAAAGGTATGATAATGCTAGCTTATTTTCATAAGTATAAAAATACCGCTACGCAAAAATTCCAATACGCAAAAATGTTGGTACGCAATGAGCTCTATGCCTTATCACAAGCAACGATATAAAATGGGTGTGGAAACAATAAGTAATATTTCTTTACCGAAAACGGGTACATGATTAACATCATAGCATTCTTGTTCTTTAAACAGGTATTAATTCTTTCTCTTGCTTTTTCAGTCAACAATAGCACATAACAAAAAATAGGATAAAAGCTAAAAGGAAGAGGTTAGATATGAAGTTTTTTGTGGATAGCGCCAATATCGAAGAAATCCAAGAATTACAGAATTTAAGCCTTATTGATGGTGTCACCACCAATCCCTCTCTCATCCTAAAATCAGGACGCAATATTCTTGATGTTACAAAAGAAATTTGTGCTCTCACTAGCGGACCTGTTTCTGCTGAAGTTGCAGCAACAGAATTTGAAAGCATCATGAAAGAAGCGGCTGTTTTAGCAAAAATTGCCGACAATATTTGTATCAAGCTTCCTTTAACACTCGACGGATTAAAAGCCTGTAAAGCCCTTACAGCAGAAGGACTAAAAACAAATCTTACACTTTGCTTTTCTGCCAATCAAGCCTTATTAGCAGCCAAAGCAGGCGCAACATTTGTTTCGCCTTTTATTGGTAGACTTGATGATTGCGGAAATAATGGAAGTAAACTGCTTCATGAAATTCGCACAATTTATAATAACTATAACTTTGAAACACAAATCTTAGCCGCTTCAATCCGCACCGTTAATCATGTCAAAGAAGCAGCACTAAGTGGTGCTAACGTTGCAACAGTTCCACCAGCAATCTTAAAAGCACTGGTCCAACACCCTCTCACTGATAAAGGGTTGCAAATATTCCTCGACGACTGGAAAAAAACAGGACAAACTATTGCTTAATATCTAGAATTTTTATTGGAAAGATCTTTCGAAAGTAACAAAAAAATCTGTTCAGCCAATTCTTCAGCAATACGTTTTTTTGCATATTCTTCTGCTTGCATCGTTGCATATTCTTGACGAAGTCGGTCAAAAGATGCATTCATTATTGCTGTTCCTTTTGCAACAAGAGTATTTTTCATATCCTGCAAAGTGTAAGAAGCTCTGCTCATAACAGTTCCAACAGAAGGTCGTCCTTTTCGTTTTTTCTCGAAATCAACCTCTATCTGCATAGATTCTCTTGTAAATACGGATATCTGCAATGCCAATCGATAAGCAGGTAGAGAAGGTTTACCACCATTTCCATACAAAAGAAACAGCAGATGATTGCGCACCATTTGACCAAAACGATCCGAAGACTCTTCCACAACAATAGAGGCGAGCTTTTGCGCAAGCCCCAAAGAAACTTGCCCAGAAACAGGATTCCCATAAGAAGCAGAATCCATTGTCATTGCACTCTGCAACTCTTGACGATAAAGCGGTTCAACTTTGCATCCACACAACAGTGTGAATACACCAGCTAAAACGACAAGAATAAAACTTTTAAAAAACGACATTCACAATCCTTTGTGGAACAATAATGATTTTTTTCACAGGCTTTTCAACCAGCTGTGCCTTTACAAAATCTAAAGCCAAAACCGCTTCTTTAATCATCGTTTCATTCGCTGTTGCTGAAACGGTTACCTCACCGCGTTTTTTACCATTAATTTGTACTGGCAAAGTATAGCATTCCGTAACGGTTAACGCGCGATCATAAACAGGCCAAGCAAGCGCAGACATTAAAGTTTTTCCCCCTAAAGCAGCATGACATTCTTCTGCTAAATGGGGCATCATCGGTGCAATCATGGCAAGAAAAAAATCCATGGCTTGACGTAAAGAAGCTTTCATCTCATCGTCAATACTTGCTATTTTGTTGAGCAACGGTGCCATAATATTCAAGAATTCATAAAGACGTGCAATAGCCCGATTAAAAGCAAATTTTTCCAAATCATCTTCTACAGCGCAAAGCGTGCGATGTGCGACCTTTGAAAGTTCCAAAGCCATCCCCTGATGCCCTGCACAAGGCGCCACATTCTTTAAAACAGAAGCACTCAAAGCCACACAACGCCAAATACGCTGTACAAAGCGATGGGCTCCTTCAACACCAGATTCTGTCCAGATGACATCCCGATCAGGAGGAGAATCTGACAACACAAACCAACGCACAGTATCAGCGCCATAGGATGCAATGATATCATCAGGATCAACGACATTCTTTTTTGATTTTGACATTTTCTCAATCAAACCAATCGTCACTTCACTTTGATCGGTTAATTTATAAGCTTGTCGCTTTCCATCTTTTTCAACAATCGAAATTTCTGCTGGAGAAACCCACCCTTGATCATCCCGATAGGTTTCATGCACCACCATTCCTTGCGTAAAAAGCCCCTTAAAAGGCTCATCTACTGTCACATGACCGACCAATTTCATAGCACGCATAAAAAAGCGTGCATAAAGAAGATGCAAAATGGCATGCTCAATTCCACCAATATATTGTTGCACAGGCAACCATTCAGCTGTTGCTTGTTTGTCAACAGGTTCTTGCGCAAAAGGAGCCGTAAAGCGTGCATAATACCAAGAAGAGTCAACAAATGTATCCATGGTATCGGTTTCACGTTTGGCAGGTTGACCACAGGAAGGACAAGTAACATTCTGCCATGTTTCATGCCGTGCAAGAGGATTTCCAGGTTGATCAAAAGTAACATCATCAGGCAACACAACCGGTAAATCGGTGCGCGGCACCGGAATCACTCCGCAAGATGTACAATGAATCATCGGAATGGGGCAGCCCCAATAACGTTGACGTGAAATCCCCCAATCACGCAAACGAAATTGCACTGTTTTTTTCCCTTGCGGTTGCCCATTGAGCATTTGTTCTTCAAGCCTTTTGGCTACTTCTTCAAAAGCTTGTTGCGGTGTCAAACCATCCAAAAAGCTGGAGTTGATCATCACACCATCACCCGTATAAGGTGTTTCAGCAATGACAAAATCTTCTGCTTGCTCTCCTTTTGGCAAAACCACCGGTTGTATTGGAAGATCATATTTACGCGCAAAATCGAAATCTCTCTGATCATGAGCCGGACAACCAAAAACAACCCCTGTTCCATAATCTATAAGCACAAAATTCGCGATATAAACAGGAATATGTACTGTTGAATCAAAAGGATGAACTGCCAAAAGGGGCGTGAGAAATCCTTGTTTTTCAGCTGTTTCAAGTGCTGCCGTTGTCGTTCCACCACACCGACAGTTTTCGATAAAAGCACTCAACGCTTTATCTTTCTTTGCCAAAGCTTGTGCAATGGGATGGTCAACAGACAGAGCTAAAAATGAAGCGCCAAAAAGTGTATCAGGACGCGTTGAATAACAAATAACCTCATCAAATGTCTCACAAATATCATCAACACCACTTTTTGCCTTTAAAGCCCAACGAATCAGCAAACCTTGTGATTTTCCAATCCAATTTTTTTGCATAGTGCGAACTTTTTCCGGCCACTGCTCCAGCTCCTCAAGCCCAGCCAAGAGATCTTCACTAAAGTCGCTAATTTTGAAAAACCACTGCGTCAATTCACGCTGTTCCACCAACGCACCAGAACGCCATCCCCGTCCATCAACAACCTGCTCATTTGCTAAAACAGTATGATCAACGGGGTCCCAATTCACCTTAGCTACTTTACGTGCAACCAACCCCTTTTGATAAAAATCAAGGAACAACATTTGTTGACGATGGTAATATTCCACATCACAAGTCGCAAATTCACGCGTCCAATCGAGTGAGAGCCCTAATTGCTTTAATTGCCCCCGCATAACTGCAATATTTTGATAGGTCCAAGTTTTAGGATGCACTTTACTTTGCAGAGCAGCATTCTCAGCCGGCATACCAAAAGCATCCCAGCCCATAGGATGAAGCACATTAAAACCCTTTGCCCTCTTATAGCGTGCCACCACATCCCCCATGGCATAATTGCGCACATGTCCCATGTGAATGCGGCCTGACGGATAAGGAAACATTTCTAAAACATAATATTTTTCACGAGCATCTTCTTGAACAGTTTGGAAAATTTTCTTTTCATCCCAAATTTCTTGCCATTTTTTTTCTCTCGCACGTGGATTATAGCGTTCACCTATATTATTATAATGTTCAATCGTCATTCCCATTATACTCTTTTTATAAAATAGAACCAAAAACTTGTTTTATTATGCTTGACCATGGATTAACTTCATCGTCAACATTTTCGTGAAATATTTCCCTAAGTATTTTATGAAACTTTTAAAAAAACGACCAACTCTTGAACAAAAACGGTAAAGCACAAAAATATGAATACACAAACGCCCCTCGATGCCCCTTCCATTGAAGCATGGCAAAACCTTCAAAAAGACATTACTGAAACATGTCAAGAGCTACAACGCCCTGCAGAAGAAATTGAACTTATCGCTGTTTCAAAAACTGTTTCTGTCGCTAATATACGTCCCCTTTTGCAAGTAGGGCAATCTTTGTTTGCAGAAAACCGCGTACAAGAAGCGGCACAAAAATGGCCTGATTTACGTCGACAATTTGAAAATATTAAACTTCATCTCATCGGTCCCTTACAATCAAATAAAGCCGCCGAAGCTATCAAAATTTTTGATGTCATTCAAACGGTTGATCGTGAAAAAATAGCCAAAATTTTATCCGAAGAAATGCAAAAACAAAAAAAGCATCTTCCTTGCTATGTTCAAGTCAACATTGGCTTAGAACCTCAAAAAGGTGGTATTGCACCCCAAGAAGTAATTCCTTTTGTTTTTCAATGCAAAAATAACTATGGACTTGATATCATCGGTCTTATGGGCATCCCCCCTGTCGACGAAAACCCCGGACCCTATTTCGCACTCTTAGCAAAATTAGCAAAACAAGCCGGTCTTCCAAAGCTTTCCATGGGCATGTCCAGTGACTTTAAAACCGCTCTACAGTTTGGCTCTAACGTCCTTCGCATTGGCTCTGCCTTATTTGGAAAACGCCCTGTGTAAAGCAATTTCTTCTAATATAAATTCCCATTGAAAATTCTACCAAAAGCCAAAAACAGCAAAACTGAGAAAAAATATTCTCCTCAACATCAATAAAAGAGCAATTCTAGCAAAAAAGATTCCAGTCCCTCTTTCATCCTGTTAGCAAAATAAGCAAAAAAGTTGGTCTTCTCAAATTTCTCACCGACACATCCACAACACGTACAATAGCTTCAAAATAGCATTGCAATTTAGCTCTCATATTCTCTACATTGGCTCTACTTCGCTTTCCCTCTGAACGCCTCTCCAGCAAAAGCAACATAAAAAATAAATCCTTATATAAAGGCAAAATGATAAGAGGGACGTTGCGCATAAATAAAAAACTGTCGCGAAATAAATAATTGCAAAAGAATATTCAATGCGATTATTGCAATGATTTCCATTTAAAACCACGAATTCTCTTAACTTCTCCAACACGCGTAAACAATTTCCCCACATGCCAATAGCGTAAAGCAGGCAAAAAGAGGCTTATGGCTGCATAATACAGCAACAAAACTCTTTCATGTAAGCCACTTAGAAAAATAAACATCTCAAATGCTCAATAGAGCACCAAGAGCCGCGCTAAACAACATGATAGCAACCTATAAGGTCAACAAAGAGCATAGAGACTTTCTATGCTCTACAAAGCGTAAAATACGGTCAATATTCGCCTGAAAAATAAAAGAACGAATCCCATGCATATACGCATAATACATGCATGCAAAACAATAGCAATGAAACTAATTTCCATAACGATATTTCTTTGTCGTTCTCGTAAACAAAGAGAAAAACATCAACTTTTCAGAAGCACAGTTTTCTAATTTTAAACTAAATTAATAAAAAAGAAGATATTTATTATATATTAAAATATTACAAATAATATTATTAAGAGTAAATTTTTACTAATACAAATAACACATAGTGTATTTATTATTTATACAGTGTTTTTATTGTTATTTTTAATAATTTATATTTGATAATGATCTAAAATACGTGATAAACAATTTGAGTTTTATTACCGTAATACAATTATAAAAATGTAATACAATTATAAAAATAAAGTAAAGAAAATTGATATGTTTGGTTCATTCAACACATTCGGTCATATGGTGAGAAGTCATTCTTTTGGTATTTCATACAATTCAAGACCTTTTTATGGAAATTCAACACCTGTTTATGGAAATGCATGTAGCTTTAATGATTTTACCTCTCACATGAATACACAAAGCTTCCAAATAGGGAAGACCATCAGGAACAGGTGCAGCAATACTAGGTGATATAAGTGGAAGACCAACAGGTGCATTTCCAGCTGGAATCTCAGGTTTCACAGCGGAATTCATAGGAGGTGCTGTTTGGGGTTTCGGACAGAAAGCTTATAAATGTTGGTTCTAATTTATAGAGGATAACGACAAAGATATCTCTGAAATTAGTCATTTTGTAATTGTTTTCGAAACAATATACCAAACTAAATATTGCTGGATAAAATAATTTCAGAGCTATCTATTAATCTCATATAATATAAGTAGGATTTTTGTATAATAGATATTGATTATGAAATCGTAAGAATGTTTTGCATGCTAATTATAATTACTCCTATAATTGCCACTTCTTTTAAAATATTCAGTGGTGTGGGATGGTAATTGTCTATTATAATTGCATTATCGTCAGTTATTATGTTCTTTATTTCTGATTTTTTGCGTAGATACTTTGGTTTATATTAATATCTTAGCAAATTTATTCTTTTAAAACGAGTGAGTACAAAAAACATTTAATTTGATCGCCTATGACGTACTCTTCATCTCACTTTATTTATATGATAATTTTTTAATGTCTTTTTGCGTTTATAAAAAGCCCTATACCACAATAGGCTTTGCCACATTTGAGTATCCTAAAAACATAGAATACCCTCTTTAATATCATCACATCAGATTTTAAAAATTGACTATTCCAATCTTTGTCATTTAGTCTAACCTCACAATGAAAAGCTTTTGGAAAAACCCTGCCACAAATATAAAAATACAATGGCTGATTTTTCTAAAAAATAAAAAGAGGGAAGCATGACTGAAAAAATCTATCCAGTATCAGAAGAGATCAAAAAAAATACTTTACTCGATAAGGAAACTTATCAACAATGGTATCGAGAAAGTATCAATGATCCAGAAAGCTTCTGGGCCAAACATGGTCAACGCATTGAATGGTTTAAACCTTTTACAAAAGTAAAAAACACTTCTTTTAATGGAGATGTCTCCATTCAATGGTACGAAGATGGAATAACAAATGTTGCCTACAATTGCATTGATCGCCACCTGAAAACCCATGGAAATCACATTGCGCTCATTTGGGAAGGGGATAATCCTTATCATGATAAAAAAATAACCTATAACGAGCTTTATGCACATGTTTGTCGTTTTGCTAATCTTTTGAAAAGTCGTGGCATTAAAAAAGGCGATAAAGTAACCATTTATCTCCCCATGATACCCGAAGCAGCCTATGCTATGCTCGCCTGTGCCCGCATTGGTGCTGTTCATTCGGTTATCTTTGCTGGCTTTTCTGCTGAGGCAATAGCAGGACGCCTTGTTGACTGCGAATCAACCTTCATCATTACCGCTGATCACGGCTTGCGTGGTGGCAAACGGATCAACTTAAAAGACAATGTTGATCATGCTATTGAGATAGCAGCGCGCCAAAACGTTCATGTAAACCAAGTCATGGTTATACGGCGGACTTGTGGACCCATTCAATGGATAGAGGGGCGTGATTTTTGGTACCACGAAGAGATAGCTCATACCAAAACAGATTGTCTACCAGAACCAATGAACGCTGAAGATCCGCTTTTTATTCTTTATACTTCAGGCTCAACCGGCAAACCCAAAGGTGTTTTGCATACCACAGCGGGCTATCTTGTTTATGCCGCGATGACACATCAATATGTTTTTGATTATCACCCTGATGAAATTTACTGGTGTACAGCTGATATTGGTTGGATTACCGGTCATTCTTACTTGGTTTATGGACCTTTATGCAATGGTGCGACCACTTTAATGTTTGAAGGCACACCAACCTTTCCTGACAAAGGAAGATTTTGGGAAATTGTCGACAAGCATCAAGTCAATACACTCTATACTGCACCAACAGCTATCCGCGCCTTAATGGGAGCAGGAAATTCGTTTGTTGAACACTCAAACAGGACATCGTTGCGTCTTTTAGGAACAGTAGGAGAACCTATTAACCCAGAAGCATGGGAATGGTTTTATCATACAGTTGGAAATGACCGTTGTCCGATTCTCGATACATGGTGGCAAACGGAAACAGGAGGGCATATGATCACGCCCTTGCCTGGTGCAACCCCCCTCAAAGCAGGATCAGCCACACGTCCTTTTTTTGGTGTTCAACCCCAAATTGTTGATGCCCAAGGCAATATTTTAGAAGGTGAAGCAGAAGGCAATCTTTGTATCAGTGATTCATGGCCCGGACAAATGCGCACGCTTTATAACGATCATGAGCGCTTTATTCAAACTTATTTTTCCCCCTATAAAGGAAAATATTTTACAGGCGATGGCTGTAGGCGCGATAGTGACGGCTATTACTGGATTACAGGGCGGGTTGATGACATTCTCAATGTCTCGGGACACAGGTTAGGAACTGCTGAAATTGAATCAGCCCTTGTTTCTCATCCCACTATATCAGAAGCAGCCATTGTGGGTTACCCGCACCCCATTAAAGGACAAGGAATTTATAGTTTTATCACCTTAATGGAAGGGACAACTCCAAATGAAGAGTTAAAAAAAGAACTTATTAAACATGTGAGAAAGGAAATAGGCTCCATTGCCATATTGGATAAAATTCAATTTGCCCCGCAGCTTCCCAAAACGCGATCAGGGAAAATTATGAGACGTATTTTACGAAAAATAGCCGAAAACAATTTTGATACTCTCGGAGATATTTCAACTCTTGCCGAACCACAAGTTGTTGAAGATCTGATTGCTAACCGACAAGATTAAAGAAACCACGAAGAAATACAACATGCGGTGGTTTTTGTTTTTCTGCTAAAATTATCCTAGCATTGTTACAAAAACCACCGATGAGAATAAAAAACAAAACAATTCATGGGAAGCTAAACAACTCTAACAACAAACGCTTTTCTTCATAACAAATACAAAACAATTGAAGAAAAAACTTCATGATTGGAAGATGCCAAGATTGGAATATGAATGCGAATAAGAATAAGAAAGTTAGATAAAAAGAGCAACATAGCTTTTTAAAATCGCCCAGTACCCACTCAATACAAAACAGCCTCTGAGAAAGAAAGAAAAATAGTTCTAATGTTTATGCTAGAATCACTTTGAAATTCCTGCTAAAATTATAAATAAAGCTAAAAAGAGAAAGTATAATTGATAATATTCTTGAGCAAAAATATTTATCTATAACAAGAGTGTACAAAAAATATTGAAAACCATGAAATCTAAAATAAACAAGCTTACAAAAAAAATCTAAAGCAATGAAAGTAAGAGTTCTTAGAATAAACGATGCAATATAAAATCAGGAGTAATAATAAAAAGTGATTCATTTTGAAAATGTTGGTCTACGCTATGGAATGGGACCTGAGGTCCTTCGTGATATTAGCTTTCATATTCCTCCTGGATCATTTCAATTTCTCACTGGCGCCTCTGGAGCAGGGAAAACGTCGTTGATGCGTCTTATGTTTTTGGCACTCAAACCCACCCGCGGTCATATTGATTTATTTGGAACAGACACAGCATTACTCAAACGACAAGAGCTCCCTGCACTGCGACAACGTATCGGTGTCGTTTTTCAAGATTTTCGTTTACTCGACCACATGACCACTTATGAAAATGTCTCCTTACCTTTACGCATTAAAGGACAAGAAGAAGCAACCTATCGCAGTGAAGTGGAAGATCTTCTCTGTTGGGTAGGTCTGGGAGATCATATTCATGTTTTACCACCAGTTCTTTCCGGCGGAGAAAAACAAAGGGTAGCCATTGCACGCGCGCTCATTGATCAACCTGAAATTCTACTTGCCGATGAACCCACCGGAAATGTCGATCCGCCCTTGGCAAAACGCCTACTCCGTTTGTTTATTGAATTAAATCGTTTTGGAACAGCTGTTATCATTGCTACCCATGATATTGCCTTAATGGAACAAGTTGCAGCACGACGTATGCTTCTCCATAACGGACGGATGACGATTCATGAATAAGCCTTTTCCTATTTTTACAAGCAATAAAAAAAATACAACAGCAATTATTCCCAGTGGTAATATTTCTGGAAAAGCATTGGTTGCCGTGATTGCTATTATGACATTTCTTTCAAGCCTTACCTTAATCGGCGTTGATTTAGTCCAACGTGCCGCCCAAAATTGGAGTAATCAGATTAGCTATGAAGCAACAATACAAATACGCCCCATTGACAATGTTGATATAAACAAAGCACTCCGTGATGCCGTACAATTGGTTAAAACATTTTCTGGTGTCCAAGATGCAAAAATTGTTGACCAAAAAGCTACAGAAAAGTTACTGGAGCCATGGCTTGGAACAGGCTTCAATTTCAATGAACTGCCCCTTCCCCGCCTTATCATTGTGACCCTGAATGGGGATGAAAAAATCAATTTTGCAGCCATTAATCACGCCATTAAAACCCAAATTCCAGGAGGTCAATTTGATGATCACCGTGTTTGGGTCCATCGTTTTGCGACCATGGCACACACCACTGTTTTCATTGGTTTTTCAATTTTAGCATTGGTTCTAGGCTCTCTTATTCTTACCATCATTTTTACCACTCGCAATGCATTGGTAGAAAATGCACATATTATCAATGTCTTATATTTCCTTGGTACTGAAACTCTTTTCATTGCCCGCCAATTTGACTGGCATTTTTTTAAAACTGCGCTGCGTGGTGCTTTATATGGTGGTCTCACAAGCATATTTCTGTTTTTAGCCTTTTGTCTCTGGACGAATTATAACTTGGGAAGAGTGGAAGCTAGCCAAGTAACAGCTTTATTTGGACATATT
This sequence comes from Bartonella sp. OT172YNZD, assembly GCF_042193725.1. NCBI lineage: Bacteria > Pseudomonadati > Pseudomonadota > Alphaproteobacteria > Hyphomicrobiales > Bartonellaceae > Bartonella > Bartonella sp. OT172YNZD. Next base: position 30,607 of record NZ_JBHILZ010000010.1, on the reverse strand, counting down.
TCTATAAGTTCCATCCCCTATGGAAAAATCATTCTTCTTATTATTTTCGTTTCTTTTCTTACCACCCTTACAAACCGCATGACTATTTTAGCGCAACTGAAAAAAATCGATCAATGTGAAAACGGTTTATTTTAATTTTATGACTCACCACTCCTACCATTCCAACTCATTGATGCAAAACAATTTAAACCGTCCTCTTCCAAAACGGCCCCACTATAGTTGGTTTGTGTGCTTTTTATTTCGCTATTTTCCACCGACAACACTTACTCTTGCAATCATTGTTTTCATTTTCTGGGGCGGTTTTATTATTTTTTCTGAAAAAACTGAACGACTTTCTCCTCCAAAGCCTCTCCCCAAAGCTGATGCCATCATTGTGCTTACAGGCGGAGAAAACCGAATAGAGACAGGACTCCATCTCTTACAAAAGGGGCTTGGTTCACGACTCCTTATCAGTGGCGTAAACACCACAACCAATCTGAAAGGTTTCATGCATAACATGCATATTACCCCACGGCTTATCTCCTGTTGTATTGACATTGGGCATCAAGCGATTAACACCAGAGGGAACGCCAAAGAAAGTGCTGCTTGGATCAAAAAACACCACTATAAAACCCTTTATATCGTCACCCATGATTACCATATGTGGCGCTCGATGCGAGAGCTTAAATATTTAATGCCTGATATCCATTTCATTGCTTACCCTGTTAAAAAGAGCGATGCTGAAAGCGCAATACAACAGATCAATCAAATCCGCATTCTCATATTCCAATATATTAAAACGCTCCACGTCTATATCAGAACCGCATTCTAATCTTTATCCTTCTGACTTTTTAAAAACCTTGCCATCTTCTGACCGCTTCATACCGTTCTTTCCATACCCTTCCACACAAGTTGCCTCTATACAAGCTCGACAGAGCTACCCTCATACAAAGCAGAACATCCCAATACACGTATCACTGTATTGCACATTCACCCAAAGACATCTCTTACATCCCAAACATATCTCACAGCACGGATCTGTACATGCAATCCCAATTATTAAGCTCTTGTAAATAGAGCCCCCAAACAGCTATAAGATCTCAAGATCTTGTGATAGAAATCTATTTATACCACCATCTTACGCTTCATAAAAAATACAAACTGCCCCATCCTATATTTTTCCACCCCCCAATATTATGATAGTTCTTAAGCCACTTGGGTTGATGATTAGTAAGAGACATGCTTTACACCTTTCTTCAACACCAACATACCAACCTCGTATGACATGCAAAGAAGTAAGTTTAATAGATTTAAAATAAGAAAATTTATGATACTTAAATTTCTTATTCAACAGAGAGAACGTTAAACAATCATTATAAATCAATATGTTATTAACAATCTCTTCATTCTACAAAACATCTTCATAAGAGTATTTTAAATCACAGATAGGGATAAGCTCAAAACGCACACCGCCACGAACATCCCACACTTTTTATAGCAATATCTTTTGGCATAAATCATTTCCCTCTAAAAACACTTTTTTTAGCAGCCTCCCTAAAAAAGAACGAAAATTTTCAACTCTATCGATCTGTAAACAATAACAATCCAGCTTCTTTTCTAACGCGTTCTCCCTGCTCACTTCCGATCACCCCCGCTCAAAAGACGATGATTCCCATTAGCAACGGTTTGTAAACAATCCTACTTCTCTGGGCAGGTTCCTCTCTCAACTTCCCCATTTATATGGTTTATTCACATAAGTCTCAACGAACAAGCCTGCCAAAAAATATTCATCACTGTCGCTAAAGCTCATGCGTCATCATTTTAGCGACCTTACTGCCTAGGATGTTTTATCACCTGTAACATATTGGTTTATAATGAAAGTTTATACGCTACAACTTGAATGAAAGCTCTCAATATCATCAGATTCTCTCATTTCAAATCTGTTCTCTATTGAATCAATCAAAACCATTTTCTTGCACATCACAAGGGAAGAGAGCCTGCGTAGCGTAAAACTGTACAAGAAAGGCATGCCTCTTATGGACCATCTCAAGTACTAAGGGCTGTCGCAATACCTACGAGCTGACAAGGTGTATGATAGTGCTAGTTTGTTACAACACGGCGCTGTTTTACGTCACAGTGGATAACTCAACATTTTCAGTTTCTCTCACTTCCAATTTTGGAAGACTACGAACAATTTTCATTGTTTCCAAGCTTACCGTAATAACCCGCTGAAACAATTCCAATGGATAAGCCGGATTACCAACCGTTTCAACAGCATAGCAATTGGCATCATTAACAAGACCGCTCGCTTTGTCCGTTTTGACAATTTGGCGCTCCATAACCCATTCAAGAGCAGACCTGCCATTGACCACATAATCATAAGCTTCAAGGGGAATATTTTGCATTGTAATATTTGCGTTATAAATCACTGTGCTCTTGTCAATAGCGCCACGCTTACCAGCAAATTTCATCGCTTCAACACGGTAGAAACTCTTCTCATCAGAAATCATCCAAGTTCTTGGATCACCCTGTTTATAGGTAATGGGATAGGGTTCAACCTCTTCATAATTCATATGCAAATCACCAAGCTTTCGCCCCGCTGTTACAAAAGCCCAAAAATCCTCTACCTTTTTAACTGTTGGAATACGTGGCAATTGTTTAGACAAATTATGCGCATAACGTGCACGGTAATCTTCAGAATGCAAAATCCCATAAACATAATAAAACAAATCATCCTTTGTTATCACTTCACTAGGATATGCTGCCTTAAAATAAGCCAACCCTTCATCCGTGAGTGCATCTCGCCGCTGCAAACCAGCTTTTTTTCTTTCCTCTACAAAACTTGCAAACAAATGAACCTGCTCTTCCTTTTTATTTTTCAAGGACGCAACATCTTCATAAATATACCGTGGAAAGCATTGGCTACCACCATCCATCATATTTAAATCCGGTAAATCTTTAGTCATTAGAACAGAAAAACCGCTTCTTGCTCCCAACCCTGTAATTTGTACGACCCTATTTTTAACCGCTTTCCCTATCGGAAAGATACGCGGCATTTGGTACACTCTTTCATTGAAAGTACGGTTATAATAAAGCCATTGCTGCATGAAAGGACGATAAAGACTTTTAATAAAACATGTCTCCTTAAATTTAAAAGCTTTTCCTCTTATCAGTTCTTGTTTAATATTATGACTCCAACTGATCTTTCTGACATCTGTGTTGACAAAATCGTTTACAGCATTCACACGCACCTTACGATCAGCATGTGAATAAGAATTATTAAAACGCTCGACTTCACTGTTATAGAAGGCAATCATATTGCTCATATTCTTCGCTAGATCTTCACGGCTTGAATTATATGCCCAAGCATCACGATTAGTCGCAATGCCAAGAGAGAAATTTTCAAAGAGCTTTTTATCACTGCCCTTCTTATCACCTAAGGCTAAAAATTTTTCAAAATCACTGTTGCGCTGATCCAACCAATCACCATGCTCATCTGGTGTAATCATCTGCCAGCCGTGTTCACGCTTGATACCACCAACACTGCCCAATCGCTGAATTTCATGTAATTTCTCTTTTGTCGTGAGATTATCACCAATATCGTAATAGTGAATTTTGCAACGTTCCGTGACATTTGGATTTTTAACAAACAATGTCACAGCAATTCCTGTCATGCTTCCACTGCCGAAAACATTTTGCCCTTCTTGAGCAGCTCCTTTGCTCATCATATTTTTGCGAATATCTCCCCGCAAATTGAGAACATAAATGCTCGAAAATTCTTCACTCAATTTTTTTCTGAGTCCATCCATTGCTAATTTTTCAACATAACCAGAACCAGTCACAAAACCAATAACACCACAGTCTTTGATGCGATCACTTGCCCAGCGAATGGCACGAATATAACTATCATAAAGCATTTGCATAAGGCTTGCACTGGATTGAGCAGCATAAGTTTCACGGATACGACAATCCAATTTAGGATAGCCAATATTTTGTGCATTGTCGTTTTCACTTTTTTGTCCAAAAGAATAAGGGGGATTGCCAACAATAACACGAATATCCAGTTCTTTCTGGCGTGACCGACGTGTGCTGTTATCCACCAACAAATCACTGATCAGGTCTTTTTCTTGCTCATAAAGCTGAAATGTATCGGTTAAACAAATTCCCTCAAAAGGAACATAACCTCCCCCCACAAGACCATGATAGGTCATCTCAATATTAATGGCTGCAATATAATACGCTAAAAGTACAATTTCATTGGCATGAATTTCATGACAAAATTTGTGTTTTATTTCTTCTGGTGTAATCAAACCCGATTGTAAAAGCCGCGTGATAAAAGTCCCCGTTCCTGTAAAAGGATCCATGATGTGCACACCAGATGAGCCAAGCGTTTGCCCAAATTCTTGCTCTAAGACATCATTGACAGAGTGCAAAATAAAATCCACAACCTCAACGGGGGTATAAACAATGCCTAGTTTTTCTACAGTGCGTGGAAAAGCATAACGAAAAAACTTATCATAAAGCTCTACAATCAACTTTTGTTTTGCTTTTGGATCCGTAATACCACTTGCTCGTAATTTTACACTTGCGTAAAATTTCTCGAGATCTTTGGATTCCTTCTCAAGATTCGCCTCATCAAGCACATCAAGCATACACTGCATCGCACGCGATACAGGATTCTCACGTGTAAACTGATAGCCTTCAAACAACACCTGAAAGACAGGACGCGTGATAATATGTTGTGCTAACATTTCAATTGCATCAGCCTCTGTAATCGCGTCGTTTAAATCATCACGCAGTTCTACCAAAAACCTGTCAAAGGCTTGACGCGCCTCAGTGTTTGGCTCTGCTAAAATACCTGTTAAGCGCGTAATGTGGTTCTTAGCAATTTCAGCAATGTTGCTCGCCCAATCTTCCCAATAATCACGTGTCCCACATTTCTTAACGATCTTTGCCAGAATCGCACGAGAAAGTTCATCCACACAAAAAGAGAGCTGCCCTTGTATTTTCTCTGTACGAGTGAAATCATATTCCGGTGTTCCAATTCCCGATCGTGCGGGTTGTGCGCGTAGTGGAAGATTGTCTACAACAGCCGTAACAGCCTGTAACTCAGTGCTCTTTGTCACCCCAATAATCTCAATCACATTGCTGATATCTTGGCCTAGCGATGCCTTATTAATCGTCGCATCAAAACGATCATCATGCGCACGCAAAGCATTTAAAATTTGCCAGATAACCCGATATTTATCATTATTGTTCAAAGCCTGTTCCACTGGAATCCCAGAAGGAATCCCAATTGGCAAAATGACATACCCCATCTTTTTGCCTTCAGAGCGACGCATCACCCGCCCAACCGCTTGCACAACATCAATCTGACTCTTGCGTGGATTTAAAAACATGATCGCATCGAGAGCCGGAACATCCACCCCCTCAGACAAACACCGTGCATTGGTCAAAATACGACAAACACCCTCACCACTATCAGCTTTCAGCCAATCAAGTAATGCACCACGATCCTTCGCATTGAACGTGCCATCAACATGCTCAATTTCACACTTCAGAAATGACCCATTTTCCGTATCCTCTTTCGTATAATCAAGATATTCTCTAACAACCGCAGAAAACTCATCACGTACCAATTCAGAACTTTTAATAGTTTTACAAAACGCCAAAGCACGATGCATGGGGTGTGGATCTGTCCCAACATCAGCCTTCATATCTTGTTTTGTGAGCGCCTTATAACAGCCAATAATCTTCGTTGCATCATCAAGAACAAGCGAAGACTGGTCATCACTAAGACGCTTCTGAACAGCTGAACTGACCAATTTTTCATCCATTGCTAAGACAATAACCTTATAATCCGTTAAAAGGTCATTTTGGACTGCCCATGAAAACCCCCGATAAAAAAGTGTTTTACCAAAAAGCTTTTCATCATCCATCGAAGCAAGAACGGCATTAACTTCATTCGCACGACTCTTTGCGTTATCACCAAAAATACGTGGTGTCGCTGTCATATAAAGGCGCTTCTTAGCACAAATAACATCATTAGAATGCACCTTAACAAAATTGGATTCATCCTCTCCAACCAGCGTTGCCCCTGTTGCACGGTGCGCCTCATCACAAATAATAAGATCAAATATTGGCAAATCATACTTTTTTTGAGCATCAGAAACCACCTGAATGGATTGATAGGTTGCAAACACAACGGTCATCCTATCAGCAACAACACTGCTCGCACATTCTGCAAGTTTAGCAGCATCGGTTGTCGCCGGAAAAGCAAGATCAAACACATCAATTTCAGCAACATCATCACTATTTTTACGACGCTTTCCCACTTGTGTATCTGAACAGACAGCAAAGGATCGTAATCCGATTTCTGCATCCGTTGTCCATTCACGAACCGTCTGTGACATCAACGCCAAGGATGGTACAAGAAACAAAACAAACTTGCCTTCACCTGCCAAATCCTCAGCAATTTTAAGACTGGTAAATGTTTTACCAGTACCACAAGCCATAATAAGCTTACCCCGATCTGCTTCCATAAACCCAGCACGCACATCACGCAATGCCTCCAATTGATGTGGACGGATTTTCTTTTTATCCTCCAAAACAACTTTGCCCTGGGCTGCAAAAATCTCCCAACGGATCGGACTTTGCTGTATATCGGAAAGATTAATCCGTATAATGGGAATATCCTGCCCCCGTATCATTGTTTCAGCGTTATCACTCCAAGCACTCTCAGTGCTGTCTATAATAACACGTCGCTTAAACGGAGCTTTCCCTGATGCTGAAATAAAACTATCAATATCTGCTTTTCTAATCCGATATGCTGCATCATAAAATTTACATTGGATTGCCGCAAAACCCTCTCCATTACGAATCTTTGCCACAAGATCGATACCAGTATCACGACCATCCCAACCATTTTCATGAGCCCAATCTTTAAAGTTTTGAATCTTTTCATACTGATCAAACTGAAGAGGATCATGTGTCAGATAAGCAAGAGCAAAACGCTCAAAATATGTACCTTTGTCTCGTTCGGTACGTACTTCATCACGATATTTCTGTAAAAGCGATTGCAGCGTCATGCTTCCCCCCCAATTCAAAATACTTTAGCTTACTCGATTTACTGAATTAACCGATATTTATAATAGAATACGTACTAAGCAAAACAAATGAATAAAGTTTTACTTATCAGCAAAATAGTGGAATCTGCTTCCCCACATCCCTGATAAATATCACGTAATAACCCATTAGAATATGAAGATTTGTTTCATTATCTTATTTTGGTAAACTTCTTTATGATATTCATCTATTGAATAGAGTATAAGCCGATATTCAGGAGGAGCTAAACGCAATAAAAATATTTCGTAAAACCAACTAACAGCTATACCAATACACATAATAATGAATATAGCAATTAACATTCCCAGCAGCATGAGCCCATAAGTGTCTTCATCTCGTTCTCGCTACAAAGTTGGAGCTTTGTGAAAAGCTATATCTCCGTTGCATAAAGTCATAAGGAATCCTAAACCAAGCGTTGCTAATACTAACTAACGCCCCTCCTTTTGCCATACAAATTGTGAAAAAAGAACCGGTACGAATAAACAAAAGGAAAAGAAAAACTATATAAACCAACACGCCTCGCATACCAGTTCATTTTTTGGATATAAGCTGTGTTTTGTTTAAACTTGCTTCTTTATTATCTTATTTGCTATCAGACACACTATCCACTTCTCTTTCCTATTTTTAGGTTAAAATCCTAAAGTTATCGTACACCTTATTCTGTATAGCTAAAAAATATAATAGAAATTTATTCATGATACGTTGTACCGTAAAACTTCATCCTTTAACGTTAATAAAGCACCCTCCACTTAACGAATAAAGCGTTTTCTAGGAAAAAGTGACCAATAATGCTAAACTTTTTCCACCCATGTTTCACTTCCTAAACGCTTCATCTAAGTGAAAAGCAACACAACAAACATACCCACTGCAATGATTGGTGCTTAATCGCGTGAGAGGGCAGCAACAGGGTCAAGCCGTGAAGCTTGCCGCGCGGGTGAAAAGCCAAAACATATTCCAATAAGGGTTGAAAAAGTAAGAGACATAATGACAGATTCAATGGTATAGATAAGATGGATAGGTGCCTTAAACAAAAGAAACAAGCCACCGATAGAAAATCCAAACAAGATTCCCAAACCACCACCAATCACACAAACCAAAACCGCTTCAATGAGAAATTGCTGCAAAATATCACTCTGACGCGCTCCAACTGCCATACGCACACCAATTTCATTGATCCGCTCAGAAACAGTGACCAGCATAATATTCATGACCCCAATTCCACCCACAATCAATGAAATAGCTGCAATTGAAGAAATTAAAAGTGTTAAAATATGTGTACTCTCCATAATACGTTCACGGAAGAATTCGGAATTTTTAATGAAAAAATCTTCCCCGCCATGCCGCATAATGAGAAGACGTTTTATCATGGTCTCCGCTAAATGTGAATCAATATCATCAGCAATCCTAACAGTAATTGCACGAACTTCTGTTGTGCCAAGAAAACGCGTTTGCACTGTTGTATAGGGTAAATAAAGCTGTAATGTATTTGATGTGTTTCCACTTGCGTGATTTTGCGAATCAACAACACCAATAATACGTGCTGGAACATTACCCACATGCACCACTTTTCCAAGGGGGCTCTCATGACTATGGGGGAAAAGAACAGGCAATGCTTCTTTCTCGATCACGAGATCAACTGCTCGATTATATACACTTTTTTGATCAAAAAACTGTCCCTTGAAAATTTTGAGCCCTTGTGTCTGAAAAAATTGTTCTCCTACCCCTACAATGACAGCATTGACTTCAACTGCACCAAAACGCACTTTCGAGCTTGCTGAAATCTGAGGTGTTACACCAGAAACATAAGATAACCCAGACAAGGCTTCTGCATCAGCCTCAACCAAACTGGTTATTTTCTCTGCTTGTGGATCAGAAAAACTTTTGCCAGGAAAAATTGTTAATGTATTAGCACCTAAACTTTTAAAGTTTTCCAGAATTTTTTCTCGTGTACCATTTCCCAAAGCCACCATAGCAATAATCGCCCCAATACCGATAATCACTCCAAGCATTGTTAAAAAAGTCCGCATGCGGTGTGCATTCATCGCCAACAAAGCCATGATAAACGCCTCACGAAACCGCTCGACAAAAGAACGAAAAAAACCCAATTTTTGTTGGCCTTTTAGATTTTTTTGTTCACGCAAAGATTGACCATCCGTTTTTATTTTTGCCCCCATAGCTCTTTTTTTTGCAACCTTTGACTGCTTATCGGCAATAATTTCTCCATCACTGATTTCGATGATACGCTCTGCTCTTTCAGCCACCTGCATATCATGGGTTACAATGATAATAGTGCGCCCTTCTTGATGCAGCTCATCCAAAATACGCAATACTTCTTGGCCACTTTGTTTATCCAATGCACCAGTTGGTTCATCTGCAAGAATAACCTCAGCATTATTCATGAGCGCACGAGCAATAGAAACACGTTGTTGCTGACCACCGGAAAGCTGATTTGGACGATGATTCACCCGATCACCCATGCCCAAGCGTGTTAAAAGATCCTGTGCACGCTTTTTCCTTGCTTCCACAGCACATCCTGCATAAATAGCTGGAATTTCAACATTACCAAGAGCTGTCAATTCATTTAACAAATGATAGCGTTGAAAAATAAAACCAAAATGATTACGCCGCAAAGCTGACAATTCATCAGCAGACAGGGAAGCCGTTTTTTTACCAGAGATCCAATAATTCCCCGAACTTGGGCGGTCAAGGCACCCTAAAATATTCATCAAGGTGGATTTTCCTGAACCAGAAGCTCCCACAATCGCCACCATTTCACCGCGTTTAATAGTGAGATTGATGTCCTTCAAAACGGTAACAAACGTTTCGCCTGCAGGAAATTTACGCACAATATTTTCCAAGACGAAGACAGCATCTGCTTGCTCTGTTTTCATGGCTTAAATCTCTTCGTCATTATGCATATCAGAAGACTCCGGCATCACCCCATCAGACGAGCCGGTGATAACGACATCGCCTTCATTAAGTCCTGAAACAATCTCTGCCATCACCTTGTTATTGAGCCCAACTGTCACCTGTTTAGTCACCACCTTGTCTCGCCCCTCCAAAACAGAAACCCACGCTTTACGCTCTTTTGTTTCATCCCGTAAAGCATCACTTGGAACCAACAAGACATTCTGAGCACGACCTAAAATAATATGAACTTGTGCAGTCATATAAGTACGTAGAAAATTGTCCTTATTATCAATATGCACAATCCCGTTATAATAGATAGCCGACGACACTAAAGAACTAGATCCCCCTACCACACTAGGATTAATACTTACATCACCACGAATTGATTCAGGAGCAGGTTCTATCCTTTCTAAATTTCCCTCATAACGACGCTGTGAATTACCCAGAACCGTAAAATAAAGAGGTTGTCCAGTACGAACTTTAAGAACATCAGCTTCTGAAATTTGTGCTTTGACAGTCATCTTTGTCAAATCACCTAAAATAACAATTGTTGGCGCCGACTGAACTGCATTGACATTCTGCCCTTCTTCCACAATTGTTGCTAAAACAGTTCCCGCTGAAGGAGCAGTTATCCGCGTATAACTTAAATTAACCTCTGCACTATCCACATCAATTTGTGCCTGCACAATCTGTTGCTGAAGTTGAGCAATTTGCGCCTCACGTATTTTCACTTGTGTTGCAGCATCATCTAGGTTAGCCCGTGAAATTGCGCGTGATTTGATCATTTCTTTCTGACGCTCTAAATTTTTCTGGGCAAGAGAAAGATAAGCTTCTTGCTCTACTAAACTAGCATAATAATGAGCTAATGCTGCTTTTTTTCTTTTCAGATCATTTTCCTGATCCGTAGGATCAATTTCTGCCAAAAGATCCCCTTCTTTCACAACACTTCCAGGAAAAACACGCATTGACACCACACGCCCTGTCGCGCGCGCACCAACAGCAACCAATCGGTAAGGACGTACAAGACCGGAAGCTAAAATACTTTCCTCAATATCCCCACGCTTCACCACCGCTGTTACATAAGTTGGGCTAGATGTTCCAAAAAAAACAGAACGCAACCATAACAACAAAAGAAGAAGGAATATAGCAGTTAAAAAGAAGGAAAGTTTTTTGTGTTTTGTAATGAAATTTTTGAGTAAGCTTTTTTTCATTTCCCTACCTTTGCACGCGAATAAGGTGCACCATCAACGACTTCCGGACGTGATACATCAACAACGCCATCCCAGCCCCCTCCCAATGCTTTCATCAACGTAATATATTGCGTAACCAAAGAAACACGGCTATCTTTAAGCGCCATTTGTGCAGAATAATAGGAGCGATCAGCATTTAACAATTCAAGAAAACTGGTATTTCCATTTTCAAAAAGGCTCCGTGAAAGTTTTAAAGAATGAAAAAAAGCCTTATTCGCAACGATAAGCTTTTCGAGGCGTTGATGTTCTTTGGTTAATCTTACAAGCGCATTTTCTACATCTTCTAAAGCTTCCAAAACAGCAGCTCGATAAGCAATAAAAGCTTGATCTCGCTGTGCACGTGCAACCGCAATAGAAGCCTTAATCTGACCTCCATTAAAAAGAGGTAAACGGAGACCTGGTCCAAAAGACCATCCAATCGTTGAATTTTTCCATAATTGATCAATTGCCGTTGCTGCTGTCGAAATATTACCTGTTAAAGTAAGTGATGGATAGCGATCTGCTTCACGTTGACCAATCCGCGCTGTCGCTTGCGCATATTGACGCTCTGCCCGTCGTAAATCGGGACGTGTTAACAAAATATCGGCTGGTATTCCGGCTGGTAACGGCCAACGTGGTTGTGGAATCTTTGCATGCCTAGCACTTTTTTGTAAAAGATCCTTCAATGCCGTAGGCACACGACCGGTTAAGACAGAAAGCCGATGAATACTCATTGCCAAATTCGCTTCCATCTGTGATATATCTGCTTCTGTATTCGCCATTTGCGCTTCTGCATTTGACACATCAAGCTCCGAAACATCACCAGCTGCCAATTTAGCACGCATCAATTCAAAAGTTTTACGCTGCGATGAAGCAATTTCCCGCACAATAAGCAACTTTTGTTGCCAACCACGCATTTGCACATAATTTGTTGCCACATCTCCCAACAGTGTTACCATGGTAGCGCGCATATCTTCTATAACCGCTTCAACACCATAACGCGCTGCTTCAACCGCTCGCTTATGCCCACCAAAAAAATCAAGCTCCCAGCTCGCATCAAAACCACTACGATATTGGTTTAAAAACGCATCAGACTGCCCAGAACGACTACGGGTTCCTGAAATCGAATTGGATACATTTGGCAACAAAGTTCCCACAACTTGTCCCAAACTCGCACGCGCCTCACGTACTCGTGCTTTGGCAACAGCAACATTATTATTTCCAGAAATCGCATAATCCATCAACGCATCTAAAACAGGGTCATTCAAACGCCGCCACCATCCGGCAAGCGCAACTGGCTGCCCAGACGCCTGTGCAGATTTTTGTCCCCAAACTTCTGGAACACGAAAAGATGTTTTCTGGTAATTAGGACCAACCATACATCCTGACAAAAGCAAACACAACAAGACACTAGAAAGTAATCCACGAGAAGCGCCCCATTTGAAATTTCTGATATACATCTACTCTCCCGCATTCTTTCAGAATCATTATTTAGTATTAATACTTTATTTACCTCTTATTTCAAACTTGACGTGAAAAATCAAATACAGTTTGCACAGGAATATGATCTGAAGGGCGTTCCCATCCGCGCGCATCACGAAAAATCGAAAGATCTACTACAAAAGGTGCTAAATCGTGAGAAGACCAAACATGATCAAGCCGCCGTCCACGGTTAGCGCGCTCCCAATCGCGTGCGCGATAACTCCACCATGTGTAAAGCTTGGTAGGAACAGGAATATGCAACCGCATCAGATCAACCCATCCACCTTGACAGCATAGAGCTTTTAAACGCTCAGTTTCAATAGGAGTATGGCTTACAACCTTCAACAACTGCTGATGAGACCAAACATCCTCTGCCAAAGGAGCAATATTCAAATCGCCCACCAAAAGAGAAGAAAGACCATCTCCTTGATCCGCACGTATGGAGGACATTTCTTCTAAAAAATCAAGCTTATGACGAAATTTTTCATTCACATCAGCATCAGGAATATCTCCCCCAGCAGGAACATAAAAATTATGAATCCGCAAGCTTCTCCCATGGGCTTCCACAATAACTGAGATATAACGGCAATCTTGGTTTTGGCAAAAGAAACGTTTTTCTACCTTTTTAAAAGGCAAACGAGAAATAATAGCCACCCCGTTATAAGATTTTTGTCCACTCAATGCGATATGCTTATAACCCGCTGCTTCAAAAGCCTCCACTGGAAATAAAGCATCTGGACATTTTGTTTCCTGTAAACACAAAACATCTGCGGAAAAGAGTTCCAAATACTGAAAAACCTGCGCAAGACGCAAACGAATAGAATTAATATTCCAAGTTGCAATACGAAAGAACATCCATTTCAATCCCAATGAAACAACACCGCTCTATTTCTTCGAAGGAAGTGTAAACATTCCATTAGCGAACCGGACGTCTGTCCGCACATTCATAACCTGCACAGTAGTTTCCAAATTTTGTTGGTCAACAATTGTCCACTGGCGCAAAGCAGAGCCTTTAGAATCAAAAACCATCCTTATTTGCCCTACCCCAATCGTTTTATCACGCAGAACAATCGTCACAGCCCCTGGATCTTCGCGAAATGCCAACAAGCGCCCAGAAGATACATCAATTTTATCATCTAACAGAAACTTCATTGGCGTTTGCGAAAGTTGTGAAAAGTTCCAAGTATTCAAAGCCCGATTGTTAATACCCACAAATTGGCCATCTGCAATAATCTGTAAAGGCATTTTTTTGTAAATGAAACGAATTTTCCCTGGACGCTCTAAATAAAATGTCCCCTGAGACATTTTTCCCTTTGGACTAAACTGAATAAAATCACCTGTCATTGTTTTGATTGCCGCAAAGTGATTCACAACATTTTGCGCCTTTATCACTTTATTAGATGCTTGCGAAAAAACAGGAAAAGTTAAACACCAAAAGATAATAATTCCCACCAACCCAAAGACTCTTCTTTGCGGTAAAAAAGACGTTTTCATAAAAAATGCTCCCAAGCAATACTTCATTAACTTTATAATTCATAACTTAAGTGATCAACGCTGAATAAATACCCTTCTTTATAAGATATAAGATACTGTTTGAAAAAACTATCAAAAGATTTTTAAAAGTATTCTTCTTCTATAGTCCCCAAAACTTTCCGCTTACCCATATCATTTGCTGAACTAATGATGTGCCTTCTTCTTCCATCCTTTCAATCAATGTTGCAGCACGGTTATAACTAATGCCTAAACGATGTTGAATATAAGAAGTGAAGCCTTACGATCACGAAGCACAATGGCAACAGCTTGACAAGAGGGATCACCTGCTCAAGAAAAATCCTTCTTTATTTCTTGCGATCTCTTGCAGTATCGTTTCCAAATAATCAGTCTGCGTTTAAGTTTCCAAAATCATCCAAATTTCCTGCTTTTCTGCTGATTTTCTAAACGCATAATATATTATTTTCCACCTCTCATCTATGAAGCAACATAAATTATAGTCAATACATAACGGATTAAGTACTAAACATATTACTCGTGAACCTGAAAACTCTTTACAAGTAGCAAAAATTCTTTTTTGACTTCCTTCCAACCCAAAAGAATAAAAATTTTCACCTGAACCAGTCTGTAAACAGTTTGGAATTTAGCAGATTTCACTTGGCTTCCCACCCTATATGATTCATTTATATAAAGCTCGACAGATCAGAGCCTTGCCCTAAATACTCAGAGCGCACTTTAAAAGATACTTAAATATCAAGCCTTACATGCTTTTATACCCCTACACTCGCAATGACATTATTTATACCAAGATATTGATTTATAATAAATTATCTTTTTAACTTAAATCATAACACCAAATACAGTAAGATTTTCTCATATTGAATCAACTCAAATCATTTGCTTGCACGTTACAAGCAAGATTGGTGTGTGGATAAAAGCTATATAAAATAAAGAAGCCCCTTATAAAGAGTCTCAAGTGTCAAGGAGCCATCGCAAATTGAGAACTAGTGTATGAAAATGCAGACTTTCTACGATGCAGTAAGATAAATACTTATTTTATAAGATATGATAAAAAAACAACTATATAGATTTTTCAAAAGCGTTCTTCTTCGGCAGGCACTAAAATTTCTCGTTTCCCTGCGTGATTTGCTGGGCTAATGATACCTTCTTCTTCCATCCTCTCAATCAATGTCGCAGCACGGTTATAACCAATGCCTAAACGACGTTGAATATAAGAGGTTGAAGCTTTACGATCACGAAGCACAATAGCAACAGCTTGACTATAGGGATCATCTTCAGAAGGAGAAGCCAAAAAAACATCAGCACCATCCTCTTCCACTTCTTGCGTAATTGTTTCCAAATAATCAGGTCGCGCTTGCGCTTTGAGATGCGCAACAACCTGCTCCACTTCATCATCTGCAACAAAAGGCCCATGCACACGCTGAATACGTCCTCCTCCCATCATAAAGAGCATATCTCCTTGTCCTAATAATTGCTCGGCCCCCTGTTCACCTAAAATTGTTCGGCTATCGATTTTTGAACTCACAGAAAAAGAAATACGTGTAGGAAAATTGGCTTTGATCGTCCCAGTAATAACATCGACGGAAGGACGCTGTGTCGCCATAATTACATGTATACCGGCAGCACGTGCCATTTGTGCTAAACGTTGAACCGCGCCTTCAATATCTTTACCAGCAACCATCATCAAATCAGCCATTTCATCAATAATGACAACAATATAGGGCATCGGACTAAAATCAAGTGTTTCCGTTTCATAAAGAGGCTCACCAGTTTCATGATCAAAGCCCACTTGAATTGTACGCACCATTGTCTCTCCTTGACTTTCTGACTCCTTGAGACGTGCATTAAACCCATCAATATTACGAACGCCTAGTTTTGACATTTTACTATAGCGCTCTTCCATTTCACGAACAGCCCACTTTAAAGCAATCACGGCTTTTTTAGGATCTGTCACCACGGGTGTTAATAAATGAGGAATGCCATCATAAACCGAAAGCTCAAGCATTTTCGGGTCCACCATAATGAGACGACATTGTTCAGGTGTCATACGATAAAGCAATGATAAAATCATCGTATTGATAGCAACAGACTTTCCCGATCCTGTTGTACCAGCAACCAAAAGATGGGGCATTTTTGCTAAATCTGTAATAACGGCTTCCCCCCCGATTGTCTTACCCAAAGCAAGCCCTAGCTTTGCTTTGCTGTCAATAAATTCTTGCGCCTGCAATATCTCTCGTAAATAAACCATCTCACGCTTTGCATTAGGCAATTCTATTCCAATAACATTACGTCCTGGAACCACCGCAACACGCGCCGAAATCGCACGCATCGAGCGTGCAATATCATCTGCCAAACCAATGATACGGGAAGACTTAATGCCAGCAGCGGGTTCAAATTCATACAAAGTTACCACCGGTCCAGGACAAGCATCTATAATTTTTCCTTTGACCCCAAAATCTAACAAAACCCCTTCAAGTTCCTGAGAATTTGCTCTTAAAACAGCAGGAGAAAGTTTTGCATCCCTAACAGACGATGGTGGAACTGAAAGATAATCTACAAGAGGAAGAACAAAACCACCATTCGAAGAAGCTGTTAAAGACTTTCGATTTTTAACAGGAGAAACATAGGCTTTATTTTGATTTTCCTCACACTTTACTTTTCCACCCAAAAAAGTTGGCTCAATCCGATCAAATGGTTTTCCTTGCCCTTTACTCTGAAAAAGCCTTTTGAAACAGAATAAATGAAAAAAACGCGCTTGTAAAAAATAAAAAAGATGCAAAAGAGCGCCACAAGTTGTCACAAAAAAACCATTATTTTCACGATCATCTTCTGCGGCATATTCCGTATTTTCTTCCAACTCAAAGACTGAATTAACGATTTCGTCTTTTGGAATGCTTTTTTCTTTTCTTTTCTTTGTTCGACGCCGCCATATCACATTGCCAGCAAAAGCAGCAGTGAAAAAACCTAAAAGAATAAAAACAACACTGAAAAACACTGTGTAAAGAGGAGAAAGAAAAAGAGGAAAGACTGAAGAAGCAAAACTCAAAGCTTTATCTCCTAAAACCCCTCCCAATCCCGTTGGCAATGGCCAATAAGTAAAAGAAGCAACAGGTGACATAAGGGCAAAAGCAATTAAAAAACAAATCGTTGATAGAAACCATAAAAAAAAGCGCAAAGTCAAATTGTAGATATTCTTTTGCGCCAACAAGAGAAAAGACCAAAATAATGGCGGTAACAAAACAGCAAGACTTGCTAAGCCAAAAAACTGCATAATAAAATCTGAAAAAATTGCCCCCATCCACCCCATAAGGTTTGTAACCTCATTTGTACTTGCATGGGTTAAAGATGGGTCCGCAACATTCCACGTCGCCAAAGCAAACACACAAAAAATAATAAAGCCCAAAAGCCCAAGCCCAATAAATACCCCTATCTGACGCAAAAACATCTCAATAAGACGCGAACCTTGAGAATTTCGCACTTTTAATGAATCATAAGGAGAAGAACTTCGGTGCATCTATCAATTCCAAATACAAAACTTTCACATTTTAAAGAGTTATAACTTCCTCTCTCTTAAAAACGGATGAAGCTTAAACTCTGTGCCGATCTGTAAACAAATAGTCTGTAAACAATCCGACTTCTTATCTAACACGTTCTACCTTCTAACCACCTCATATTATTCATATATCACTACCCTAAGAGACAATCCTTCATAAGACGCACAAAAAGCTCTCCCTGAATATTTATCACACAATCAACCAAAAAACACCTCATGTATAAAGTTTTACATGGGTCCTATAGCACCTTCCTAAACAGATGATGTTTTTACGCTACATCATGATAACGGCAAAATATGAATACTGTTTTAACCATCACGAATGAACACAATTTTTATCTATCATACTAATTAAATATACCCTTTCAGGACAGGCACACTAAAATAACTCATACAACTTAAAAAACACACGACCATCTTTGTGTATTTTTAGTTTTCTTTTTCATCAACCAAGTGTAAAAAGAATTAAAGAGGATATTCAAAAAAAGCGTATCCGATAAATCTGTAAAATAAATCACAGAAATGATTAAGCAGAAGAACTCTGAAAAACCAATCTGTCATCAGATTAGCGCCAAAAAGAAGCCTCTTTTTTGTAAAGTAGAAAGAAAAGTAAAAGTTAAGATATTTTAGACAATTTAAAAAGATATTCTTTTTAAAAGAAAGCAAACTGTAAACAATGGAAGAAGTATTGTGTTTTCTAATCGCAATAAAGACGTACAACCCAATAAAAAAATTAAATCTCATAAAACTAAACAATGTGATCTGCTCATTGCAGGGGGGGCAGCTGTCGGTTTAACCCTAGCGATAGCACTCAAGCAAACAGCTCCTAATCTGAAAATAAAAATTGTTGATGCTGCTCCACAAAGAGATACTCCTGCTTCTAACATACGAACCATTGCCCTTGCTGCTGCTTCTATTCGTATGTTAAAACAATTACAATGTTGGAAACCTATAAAACCCTATGCGCAACCCATTCATTCAATGATCATCACAGATACAAGCACAAGTGATCCTGTCAAACCCACTCTTTTAACCTTTGAAGGCGACATTAACCCCGGTGAGCCCTTTGCTGCTATGGTAGAGCATAGAGAACTCATCAACACTTTAAAAAAACGTGTCAAAGATCTCAATATCCCTGTTATTGCAAACACGCTTGTCATTGATTTTCATCAAGAAGACCAACATACAACCGTCACCTTAAATAATGAAGAGGTTTGGCAAACAAAATTGCTTATTGCAGCCGACGGAGCCCATTCGAAATTACGCCAAAAAGCAGGTCTTAAAAACTTTTCTCATCCCTATAAACAAACAGCGATCATCTGCACAGTTGAACATGAAAAACCCCATAATGGTCAAGCAATTCAACATTTTTTACCTGCCGGTCCTTTTGCTCTTCTCCCTCTCAAAGGCAACCGATCCGCTATTGTGTGGAATGAAGATCATAAAACTGCGCAATATTATCTCAAAGCTGATGCACTTATTTTTGAAGCAGAACTCGAAAGACGCATTGGCCATCGATTAGGCAAACTCTCTTGGAATGGCGAACGTCAAGCTTTTCCTTTGAGTCTTTCTTTAACACGTCAATTCATTAAACCACGTTTTGCTCTCGTTGGCGATGCCGCCCACACTATCCACCCCATTGCAGGACAAGGACTCAATTTAGGATTACGCGACAGCGCTGCCCTCGCTGAAGTGATTATTGAAACAGCACGACTAGGTCTTGACATTGGCTCCCTAACTGCTTTAGAGCGCTATCAACGCTGGAGACGTTTTGAAATTGTCCGTATGGCTTTAAGCAATGATTGGCTTAATAAACTCTTTTCTAATGATAGCCTTCTTTTACGGATGCTCCGCGATACCGGCCTGGGAATCGTTAATCAAGCGCCAAAAATAAAAAAATATTTCATTCAAGAAGCTGCCGGACTCACTCCAAATGCCCCACGTCTTCTACACGGCTCCCCACTTTAAACAAAAATTCATACTATTTCACTTTGTTACAACCTTTGCCTCCCTCCTTCAAAGAACAAAAAATTCCTATCTCATCTAATCTGTTTATAAACCGGATTCCTGTAGAGTAATTTTCTCTTGACTATCTCCTCCCATATTTCACTTAACATAAGACTCGACAAGCAAGCTACATTCTAAGAATATTCACCACGCACTGAAAAAAACATTTAATGTCTCAAAGAGATTGCCTTATATCACCACACCTTGCGACAAAACAAAATAAACAAGACTTTTTTAGCACACAACACTTTTATTTATAAATAATAAATTCATTGTTCTCATATTGAATAAGAAATCTAAAGATCATAAAATATCTTTATTTCAAATCTCTCTCATGTTGAAGCAATCAAAATCATTCGCTTGCACATCACAAGCGAGAGTGTCGTATAAATACAAAGGAATAAAAAGCCTCACCCTCTCAAGTACTAAGGGCTTTAGCACCATTGGAGGCGAATAAAGTGTATAATGGCGCCAGCTTACACTTTTTATTGAAGTAAAATGGTGGTGTACAATGGGTTTTATATGATCATAGGGACTTTTACGTTATACTATTCACGAGAAGCGCCATAAAATAAGCTTAGTTGCATTGAAAAATTTTTCCTTTAAAAAAGGCGCGCTAAATTAGCAACACTAATGTATTCCATTTGGGGCATTCTGTTTCTCAGAAAAACCCTTTAACTTATTGTGGAATACCACACGATTTTAGAAAAAAATATTCTGATATATAACAAAGTGTTCCGTACTCTATACCATCACACACAATTGTAAACTTATAGACCACCCCCTATTTCACACCATAAAAAAAAGATAAACCGCAATAGAAATGACTCAATCCTTTTATTTTCAAATACGCTCTTTATTCATTATTCATAAATGCTCATAAATGAATTTTAATCACAAACGCTCATAAATATGTCATAAATTCTATAAAAGCCATAACAGCCATAGAAATTTTCATTTCCTACACACTAACTCATCTTAACTAAACGAACGATAAATAAAGTAAATGCCTCATATATAATCCTACAGAAAAAAGACCAAACAAAATCTATAACATCAGGATTGTTCTACAGAACAATATTTCAAAAATATAAGTATGCTAATTTATTAACATAGACTACAAAGAGCAACGTCAATAAAACTATAAAAAGAGGTGAAGTATCCCTCTCTCTCAAATGCCAAAAGCAATTACAATATTTTAATCTGGCATTGTCATTATGATTGCCAGATTATAACAATAAGACCTTTTGCATTTAAATACATTTGTTCATGCTCCCTATCATTTTATTTGATCACTCAATACTTTAATATATTCGTTATGCTTATACAATCAAATTACCCAAAAGAGCATACTTCTTGCATTTACATTCCTTGGTATTCCCTCTTATCTTGTAAAGATCGCACATGTGTTATGTTACTTCAAGTTCATCGAGTGTATACCCATTCTCCAACCACTCTTTAATCCACTTAGGTCTACGTCCACGCCCATTCCATAATTCCCATTGGTTATTGGGATTTCTATAATGGCGCTCTTTGCTCACAAGATCAGCGATATCAATTCCATGGGCATTAGCAATTTCAAGAATTTTTCGTCGCGCATTTTGCTTTTCCTTTGCTTGCCGTTTTTTTAATTCTACATCGATTTGTGTACGCATCTCTTGTAGTTCATCAAAATTCATATTTTTGAGTTCATTCACCTTAATTACTCCCCTTGCAAAAAAGATTTTTTTCTTGCCATATTTTAAACACAATTATAGACAATTTCTGTCCATTTGTTATCGAAATTAAATTTACGATACATATATCACTTTGACGGAGATGTGCTTTGAACCACAAAGAGCTGTTTATTGGTATATCAATTACCACCACTGCATCTTTTTTCAGTTCACTCGTTGGAACGACTAAATGCAGTACTGAAACGCCATCACACCTCTCTGACTCTCATGAATCAGTAGTCAAAAGTAAATATAAATCGTCACTCTATAAATTATGGCAATACGCAACAAAGAACAAGCCCTCTCTGTATAATGATAGTGTATTTCATTATAACAATAAAACCTTCCCTCAAACACAAGGGCTTTTTACTTCGTATAAATATTTTTTGAAAGGATTTTTGCAACTAGGGAATTATATAAAACAAGCAACTTCAATACAGTATCAAAGATTATTATTTTTTAAAAGCGGCGTCTTTTTTCGTAATTCCAATAATATTGATTGGCGTAATGTACTCTATTTTATTCCACACTTTTATCTTGTTGGTTGGATATTCGCATATATTAGAAATATTCTTAGACGAGAACAAAGCAATAATCACAAGGAACATTCTAAGCTAAATAATCTCGTTCTGCAAATTTATAAAGTCAAAAGACAACGAGAAAAAGCACTACAAAGAATTAGCATTTGTATTAATAAAATTTTTCATAATAAGGTGTATTGCTAATGATTGTTCCAGATTTCACATTTTTTGCTGCTGCATACATATCCAATATGCCTCCTATAACATTTTCAGTTATCGCCGAACAAGAAGCGCCGGACAATGTCTATGCAACAGATGATAAAGATAACTTGTTCTATCAATCATCTCAGCTTAAGGAAACAATCGCAACAACTGAACAGTTTAAACAGGGTAAACATAATTTTAACACAATTTTAGGACAAATTGATGTTAGAAATATGAAATTGTTTTCTCTTTTTGATGCATTTGATTTTTGCAAAAATCTTACAGCTTTACAAATTGCTTTAACTTACTGCTATGAACAAGCAACATCAAAGTGCATCTTTGAAAAAGCGACTTTGCAGTCTGTGCTGAATTTTTACAACACAGAAAACTCAAACCACGCATATCTACAGAAAGTTACTTCATATATTGGAGTAAAAGCTGCTGTACGAGGAAATGAAGATTTGCAGGAGCCCGTAAAGCTTAAAAAAGAAGAACCAGAACAGACAACTAAAGTAGATTCTCTTCCTCTCTCTTCAAAAGAAGAGGAAGATGCATTTACACATAAAGAAAGTAGCACCCTCGATGCTTTTTCAGCTCAAGATTTTTCTTCATCGAGAGGATCGCTAGAGTGATGACTGACATTTTCACGAAACCCTAGAATTTTGATAGGATATTATAATGAAAGGTAGATAAGAAAATGTTAAAGCTCTAATTAGTAAGATTGAACAAAATCTCTTCTAATTGAGGGCAAAGATAATGAAAATGATAGAACAAAACAGCGTTGATATAGCATTTAGTCAAAAAGCAGCACGTGAGATTACAGTCGTAATGCTTTCAGAAAGAGAATGGTATTTCACGTTTATTTCTGATGATCCAATCACCGGAAAACCAAATAAATATACATTACTTACACAAAGAGGAAAACTAAGAACTTGGGCTGATCCAAAATATCTTTTTAAGTTTCTTCATAAAAGAGGGGTCATTTGTGGGAGTTTTAATCTTAATCAGGATAAAGAACATGAAAAAATTAAATATTCTTCATACAACAGCTCGTAATAAAATTGCTGCATTTTCTGCGGCTTTAACTGTATTTTTTATGACCAATCCTGTATGTCCCCAAGCAGCAGGTTTAAGTACTGCAAAAAAGGCTTTAGAGGAACTCCAAAAAGATTTAAAAACGATTATCCCTATCGCCGCTGCCGTGATACTTTTGTGCTTAGCAATTGGTTATGCAGGGCGCTATATCGGAAAAGATACATTCGTACGATGGGCAATTGGTGTCATTATCGCTGGTTCAGCAGCTGAACTTGCCAGTTTATTATTTAAACCCAGCTGATAAATCTTTTGAAACATGAAATGCTTCTTTCGTAAAAAAGAAATTTAGGTTTCACTACTTTTATTGCACATCAATAAAATTATTCTTTATTTCATGGGAAAACTATTTACGCTGAATACAATTCAATAAGGTTAAACAATATGAGAAAATTAATCAATTTTCAATTGAACAATAATAATAAAATTACCGCAACTTCTGCAGCTTTAATTGCATTTCTTATGAACAATCCCGTATGGGCTCAAGCAGCAACAGGTTTGAAAAACGCAGATACAGCTTTAAAAGCACTCCAAACAGACTTAAAAATGATTATCCCTATTGCTGCTGCCGTTATACTTTTATGCTTAGCAATTGGCTATGCAGGGCGCTACATCGGAAAAGATACATTCGTACGGTGGGCAATCGGGGTCGTTATTGCTGGTTCAGCAGCTGAACTTGCAAATATGTTATTCAAGGGCGCGTAATGAGAATGGCTATTCAAAGTCATGTTGTATAAAATATTTTTTTATTTAAAGAAAAATCTAAATTGAGATAAACAATATGAGACAATCAAAAATTCTTCAAACAATAATTCAGAATAAAATTACTAAAACCTCTGCAGCTTTAACTGTATTTTTTATGGCCAATCCTGTATATGCTCAAGCAGTAGTTTTAGATCCTGCAAACAAAGCTTTAACTGCTCTCCAAACAGACTTGAAAGCGATTATCCCTATTGCTGCTGCCGTGATACTTTTGTGCTTAGCAATTGGTTATGCAGGGCGCTACATCGGAAAAGATACATTTATACGGTGGGCTATCGGGGTCGTTATCGCAGGTTCAGCAGCTGAACTTGCAAATATGTTATTCATAAAATGAGAATGACTGTTAAAATCATATTGTATAAAATATCTTTTTATTCTAAAGATAAATCTAAATTGAGATAAATAATATGAGACAATTAAAAATTCTTCAAACAATAATTCGGAATAAAACTACTAAAACCTCTGCAGCTTTAACTCTATTTTTTATGGCCAATCCTGTATATGCTCAAAAATTAACAACTGCAAAAACTGCTTTAGAAAAACTCCGAGATGACTTAAAGCTGCTTATCCCTATTGCTGCTGCCGTGATACTTTTGTGCTTAGCAATTGGTTATGCGGGGCGCTACATCGGAAAAGATACATTTGTACGATGGGCGATTGGAGTCGTTATCGCAGGTTCAGCAGCTGAACTCGCAAATATGTTATTCAACGGCGTGTAATGAGAATGGCTATTCAAAGTCATGCAGTAGAAAATATCTTTTTATTCTAAAGAATAAATCTAAATTGAGATAAACAATATGAGACAATCAAAAATTCTTCAAACAATAATTCGGAATAAAATTACTAAAACCTCTGCAGCTTTAATTGTATTTTTTATGGCCAATCCTGTATATGCTCAAATAAAATTAACAAATGCAAAAACTGCTTTAGAGGCTTTACGGGACGACCTCATTCAAAATATTATCCCTATTGCTGCTGCCGTTATACTTTTATGCTTAGCAATTGGTTACGCAGGGCGCTACATCGGAAAAGATACATTTATACGGTGGGCAATCGGTGTTATTATCGCTGGTTCAGCAGCCCAACTTTCTAAGCTATTATTCACAGGTACAGTTTGAAATTAACTATGGCAACATATAAAAATATTATTTAAATCTTAATGAGAGAAATATGCAAAATTTAATTAGCCTCAAATCAAAAAATAATAACAGAGTTGCTGCAATTTCTGCAACTATAATTGCATTTTTTATAACGCATCCTGCATATGCAAAAATAGAGAACGCTAGTAAAGCTTTAGGGGCTCTGAAAACAGATCTTATTGATAATATTATTCCTGTTGCTGCTGCTGTTATACTTTTATGTTTAGCAATTGGTTACGCAGGGCGCTACATCGAAAAAGATACATTCGTACGGTGGGCAATTGGTGTCGTTATCGCTGGGTCAGCAACCCAACTTGCTACAATGCTATTCAAACCATGAATAAATATAATACAAAATGTTTTTAAGATAAAAATTCATCCAGTAATTATTAACATGGCAAAATGCTATTCCATTTGTAATAGTAAATACAAAGCATTCATAAGAACTTAATAAGAGTAAAATATGCAAAAATTAATTAGCCTCAAATTAAAAAATAACAACAGAATCAATGCAATTTCTACAATTATAACCGCATTTTTTATAACAAATCCTGCATATGCAGCGTTAAATAATGCTAAAACAGCTTTAGAAAGTCTCCAAACAGATCTTACTACTAATATCATTCCTATTGCTGCTGCTGTAATACTTTTATGCTTAGCAATTGGTTACGCAGCACGTTACATTGAAAGGGATACATTTATACGATGGGCAATCGGTGTTATCATCGCTGGCTCAGCAACCCAACTTGCTAAAATGCTATTTACAGATCAAACGTGAATTAGTATAATACATAATGTTTTTAATGTAAGAACTCATCTAATAATAAGAGTAAAATATGCAACAACTAATCAACTTTAAATCAAGAAATAACAACAGAATCATTGCAATTTCTGCAACTATAGCTGCTTTTTTTATAACGCATCCTGCATATGCAAAAATAGATAATGCTAAAAACGCTTTAGAGGCTCTGAAAAAAGATCTTACTACCAATATTATTCCTGTTGCTGCTGCTGTTATACTTTTGTGTTTAGCAATTGGTTACGCAGGACGCTACATTGAAAGGGATACATTTATACGATGGGCAATCGGTGTTATCATTGCTGGCTCAGCAACCCAGCTTTCTACAATGCTATTTACAGGTCAAGCATGAATTAGTATAATACATAATGTTTTTAATACTCGTCGATTATGGATTTGCACCAGTAATAATGTCACTCATACTACGAAAAAAGGAATATTATTTATAGCAACTTGAATTAAAAGGGGATAAAAGATATGAAACAATTAAATACGCTTCAATCAAAAATATGTAAGATTAGTGCTATTGTTATCACTTCAGTTATGTTCTTAGTCACTCAATCTGCATATGCTCAGACAGAAACAAAGAGTTTAGATGTTTTCATAGGGATGCAATATGGATTAAGTATAATTATTCCTATCGCTGCTGCTATCATTCTTTTATTACTTTTGCTTATTTATATATTTCGCATCATCGCAAGAGCTACATTTATTCGATGGGCATTCAGTGTTATTATTGCTGGTGCAGCTTTCTATATTAGCCATATATTATTTCACCTCCAGTGACGAGAACATCCCATGAAATCACAAGAAAAAAAAGAATTCCCCTTATTCAAGGGAGCAACACGTGTTCCAACTATATGGGGTGTCCCCATGATGCCATTTATCGTTATGGTTATGGGGGTCGCTGTTATTGCTATGACAATAAATATCTTTTTGTGGGTTATAGCGCCGCCATTATGGTTTATTATGGCGCAAATTACCAAAAACGATGATAAAGCGTTTCGTATCTGGTGGTTATGGATCGATACCAAATTTCGTAATCGCAATAAAGGTTTTTGGGGCGCATCAAGTTATAGTCCCTCTAATTATAATAAAAGGAGATAAGCATGACAGCTGTTGAAAGCAGCAAACGTCTTATATCAGAGACACCTGTAAGTCTGTTCCTGCCTTATTCACATCACATTACAGATACGATTATCTCTACTAAAAATGCAGAGTATCTGTCGATTTGGAAGATTGACGGACGCTCGCATCAAAGTGCTTCAGAAGATGATATTTTTCAATGGATAAAAGAACTTAACAACACTCTACGGGGTATCGCATCGGCCAATTTATCATTTTGGACGCATATTGTGCGCCGCCGTGTTTATGAATATCCTGATTCAACATTTGATCAAATGTTTTGCTATCAACTTGATGAAAAATATCGGCAAAGCTTTACTGGCTATAATTTGATGGTCAATGATTTATATCTGACTGTCATTTTTCAACCGATAGCGGATAAAATTATGTCGTTCTTTTCTCAACATGAACGTGAAACGCTTGATCAAAAAAAGATGCGACAAGACTCATGTATCAAAGAACTCAATGACATCAATCGTACTTTAGGTCAATCTTTAAACCGTTACGGTGCAGAACTTCTTGGTGCTTATGAAAAAAATGGACATGCTTATTCTTCTGCACTTGAGTTCCTTGGAATGCTTGTCAATGGTGAATATCGCCCCATGCCAATTTGCCAAGACCGTTTTTCTGACTATATGTCTATCAATCGACCTTTTTTCTCAAAATGGGGTGCTCTTGGTGAACTGCGAACAACCAATGGAATGCGTCGATTTGGAATGCTGGAAATTAAAGAATATGATGCAACAACCAAACCAGGACAATTAAATGTTTTGTTGGAAAGTGACTTTGAGTTCGTATTGACGCAGAGCTTTTCGGTGCTCTCCCGACATGCTGCTAAAGACTATTTACAACGGCATCAGCGTAATCTTATTGATGCACGAGATGTAGCAACGAGCCAAATTGAACAAATTGACGAAGCACTAAACCAGCTTATCAGTGGACATTTTATCATGGGAGAACATCACTGCACATTAACTATCTATGGTGATACAATTCAACAAGTTCGCGACCATATGGCCAAAGCAAGTGCAGCATTACTAGACGTTGCGGTACTGCCCAAACCTGTAGACTTAGCGATAGAAGCTGGCTATTGGGCACAACTTCCTGGCAATTGGAAATGGAGACCACGTCCTGCTCCGATTACATCATTGAACTTTTTATCATTTTCATCTTTTCATAATTTTATGTCAGGAAAACCCACTGGCAACCCATGGGGTCCAGCCGTCACAATTCTTAAAACAACCAGTAAAACACCGCTTTATTTCAATTTTCATGCCTCCAAACTTGAAGAGGACTCGACAGATAAACGTTTGCTTGGTAATACCGCACTTATCGGACAATCTGGTTCTGGTAAAACCGTGTTACTCGGCTTTTTGTTAGCACAAGCACAAAAATTTAAGCCAACAACTGTTGTTTTTGATAAAGATCGTGGCATGGAAATTGCCATTCGAGCGATGGGTGGAAAATATTTAACATTCAAGCCAGGCAGGAAAAGTGGTTTCAATCCTTTCCAACTCCCACCCACACAAGAAAATCTGATTTTTCTGAAACAATTTGTTAAAAAATTGGCAGAAACTGGTGGTGAGGTCACGCATCACGACGAGGAAGAAATTAATAAAGCGGTTATGTCTGTTATGAGCAGTAACATTGACCAATCACTCCGTCGTTTGTCCTTTCTGGTACAATTTTTACCAAATCCACGTTTAAGTGATTATAATGCTCACCCATCTGTTCATGCTCGCTTACTAAAATGGTGTGAAGGTGGTGATTATGGATGGTTATTTGATAATCCCCATGATGCTCTTGATCTCTCAACACATCAAATTTACGGCTTTGATATTACGGAATTTTTAGATAATTTTGAAACTCGCACCCCAGTGATGATGTATTTGCTTTACCGCACAGAAGGCATGATTAGCGGACAGCGATTTATGTATATCTTTGATGAGTTTTGGAAGCCTTTGCAAGATTCGTACTTTGAAGATTTAGCGAAAAATAAACAAAAGACTATCCGTAAACAAAATGGTATTTTTGTTTACGCAACACAAGAGCCTAGCGATGCCTTGGAAAGTAATATTGCCAAAACACTTATTCAACAGTGTGCGACTTACATTTTTCTAGCTAATCCCAAAGCAAACTATGAAGATTATACAAAAGGCTTTAAATTAACAGATACCGAATTTGAACTCGTTAAAGGACTTGGTGAGTTTAGTCGCCAATTTCTCATTAAGCAGGGTGATCAATCTGCGCTTGCAGAACTGAATCTTAGTAAATTCCATCTGACAAGCGGTGGAAAAACCATCGAACACGACTTTAGTGACGAGCTCTTGGTTTTATCAGGTACACCTGATAACGCAGAATTAGCCGAAAGCATTATCGCGGAAGTTGGTGATGATCCGGCAATATGGTTACCAATTTTCTTACAGCACGCAAAAAATGACAGGAGGGAAACATGAAAAAAAGGGTCATTCCAATAGTAGTTGTAATGACTTTAGGGATTTCAAACCCAGCAATAGCTTGGGTTTGGGGCGCTGGAGCAGCAGATTTGGGAGCATCAGTTCCAACGATGTGGCCCAATTTTTTTGGAAGTTCATCTTCAAATACATCAACGCCTAAAAAACCTTCACAACCTGATGCCCAACTTCTCGATACGCTAAAAAAACAACTTGAGAAAACAAAAAAGATACACGAGTCTATAACGGGAAGCCAAAAATTCGACACTAAAAAACTTAGAAATGCACAAACAGATCACAGCAGTTTTTTTCTCAAAAATCCAGAAACGCTCTACAATAGAAATAAATCTTCTGCTCTATCTGCATCACTTAAAAATATTTTAAAGGAAGAACAAATTCCTATCTCTGTCCATGAATCTAGCAGTTTTATCAACGAGCGTATCCGATATACAGCCATCACTGATAAAGCCGTAAGTTTAAAGACTTTTGAAGAAGCAAAAAATCGTTTTCAGAAAATTGAAGAACTATTAAACGAAATCAAAACAACAAAAGATCTAAAAAGTATTGCTGAGTTACAAGCACATATAATTGGAATGCTCGCTATGCTACAAAATGAAACAGCAAAACTACAAATGGTCACACATTTACGCAACGCTGAATATACACTTATCAAACAGCAGAAGGACAAACATAACATAAAAATTTTGAATAGTAAAAATACGAACATGCCTACCATAAGATTTATTAGATAAGGTTTTTTATAACAATATTTCGTGTATTATTTTTCCTTTATGCTCGTAAAAAGCAAAAGTTAATGCATAATATTCAGTACTCTCTCATAAACTGAAAAGATCTACGAAAATTAATTCTATCCTAAAAAACTCAATGAACAATGCTTAACAATCATATAAAGTTGAAAATTTGTTAAAGAGGAATTCCATGAACTTTACAGTGTTCACGCAACTTTTCAATAAAATTGATCAGATAACAAAAACATATG
>NZ_JBHILZ010000001.1:0-240948 GCF_042193725.1 Bartonella sp. OT172YNZD | reverse complement strand
TTTAATGCTAAATTTTATACATAAAAACAACAAATTATCACGTATTCCTACCTAATCCCACCTTTTCCCACTTAGTATAAAACCTACTGTCAAACTACATTGAAATGATGAGCTCTTGAGCCGGAGTCGGATTATTGGAATCACATGTATAAGATGTATTTACCTCTTTTATCTTAAATTGGCTAAAGGTGTTTCGAATTTCTGGTACATCATTGAGAGACAGAAGAAACTTCCCCTTTAATTGTGCGAGCAGCATAGCCATCCTCTGATAATCCTCCCGCTTAAACAAATCTTTTCCATAATAATCCTCAACGCCAAAATAAAGCGGATCAAGATAAAACAAAGTGGTCGTCCGGTCATAGCGCCTGATAAAATCAAACCAATCTAAGTGTTCAATGATCACATTTGATAAACGCCGGTAAATAAGCTTTAATAAGGCTTCAAGTTTGAAAGAATTAAACCGTGCACCACGGTGTGGATCAACTCCAAATGTCCGCTTTGCTACCTACCCACCAAAACTCAACCGCT
Source organism: Bartonella sp. OT172YNZD (assembly GCF_042193725.1). Lineage (NCBI taxonomy): Bacteria > Pseudomonadati > Pseudomonadota > Alphaproteobacteria > Hyphomicrobiales > Bartonellaceae > Bartonella > Bartonella sp. OT172YNZD. Next base: position 240,420 of record NZ_JBHILZ010000001.1, on the reverse strand, counting down.
GCAGATATAAAAACCGCAAAGCTCGCTCTAAATCGGTGAAAGTTTCTAGATCTTGCTGTATTAAATGTTGAAACTCCTCACAGCTGCTCATCTGAAACGCCAGCAATTCCATCTGGAAGTATCAATTTCCATTTAGAAAACCCTACCTATGACGACAAAAAACTCTGTAAATGTCAGATATATTCAATAATTTTGATAACGATTTTAGCTCATCCTGTTTTGCTACAAATATAAGAAACAGCAAATATAGCGGGATCAACCAGCTTTAATATTGTCTTGTAAAAGGTCTTTCCCTCTACCCTTTTTGCTATCAAATCCTAATTTTCAATTCCTTGCTCTCTTTGTCTATACTCAAAATTGCCTCTGAAACAGGATACATTAATCGTAAAAAATATACGAAAGAACAAATTATAACATTTTTTCTCATCCTTCTTAATACAAAATAACTGTTAAGCTACAATGCGCTAACACTTATCAGTCATAAGTCCAAAACAGCATATAATGACGAAACAAATTTATAGAGTGAAGATTTTTCACAATCAATTGTTGTATTAATCTTTCCATAATGCATAAAAATGATGAAGCGGCCCGCGCCCTTTCCCTACTTTTAAAGCATTTGAGGCAGTTAAAGCGCCATGCAAATAATCTTTTGCTTGTTTAACAGCGCAATCCAAAGGTCGGGTAGGTAACAAAGCTGCAATAGCGGCAGAAATGGTACACCCTGTCCCGTGATCATGAGTGGTTGAAAGACGAGAAGCTTCAAGTATAATAAGGTTTTCACAATCACAATAAAGATCTGGACTAGAACAATCGTAATTTTCTGTACTATTCCTGATAAGCGTATTCAAATGTCCCCCTTTTAACAAAACTGCATGACACCCTAATGCCAAGAGTTGTGGAGCATATTGATACATAGTCTCTAAAGACCATTGCACTTCACCGCCCAATAACAATGCAGCTTCAGACAAATTTGGCGTGATCAAAGTTGACATCGGCACAAGAACATCACGCATAATTTCAATTGCATCAGACTTTAAAAGAACATCACCACTTTTTGCAACCATAACCGGATCAAAAACAATGAAACGCGTTTTATGATAAGCAAGACGTTCTGCAATAACCTGTGCAATCTGAGCATTTGCAACCATACCAATTTTAACGGCATCAACATGGATATCCTCAAAAACAGAATCAATTTGATCTGCAACAAAAGAAGCATCTAATGCCTGAAAAGAACGCACACCCTGAGTATTTTGTGCAACAACAGCTGTAACCACACTCATACCATAAGTTTTCATAGCTGAAAAAACCTTCAAATCTGCCTGCATTCCAGCACCACCAGAAGGATCTGTTCCTGCAATAGATAAAATCCGTGGAATAAAAAGTTTATCTTTTTGTAATTCCATCAATCTCTTTCCTTCTGTTTTTAAATATCGAAAAATGAGTTACCGAAAAAATAGATGCTTGAAAAAAACATAAAGAAGATGTTTTCTCATGTGAATTATATTATATATGAAGTCTTCATATAGATATAAAATGGAAAATGTAGTGCTTATTCTTCGTTCTATTCTTTTTACGTTCGCTTTTTATACAACAACTTTCATACAAATGATTCTTTACGCTCCCGTTTATTTTTTAATGCCCCGCAAAAAGGCATGGATTGTCCCTAAAACATGGGCGCGCGTTACACTCTTTTTGCAAAAATACATCGCAGGCACAAGTTATGAGATTGAAGGATTAGAAAATCTTCCCAAAGGAGCCTACATCATTGCTCCAAAGCATCAATCGGCTTGGGAAACTTTCAGTCTCGTTCCCTATTTTGATGATCCCACTTTCATTTTAAAACGTGAATTGATGTGGATTCCATTGTTTGGCTGGTATATGGCAAAAACACAAATTATCCCCATTAACCGCACAACACCCATAAAAGCCTTAAAAATGGTTATAAAAAAAGCAAAAGAGAAAGTAAAACAAGGGCGCCAAATCTTGATTTTTCCCGAAGGTACACGCCGACAACCCGGTCAAGAATCAGATTATAAGTCAGGAATTGTCGCGCTCTATAATGAATTAGGACTTCAAGTTGTCCCTATTGCACATAATGCGGGTTTATATTGGCCACGCAATAATTTTCGCCGCTATCCCGGAACAATTCGTGTCCGTATTCTTCCTCCGATAGAGGCTGGTTTAAGCAAACGTGATTTTCTAGATCAACTTGTCAAAAAAACTGAAAAAGCGTGTGATGAACTGCTTCTTTTAGCAGCTCAAGATCCTACTCCTCCTCCTATGCCACCATACGCTGTTCAGAAGCTTCAAAAACTAAATTATCATGAAACAATGCACTGATTGGTCAGAATAACGCATCACTTTGTATATTGAACGGAGTATATGAAACAAAGATATAAGAAAGATACTTCAAACTTTCTAATTCAAAATTATAAAACACATGTACATTATAAGAAATGATCAATGTGTGAGTTTTTTGAGAAAGAATTCTTCTTCTCTTTAAAATCGTTTAAAGAACATACATCATATTGATTTATAAGGATATTTTAGCGTTATTCAATTTGAATGAGAACCCTGAATACCGTAAGATTCTCTCATTTCAAAGCTGTTCCATGTTGAATCAATTAAAACCATTTGCTTGCACATTACAAGCGAGAATACCTGTGTGAATAAAATGATACAAGAAAAGATTAAAATGCTTTTTACGAAACGTCTCAAGTGCCAAGGGCTGTCCTAACAGGAGAGCAAGAAAAATGCATGACTATGCCGATTCGTTCCTTCCTGAGAAACATCATCCCCCCAAGAACCTAAAATCTTGTACAATCTTCATTATTTAAATAAGTATTTCTTAAGATACTTAAGTCATCAAAAACAAATTCAAAGGGAAAATAAAAATGAGTGTTGGTTTTTATCCCCGAGACACAACAGATACAGCAATTAACCATCTTTCCTCCTTAACCTAGACTTAAAAGCTTTGTGTGCTACATTAAAACAATTCTAAATAACGAATAAGAAGGAACTGGATTTAAATTAATGCAACGTCTCTTCTATAATTTATTTCTTTCTGTGTTTTTAAGTTTATCCAGCGCTGTTGCTCTAGCGCAGCCTTTTATTTCTGTTGATGTTACAACGGGGCATATCTTAAAACATAATCAAGCTTTTGAGCGTTGGTATCCTGCTTCCTTAACAAAATTAATGACCGCTTATGTTATTTTTCGTGCCATGAGCCGAGGGGAAATTTCACCAGACAAACATATCACCATCAGCGAATATGCAGCAAAAGCTCCCTCATATCGTTCAGGCTATAAAGCTGGTTCTCTACTCACACTTGATACAGCCTTAAGTATCACCATGGTTAAATCTACCAATGATTTGGCCATTGCCATGAGCGAAGCTGTTGCAGGTTCACAGAAAGATTTTGTACGTAAAATGAATATCGAAGCTAAACGTTTAGGCATGTTTGGCACCCATTTTGCTAACGCAAGTGGTTTACCAGACCCTCAAAACTACTCTACGGCACGCGATATTGCTCTTTTAGCCGTTCAAATACGTCGAGAATTTCCACAATATGCTCATTATTTTTCTATTCCAGCCATTGATTTTGGTAATAATCGAAAAATCCAGTATAACTCAAACAACCTCATTGGCCGTTTTTATGGAATAGACGGTATGAAAACAGGCTTTATTTGTGCCTCTGGTTTTAATCTTGTTGCCTCAGCCACCCGCAATAAACGTACAATTATTGCTGTCATTCTAGGTGCTAACAACATAACTGAAAGAGAAGAAAAAGCTGCACAACTTCTTGAAATAGGATTTTTGCACCAGGGAAGACCCCAATTAACACTAGCAACATTAAAACCTTATGGGAGAAACATAACAGAAGCCAAAAATATGAGACAACAAATATGCACACCTGAAGCTATAAAAATGCATGCAAATTCATATGATGATCAAGGAAATATTATTCTCACCTCACCTTTTATCACTGCTCCACCTCCTTTTTCTCATTCTTTAGCAGTACACCTCATTCGTACACCACAAACACCTAAAATAACAGTAAAGCCACTAAGAAAGCCTCATAGTTCGTATGAAAGACGCGCAAACCATTCTATAAAAAAGCCATAAATCATAATTTACGATTAATTATTTTTTACCTTATATCAGAACCACAAATATTGTAAGATTCTCTTATTTTAAATCTGTATTTATTGAATCAATAAAAACTGTCTCTTGCACGTCACAAGGTAGATGAACATGTAGATAAAATAATTAAAACAATGAATAAAAATTCCTCCTATAAGTCCTTTCAAGAACCAAGAATTATTATAACATTGACGCTAAAAAGTGTATGATATACCCGCGTGTACCTACCTTTATAAGCGTAAAGATAGTGTACAATGGATTTCATGGGGGATTAACCATTATTCACACGAACACCATTATAAATTGGTTAGACGTACTGAGATATGTTTTTTTAAAACAAAACCACGGTTGATGATTAACATGAAAATAAAGCGCATCCCTCTTACGCTTATTACTGGTTTTTTAGGCTCTGGCAAAACCACTTTGCTCAACCGTATGCTACAAGACCCTCTTTTAGCAGAATGTGTTGTTATTATTAATGAATTCGGCGAAATCAGTATTGACCACCTTCTAGTTGAAAAAACGACAGAAGGAATTATTGAGCTTGCCAATGGTTGCTTATGCTGCAATTTACGCAGTGATCTCATCGACACATTAATTGATTTAATAAATCGCATTCAGACAGGACAAATCAAACAACTCCATCATATTATCATTGAAACCACAGGGATAGCTGATCCCGCCCCTATTTTACAAACACTTTTAAGCCACCCGTTGTTTATTCAAACATTATCTATAAATGCTGTTCTTGCAACATTTGATACATTAAGCACACTTTCCATATGTGAGCGCTATCCTGAAATATATAAACAATTAATATTTGCTGATAAAATTATTCTTACCAAAACAGATCTTATGGCCCAACAAACGCTTTCAGATATGCTCCTTAACACACTTAATACGATTAATCCTACAGCACAAATCATTGACGCCCATTCTGAAGATTTCTGTTCAAATCTATTAATAAATAACACATTATGGGATGAAAAAGTAGAAAATACAAAACTTAAACAAAATCTTACGGCTACCCCACATGATCATACCCCCCATAAAACCATTCGTACCTTTTCACTAAACTGTGAGAATCCTGTTGATTACACTACAATTGAAGCTTTTTTAGATCTCCTACAAGACTGTTATGGTAAAAAATTATTACGTATTAAAGCAATTATCGCATTGCGTGATGACCCTTATCGCCCACTTGTATTACATGGGGTACAAACATTTTTTCATCCTCCCATAAGATTACCAGCATGGCCAAAAGAAATAAAACAAACACGTTTTGTCATCATTGCCGATGGTGTTGAAAAAGAAGCAATACAAAAGCTCCTCAATGCTTTTTTTAATAAACCAGCAATAGATACTGCAGACAAAACAGCTCTCTTAGAAAATCCTCTGGTTATTCCAGGAATAAAATTTTAATTTTTTCTCCCCTTCAATGATATAACATTAAATTCATTGGCATCACCACCTTTATGCTTTTAAAGGAGCAAACCGGCACCATCACACACTTGGCTAATCCCCAATATTGAACAGCTCTTAGCGCTTTAGATGGTTCATAAAAAACATTTTAGTCTTTTCTTGCACAGTTTACCCATGCGGCTATACCCGCTTGTAATGTGCAAGCAAATGGTTTTAATTGATTCAATATGGAACAACTTTGAAATGAGAGAATTTTAAGGTATTCAGAATTCTAATTCAAGTTAAATAATACTAAATTATCTTTATAATCAATATGTTATAAATTTATAAAAACTTTTCATACATATTCCTATTCAAGTTTATTCACATGCTAATCCAATTTTATGATGTGCAAAAAATAGTTTCGATTGATTCATTATCAACAGATTTTAAGATAAAAGGATCTTATGATGTTGAGTCCCTAATTCAAACTGAAAAATGATAAATTATCATTATAAATCAAATTGTTATGATAAAAATTTTAATGTTCATTAATTTGTAATCAAATTATTTTCTCTCTAAATGCGCTTCATCTCCGAACCACTTCATGTAATTTACTTACACTAAGACTCTATGAAAAAACTCTGGGCTTTAAAATATTGACTACTTACTTAAACACCTTATCTGTAAAGGTTTTGCATATCCTGTATCGCTATTTATAAGTGACAGTGTTTACGGTGCAGCAAGATACAATAACACTCACTGCATTAGAGAAACTGAAGTTTTATCAATATCGCGATTAAAAACGTAACGTTTTCCATAAACTTCAACAGTTGGAGGTTGACGATTTTTTTCAAAAAAATCATAACCTTTCTTAAGCATAACCCAGAATTGATAATGAGGATCATTGCTATGACGTGACATATTATCCTCGGTCATACGGAAAGGAAAAGCCTGCAACTGAAACTCCCTTTGTCCTCCTTTAAAAGCATCCCGTGCAAACCCATAAATCTGAGCCATGTTCTTATCACTCATAGAGTAACAACCTGCAGAAAAGCAAGAACCATGCACCATAAGATTGCTTCCTGTACGACCATTTTCCTGATCATAAAGGTTAGGAAATCCTATATTAAAAGAAAGATAATACTTTGAATAAGGATTCATTTGGTTTGCGCTAATAGTATAAAAACCCTCTGGTGTCTGAAGATCCCCTTCCTTATATTTAGGTCCAAGCTTACCAGACCATTTGCAAATGCCATAGCGAGCAATCAAGATAAAAGGTCCTGAACGAGATTGCTTCCAAACTTCAGCAAGATTTTCTTCCTTGAAAAATCGCATTACAATTGGTGCATAAGGATCAATATCGTACAAAGCCATTCTATTCTGAATTTCTTGCGGCAACGGCTGCTCAGCTTTAGCACGAATAGAAGCTGGTAATCTTCCTTCACATGCCGTCAATATTCCCATTACAAACAACACACACACAGCGAGGAATCTGCTAAATGTCATCGAATAAAACTCCAATCCAACACCCCTCACAAAAATAACCTATGTTAGAGATCGACCAATTTGAAGGTATTTTTCCCTTCGCTCTTGTTTAAGAGCTTCCCCCTCTTTTCCAGCCATAACTTTTAAAGCCTCTGAAATAATATCACCCGTTGCATCAATGACAATCTCTTTGCCACGATGCGCTCCCCCTAAAGGTTCTGAAATAATGCCATCAATAATCTTTAAGCGATATAAATCTTGAGCGGTAATACGCATATTCATTGCAGCATCTTTCGCACGAGCTGGATCACGCCATAAGATAGAAGCTGCTCCCTCTGGTGAAATAACAGAGTAAATTGCATGCTCCAACATATAAACTTTGTTGGCAGCCGCGATTGCTATCGCCCCTCCAGAACCGCCTTCTCCAATAACAACGGAAACCACAGGAACTTTCAAACGCAAAGTTGCAGCTGTTGATTGAGCAATTGCTTCTGCCTGCCCACGTTCTTCAGCGCTTACCCCAGGATAAGCACCTGCTGTATCAATAAAAGTGAGGAGTGGCAAACCAAAGCGGTCAGCCATTTCCATAATACGTACAGCTTTACGATAGCCTTCTGGACGTGCAGAACCAAAATTATAGCGCAAACGTGTTTGCGTATCGTGACCTTTCTCTTGACCGATATAAGCAACGGCCTCACCTTTAAAGCGTGCAAACCCAGCTTGAATAGCCTCATCTTCAGCAAACTTGCGATCTCCTGCCAAAGGCGTAACATCACTCAATAGGCGTTTAGAATAGTCCATAAAATGGGGACGATCAGGATGACGAGCGACTTGTGTTTTTTGCCACGGCGATAATTTTTTATAAATATCACGCAACGCTGTTTGAGATCGCGCTTCAAGACGAGCAATCTCATCACTCATGTCAAGACTGCCTTTTTCCTGAGAAATTTTTTTTAATTCAAGAATTTTCCCATCAAGATCAGCAACTGATTTTTCAAAATCAAGATAATTATACATTTGTACCAACTCATTCAGTGTCACTTATACACTTATAATTTGCTTTATAAAGTCTTTTTCAAAAACATCACCTTTTCTTTAACGAGCCTTTTGCTCATCGACAAGTGGATGATGCTCATTGACTAAACGATAAAGTCCCTCTTCCAACACATGGGTATAAATCTGAGTGGTAGCAATATCAGAGTGACCTAACAAATGTTGAACTGCACGCAAATCGGCACCATTTTGCAAAAGATGACTAGCAAAAGCATGGCGCAACACATGGGGAGAAAAGCTATCACTTCCTATCCCTGCTCTTCTAGCGAGATTTTTCAACTCTCGTGCAACGACTTGACGAGCAATATATCCTGTCTCGGAATGCGCAGGAAAAAGATAAGAACTCGTAGCATCCTTTCCCTGATCACGCAAGTTTAACCACTGTGAAAGAACTTGGCATGCTTTTTTTGATAACAGCACCATTCGTTCTTTTTTGCCCTTACCATGAACCAAAACGCTGTATTCCTTCCTTCGAACAGACTGAACCGGCAGACTCACCAACTCACTAATACGTAACCCTGTTGCATAAAGCATTTCAATCAATAGCTGAAGACGCAGTGCACGGAAATAACCTTTGGACCCATAGTCTGCTTGATTGACTTCTAACTCCGCAAAATCAAGCAATTTTATCACTGCATCTTCACTCATGACTCTGGGCAAAGGACGCCTCTGACGAGGTGCATCAATATCATGAGAGGGATCATCTGCTCTCAACCCTTCAGCATAAAGGAATTGATAAAACTGACGCAAAGTTGATAAACGGCGCGCTTGCGACGATGCCGCAAAACCAAAAGTATGCATAAGTGACAAAAGGGTAATTAAATCTTCTTTTTGTGCTGAAAAAAGCGAAACAGAGTGTGAAGACAATTCGTCTTGTGCCCACTGCAAATCATGCTGATAAGCCGCAAGCGTATGAGACGAAGCCCCTCTCTCCGCACTCATCATCTCAAGAAAATGATCTATCACAGCACCACTTTTCATTTCATTGATTCGCTTCCGTAGAAAGATTCCATGAATCCAAGGGAACATCAATGTACATATCCACAGTTACTGGTTCAACCCAAACCACAAGAGCACCCATTATAATGAAAAGAACAGAAAGCAAAATGAAAAGAATCATCAAAAATCTAGTCAATGTTGGCATAAGACAATAACCTACCCAAAAATATTCTATCTCGTATTATGCCTCACAAAGATTAACAGGAATTGACTTTAAGATGGATAAATGCCGAAATAAAGTTATGAAAAGCAATCGACCAAAACGCATCCCCATAACACAAATAAAGAATCAGCTCTTATCGTCCCTTGATAAAAGAGCACTTGTCCTTGTTGGTCTTATGGGGGCAGGCAAATCAGTGATCGGAAAACGCGTCGCCACCATGCTCCGTTTACCTTTTTATGATTCTGACCAAGAAATTGAAAAAGCTGCACAAATGACAATCACGGAACTCTTTGAAATTTATGGTGAATCCGAATTTCGTGCTCTTGAACAGCGTGTTATTCTAAACCTCATGAAAAAAAATCCCCTTGTTTTAGCAACAGGTGGTGGTGCCTATATAAATGAAAATATCCGAAAAGCCATTCACAAAAATGGTATATCCATATGGCTAAAAGTCGATCTTGATATCCTCATGCAACGTGTCTCAAAGCACCCAACACGCCCCCTTCTTCAAACAGCCAGTCCTAAAGAAACCATGCAAAAACTCATGGAACAGCGTTATCCTATCTATGCAAAGGCAAACTTAACAATTAACAGTCATAAAGAAAGCCGTCATACTGTAGCACAAAATGTTATACGATCTGTACAGCACTACCTACACACAGAAATTAACAATAGGAACAACCAGCATGCAAACAAAGACCGTTACTGTTAAACTCAACAAACACTGTTACGATATCATCATTGGTTCGGGTCTGATTACACAAGCTGCTTCACAAATTAAACATGCTCTTAACAAAAAAGATCCTCATCCAACGCGCTTGGCACTTGTTACAGATACAAATGTTGCTTCCCTTCATTTGGAAATATTACAAACAGAGTTAACAAAAAATAAAATTCATACTGTCCCTATTATTGTAGAAGCGGGAGAACAATCAAAATCATTTTCAACCCTGCAAGTTGTCATCGATCAAATTCTTGCTGCGCGTTTAGAAAGAGGCGACTGTGTTATTGCTTTTGGCGGTGGTGTCATTGGCGATCTAGGAGGATTTGCGGCAAGTATAATCCGCCGTGGTATGAACTTCATTCAAATGCCCACAACGCTTCTCGCACAAATTGACTCCTCCGTTGGTGGAAAAACGGGCATCAACAGCCGATATGGTAAAAATCTTATTGGTACTTTTTATCAACCGCAATGCGTTATTGCTGACACATGTCTTCTTGATACCCTACCATCGCGCGAATTTCGTGCTGGTTACGCGGAAATAGTCAAATATGGACTCATTAACCAGCCTGATTTCTTTGAATGGCTTGAAAAAAATGGACAAGAAGTCTTTTCCAATGGCCCTATGCGAACAGAAGCCATTGTTCGTTCATGCCAATTTAAAGCTGCCATTGTAGCGCGTGACGAACACGAAACAGGAGAGCGCGCACTCTTAAATCTCGGACATACATTTGGACACATGCTTGAAACAGCAACAGCTTATAACTCAAAGCGTTTAATTCACGGTGAAGCTGTAGCAATTGGAATAGTTCTAGCGCATCAATTCTCTGCTCAACTAAATTTAATAAGCCCCGCACTTACACAACGTATTGAAGCACACTTCAAATCTATAGGTTTGCCTACACAATTAAAGGATATCCCAGGATATCTACCAGATGCTGAAACTTTAATGACTCTCATTGCCCAAGATAAAAAAATTTCACAAAATAATTTGACCTTCATCTTAACACGCGGCCTTGGCCAATCATTTATTGCAAAAAATGTTTCACCAGATGCAGTTTTGACTTTTCTGGAACAAAAATTAGCAGAAATTCGTTAATTCATATTGAATATAATTGATTCGTTTTTATACTTCTATTAAAGGAATAAGAATGATGATGTCTGCGTAGCTCAGTAGGATAGAGCACAGGATTCCTGAAGAAATTGGGCGCTTTAAGGAGAAATCCTCAAAGTGGATCTGCTCAAATTCGGGGAAAGCTTCATGGGAAACTATATGCCAATCCCGAGCCAAGTCTCTCTTCAAATGAGAGAAAGGTGTAGAGACTGAACGGGCAGCACCTAACAAGCTAAAAGCTTCAAGGTGAAGAGACAGTCCAGACCACAAACAGCTCATAAGGCTGGCGGTGAAAATCGAAGTGGTATGAATCCTGGGGTCGCAGGTTCGAATCCTGCCGTAGACACCATCGTATCAATCAAATTATTCTTTGTGCGCAATATAGGAATATAGGGAAGCATTATGAAAAAAACTTTACATATTTTAGGATTTTTCACCGCTTTAAGTTTATCACTCTTCAGCTCAAACAATAGCTTAGCTCATTCTTTTATCATTGAGGTACCAGACAATCCAGAGCCAAAAACAGAGACCATTACCTACCAGTGCAATACTGGAACAAGTAAAGAGCGCGTTGAAGCAATCTATCTCAATGCTGATAATATTTCGTTGGTTGATTTCAAATGGAAAAGCGATCGCGTCATTGCTGCAAATGTAGTCGCCGACACAGGGGAAAAATACGAAGGAAAATGGTATGTTTGGTGGAAAATGAACAACGAAGTCACACTTTACGATCATCTTCATGATCCAGAAAGAAAAAAACCCATCCACTGTCAAGATGAATCAACATTGTTGTTCTAAATAATTAGGTAAACATTATGAAAAAAAATCTTTTTAATTTACAATTTTTAACCGTTTTAAGTCTATCACTTTTTTGCTCAATGAGTGCCTTTGCTGGTTCTTTAGTCATTGAGGTACCAGACGATCCAGAACCCAAAAAAGAAACCGTTGTCTATCAATGCAGCAATGAAACAAAAAAAGAGCGTGTTGAAGCAACCTACTACACGACCGATGATATTGCATTAGTTGATCTTAAATGGAATGGAAATCGCATCATCGCTTCCAATGTCATTTCTGCTTCTGGAGCAAAATATGTAGGGGGTGAATATGTTTGGTGGACAAAAGGAAACGAGGCCTCATTCTACAATACCCTTGCTGAAGACCACGCAACGCCCCTCACGTGTGTAGAAGAAAAAAGCACAGAATAAAGAAGGTTCTTACATTTCAAGAACCACGCTGGCTCTCATCGCTTGATATTCCTTCTGACGTGGATAAATTTTCCTCCGTCTGGTGTAATAAAAGAGCCAGCGGTTTTTCTGACTGTTCTTCTGAATGATGTCGATAAGCTGCTGTATGTGAGAGCAACATAGAAGCTACCGGTGCTGTTAAAAACAAAAAAAACATCAGCAGCACTTCATGAAAAACAAAATAATGATCCACAAATATTGAATAAAGAAATGAAGAAATAAGAATGCTACCAATGCCCCAACTTGTACATACTGAAAGCATATGCAAACGCTCATAAAAACTGGAAAAACGCACCAAACCTATCGTTGCGATCAGTGTCAATCCAGACCCTAATATTAAGAAAACCGTGATAGTAATAGCAACCACAAGCGATACATCATCTTTCATTCAATAATCTCCCCCCGCATAAGAAATTTCGCCAAAGCGATGCTTGAAACAGATCCCAACAACCCAATAATGAGAGCCGCAACAAAATAAATGGTTGTTCCTGAACGGATATCGAATGTAAGAAACAAAAGAACAGTGGTTATATAAAGAGCATCCAAACCAACAATTCTATCCTGTGCCCGTGGACCACGAATCAACCGAAACAATGCGAAGATCACCGCTAAACTTAAAAAAAACTGTGAAAAGAAAAGCCCCCAATAAAGGATCACCATACTCATAAAAAAATCTCCAAAAGTAATTGCTCATACCGTTGTTTGATCAATCGTTGATAATCACATCCATTTTTAAAATTTAAGACATGAAGCAAAAGCTCACCTTTTTTACTATTATAGGCAACCCAAGCCGTTCCAGGAGTTGCTGAAAGGATACACGCTAAAATAGCCAAAGCAGCGCGATTATGAAGCAGAAGAGGCACGACAATAAAGCCAGATTGCTTTTTTCGAGACCTTTTTGTTAAAACAAACCAAGCTACTGAGATATTTGATGATATAGAATCTATCAAGACTCGAAAAATAAGACGAAAAACCGCACTCCAGCTTCTAATAGCAACCTTCTCCGGCTCAAGAAGCCGTATCATCCAACCACAAAACAAAGCTGTTATAATACCTAAAAGTAATTGCCCTAAACTAAAACCATTTAAAATAAGCCACATAAGGACAATAACACCACTGAAAAAAGGAGAAGGACAAAAACGATTCATTTATTCATCTCCCTCTTTTCGAAAGAAAAATCCGTTAAAACGCTCCCAATATAATTCTGAGGTTCATACAAAGCCTTAGCAGTTTCAGACATATAATGACTAACAGGACCGGCTACAATTGTTATAAGAAAACACAAGGCAAGAAGAAAGGTAATAGGCGCAAATTCTATCACCTGCACACGGGGAACGCGACCTTCAAGAGAAACCCAAAAAGTTCGAATCCCCGTTCGTGTCAGTGCAATCAAAGCTGCAAAACCAGAGAGGGTGACAAAAACCACAAAAAGCCAATCATGGTAAAGCGGAAGAGAAGCAAAAAAATCTTCTCTACTATGGTTTAAAACTGCCATAAACATCATAAATTTAGCAACAAAACCAGAAAAAGGTGGCAATCCAATAATCAAAATGGCACAGATACCAAAACAAGCCCCAAGAATTGCCAAGGTTACAGGGAAATATGTCCCAACTTCATCTTCTTCCTCCTCTTCATCGTCACCATAAACCTCCATTGTGACAGCCAGAACATTAGCAGCCACATCTTGACAGCGTTCAACCAACTCTACCAAAAGAAAAAAAGCTCCCAATGCTAAAGTTGAAGAAACAATATAAAAAAGTGCCCCTGCTATCAGTGCTGGATTGCCGATCCCAATCGCAGTCAACAATGTACCAGAAGAGACAAGAACACTATAAGCTGCCAAACGCACCAAAATTTGGCTCGCTAATACCCCAATAAAACCAAAAATCATAGTGGCAAGCCCACCATAAAACAAAACCGTATGACCAAAATGGTTAAAATATTCACTTTCAGGACCAAACCATAGCAGCATTAAACGTAAAATAATATAAATACCAACCTTACTCAAAAGTGCAAAAGAAGCTCCAACGGGCGCTACTACTGCGCTGTAAGTTGGCACCAACCAAAAATTAAGCGGCCACATACCAGCCTTAAGCAAAAAAGCAATACCTAGAAGTGCAACACCTATTTCGAACAAAACAATATCTGTAGACGATATGTATTTTATTTTAACAGCCAAATCGGCCATATTAAGAGTGCCAGCCACTCCATAAATGAGTGCTGTACCAACTAAAAAAAGTAATGAAGCAACAAGATTAACTACTACATAATGCAACCCTGCACGCACGCGTGTCTGACCAGAACCATGCAAAGCAAGCCCATAGGAAGCCGTTAACATAACTTCAAAAAATACAAATAAATTAAATAAATCACCGGTCAAAAAAGCACCATTTATCCCCACCATAAAAAATTGCATCAGTGACTGAAAATGAGAACCCGCTTTGTACCAATAAGCTCGCGCAAAAACCAGTGCGCTAGTCACCAACAAGCTTGAAAGTAAAAGCATCATGGCGCTTAAACGATCAAGAACCAAAACAATTCCGAAGGAAGAGGGCCAATTGCCAAGCCGATAAACATCGCAAGCCGGCGCTATTTCAAGAGTACGTATAATCAATAAAACAGCAATAACAACCGACAATCCCGCCGAAAAAAGACTAATCAATGATTTAAGTTTCCAACGCCGTTCATCATAGAAAAGTAGAACAGCTCCAGTACTTAATGGCAAAAGAATAGGCAAAATAAGGAGATGGTGCACCCCTACTTCCATCACTGCACCTCACGTCCATCAACGTGATCTGAACCCGTTAAACCGCGTGAAACCAAGAGAATAACTAAAAATAAAGCTGTCGTTGCAAAACCAATCACAATCGCAGTTAAAACCAAGGCTTGAGGGAGAGGATCGACATAATTAGCTGGATTAATAACAACAGTAGGACCAACAATTGGCGCGGCATTACTACGCGGTCTACTCATTGAAAACATAAAAAGATTGACACCATAGGAAATCAAAGACAAACCAAGAATGACCTGAAAAGTGCGTGGACGCAAAACAAGCCAAATTCCTGATCCAACAAGAATACCAATACCCAAAGAAAGAATAATTTCCATTAATTTTCCTTCTCTTTCAAAACAGGTTTCTTACCGATTCGGTAACTCCGAATTGACTGGTGTGCAAGTGCAATTAAAATGAGAACAGTTGCTCCTAACACAAGAGAAAGCACACCAAAATCAAACAAAAAAGCAGATGCCATGGGAACTTCTCCAATTAACGGAAGATGAATATATCGAAAAAAAGATGTTAAAAAAGGATATCCAAAAAACCAAGAGCCCATCCCCGTTACGACTGACAATAATAAGCCAAATCCTATCCAACGCAAAGGTAAAACTCTCAAATGCGTTTCCACCCACCGGATATCGCGCGCAAGATATTGTAAAATAAATCCTATCGCCAAAGTAATACCACCAACAAATCCACCTCCTGGCAGATCATGCCCTCGCATGAATAAATAAACAGCAAAAGCGATAATAATCGGAAAGAGCCAACCCATAATAACAGCAGGAACAGCTAAATAATTCAATACTGTATCTCCCACATTTCGATTAGGCTGTGCCATATCAAAGGCTTTCTGAATACGTTGTTGAAAAGGTGCATCAATACTTTCAGGGGCAGGACGAAACCGTCGTAAAAGGGCAAAAACAGTAAGGGAAACAACACCCAAAACGACAATTTCTCCCATGGTATCAAAACCACGGAAATCAACCAACAACACATTCACAACATTGCGACCACCAGCATCAGAGTAAGCCTTGGTGAGAAAAAAATCAGAAATCGTCGTATCTTGAGGGCGTGTCATCACTGCAAAAGAGAGCCATGCTACACCAGCGCCTCCCACGAGAGCTATGATGAAATCACGGATACGACGCAAGCGCACAAAAAAACGAACAGGCGTTAGAGTAGGATTATGCAAGCGTTTAGGCAACCACCGTAAACCAAGCAATAATAAGACGACTGTAACAATCTCAACAACTAATTGTGTTATTGCTAAATCAGGAGCAGAAAGCCATAAAAAGGTTGCACAAGTCATCAAACCAGCTCCCCCCGACAACATGAGTGATGCAAGACGATGAAACTTTGCTTGCCAAGCAACTAAAAGCGCACATAACCCGCCAACTAACCAAAGAGCGAGAAAAGGAATATCAACTGGAAAAAGCGGTAACGCCCCCGCTGAAATGAAACCATCGCACCAAAGTAAAAGACCAACAAATGTAAAACACACCCAAAAAATCCAGTGCAACTGTATCTGCAAATGGCGTGTTGACAAAATAGCTTCCACCGCACGTGCCCATTTCCAAGAAATAATTACGAGAATGCGTTCAAAAATACGCGGTCCATTCAAGTGACGAAAAAAAGGCGCCCCATCATCACAGGATAAAAAATAACGATGCCCGACAGCATAGAGCAACCCGCCTCCTAATAACGCAACCAAACTCATCACTAATGGAGTATTAAACCCATGCCAAACAGCCAAACTATAAGGGATTGTCATTGTTCCTAAAACAGACACGACCGCGTTATCTAAAATAGGTCCTATCGTTAAATTAGGAAAAATACCAACTGCTAAACAAATAAACACCAAAAGCTCCATTGGTAAACGCATGAAATGCGGTGGTTCATGGGGAGTTTTGGGTAAATTGACAGGTTTTGGTCCTAAAAAAACGCCATGAATAAAGCGTATAGAATAGGTTACACTAAACAGACTAGCCAGCGTTGCTACATAAGGTGCAATGCAATCGAGCCATGATTCCATATGCGTTTCAACAGCTTCAGCAAAAAACATCTCTTTCGATAAAAAACCATTCAACAAAGGAACTCCGGCCATCGCTGCACTTGCAACTAAAGCAAGAGTTGCTGTAATAGGCATAGAACGATAAAGCCCTGACAATTTACGCATATCACGTGTTCCCGTCTCGTGATCAATAATACCAGCAGCCATAAATAAAGAAGCTTTAAAAGTAGCATGATTGGCCATATGGAAGATCGCTGCAACACATGCAAGTGGACTACCAAGGCTTAAAAGTGTAGTAATCAATCCAAGATGACTAATAGTCGAGTAAGCAAGTAGTCCTTTCAAATCCTGCTGAAACATGGAAAAATAGGCACCAAGCAGCAATGTCGAGAGTCCTGAAAAGCCAACCAGCCAAAACCAGGATTCTGTTCCAGAAAGCACAGGCCATAAACGAACAAGCAAAAACAATCCCGCTTTTACCATGGTTGCCGAATGCAAATAAGCCGATACGGGGGTTGGAGCAGCCATCGCATTGGGCAACCAAAAATGAAAAGGAAACTGCGCACTTTTTGTTAATCCCCCCAATAAAATACAAATAAGGACAGGACTATAAAGAGAACTGGACCGAATCATATCTCCAGACTGCAGCACCTTATCCAAATCAAAACTGCCAACAATATACCCAATCAATAAAACCCCAATAAAAAGGGCAAAACCGCCAAAACCTGTGATTGTTAGAGCCATACGCGCACCCTCGCGCGCACTTGCATTATGGTACCAATAGCCAATCAACAAAAAAGAAAAAATACTGGTGAGTTCCCAAAAAACAACCAAAAAGACGAGATTGCCTGATAAGACTATTCCCGTCATTGATCCCATAAAGGCCAAAAAAAAGGAAAAAAAACGCGGTACAGAATCCGCTGGATCCATGTAATAACGTGAATAAATGACAACAAGCAGCCCAATTCCTGTAATGAGCAGGCAAAAAAGCCACGACAAACCATCTATACGAAGAATCAAATCGCTCCCCCATTCTGGAAGCCAAGAAATATCTAAACGTACTACGTGGTTTCCGCGAACTTCCGGATAAAGCATTATCGTAAAAATAAGACAGAAAAGTGCAACAATCCCAGCAAACCACGCTTCATTATTTTTTGCTGTCGAACGAAAAAAGCCAATGATAGCACTTCCACCAAAGGGAAGCAAAACGAGCAATACCAACATTGCTTCCCGTGTTGTCATTCTTTCAGCTCCATCCTGTTCTTAATACTTTGTCATCGACAAAACAAAAACTTATATTCTCACCCCCCATTCCACACTTAATGATAATAAGATTTAATAAAACTTAAAAGCATTTTAATTTTTCAAAAAAAATCCTTGCATGAAAATGCTGTACACCACACAATTTTTCTGTTTATTGTAAGAACAATAACGCCCACGACAAGAAGCAATTAAAATTTTATTTAATAATTTCTATCCTTTAAAAAAGCGTGATGAACACTGTTTACGACCTCCATGAAAAGGCTGAAAACTATTATCATTTTTATTATAAGAGCGATAACGCGCACGGCAAGATTCAATATGTTGTTTAAGCATCCATGGCTCTTTTTTTTCTAATTTTTCTGAAGAAGACGTTAAAAACACTTTTTTAGCATCTGATACAACTTTTAATGATGCGCCTTTTGTGCTTAAGTGCGGTGTTGTAACAAATGCCACTTCAGGATACCACCAATTATCACTGTATTTACGATAACCACGCCGATAATGACGATAACCTTTGAAACCATTAAGTTCTCTACGCCCCGTAAAAATCAAAGGCACCGAACTATCCTGGACAGAAGCGTGAGTAACCAGTTTGGATTTAGCATCACTTCTATTTTGCCCCCAATTAACAAGAGTAGTTGTTATAATGAAAAAATTGCTAACAAATAGAAAAGCTAAAGCATAATATAATTTTTTTTTCATACTCATAACGCAAAACTCAAAATAATAAACAACAGTAATTACAGAAAGCCTTTCTCTTGCTAGACAGAAACAGATTCTTTTTTTAAGACTCTTTTTTTCTTGAGACATTCTGTTACTCTTTGTACTAAACGTTGATTTTGACAATAAGATCCTTCAAAAAAGAATGAATAAATGATGATAAAAACCCCCTATTATCTTATAGATAAATCGAAACTCATCAAAAACATGCAAACAATTTCTCGTTTACGAGAAATGTCCGGAGCTAAAATTTTACTTGCTTTGAAATGTTTTGCCACATGGAGTGTTTTTGATTTAATGTCTGAGTATATGGATGGAACGACCTCATCATCTTTGTATGAATTGCGTTTAGGAAGAGAAAAATTTGGCAAAGAAACCCATGCCTATTCGGTTGCTTGGGCCGGTCATGAAATTGATGAAGCCTGTGGTTATGCAGACAAAATTATCTTTAACTCAATCCAACAGCTTCAATGTTTTGCTAACGCTAGCAAGACTATCCAACGAGGCTTGAGGTTAAATCCAGGAATCAGCGCATCCAATTTTGATCTTGCCAACCCCTCCCGCCCTTTTAGCCGCTTAGGCGAAACCAATCAAAGCGCTATAAAAAAAGTTCTACCACTCATAAATGGCCTGATGATCCACAACAATTGCGAAAATGCTGATTTTAATCTTTTTAACCAAATGCTAAATCATATGGAAGAAAAATTTGCAGAACTTTTCGCTGCAGTTGACTGGATAAGCCTTGGCGGTGGTATCCATTTTACAGCTGAAAATTATCCTCTAGAAGCTCTCGCAAAACGTTTAAAACAATTTTCTAAAACCCATGGTGTTGCTCTTTTTCTAGAACCAGGAGAAGCTGCTATCACCAAAAGCACCACATTAGAAGTCAGTGTTCTTGACACATTGTATAATGAAAAGAATCTTGCCATCGTTGATAGCTCAATTGAAGCACATATGCTTGATCTTTTAATTTATCGTGAAAACGCCAAATTAGAACCCAATCAAGGACCACACGAAATTATGATTTGTGGAAAATCTTGTCTTGCAGGCGATATTTTTGGAACATTTCAATTTAAAAAACCTCTCAAAATAGGTGACAGACTGTCTTTTCAGGATGCAGCAGGTTATACAATGGTCAAGAAAAACTGGTTTAATGGCGTTACAATGCCTGCTATTGTTCTCAAAGAGTGCGATGGTACATTAACACTTCAACGCCAATTCAGCTATAACGACTATCAGGAAAGCCTTTCATAAAGATCAACCATAAAAACGTCATACAACAGTATTAAAAGGGAGATAAACCTACAATGAAAAAAAATGTTCTCATTATTGGTGCTGGAGGTGTTGCACAAGTTGTTGCACACAAATGTGCTCAAAACAATGATATTCTTGGTGAAATTCATATTGCTTCACGAACACTCAAAAAATGTGAAGCCATCATTTCTTCTATTAAAGAAAAAAACACAATGAAAGAACAGGGTGTTCTCAAAAGCCATTCGCTCAATGCCATGAATGTAGAAGAAACTATAAAGCTCATCCAAAAGACCAAATGCGAAATTGTCATTAATGTTGGTTCTGCCTTTCTTAATATGTCTGTTCTTTCAGCTTGTATTGAAACCAAATGCGCTTATATCGATACAGCAATTCATGAAGACCCCTTGAAAATTTGTGAAACACCTCCTTGGTATGGCAATTATGAATGGCCTCGGCGTCAAGAATGTGAAAAATCTGGTATCACTGCTATTCTAGGAGCAGGTTTTGACCCAGGTGTAGTAAATGCTTATGCAGCATTAGCGCGCGATGATTATTTTGATAAAATCACAGATATTGATATTATTGATATTAATGCCGGAAATCATGGGCGTTGGTTTGCTACAAATTTTGATCCAGAAATTAACTTCCGTGAATTTACAGGACAAGTATGGTCATGGCAAAATAAAAAATGGACTTCCAATAAAATGTTTGAAGTCAGCCATGAATGGGATCTTCCCGTTGTTGGAAAACAAAAAGCCTATATGACAGGACATGATGAAATTCATTCACTTTCCAAAAATCTCGATGTCCAAAATGTCCGTTTCTGGATGGGATTTAGTGATCGTTATATCACTGTTTTTACCGTTCTAAAAAACCTCGGACTCTTATCTGAACAACCAATTAAAACGGCGGAAGGTCAAGAAGTCGTGCCCTTGAAAGTCGTGAAAGCCGTCTTACCCAACCCTTCCTCTCTCGCCCCAGACTACACAGGAAAAACCTGTATCGGAGATCTTATTAAAGGTGAAAAAGGTGGAAACCCGAGAGAAATTTTTATCTATAACATAGCCGATCACAAACAAGCTTTTTATGAAACTGGGGCACAAGGTATTTCCTATACAGCTGGCGTACCAGCAGCCGCAACGGCCCTTCTCATTGCTACAGGTGAATGGGATGTTAAAACTATGGTCAATGTAGAGGAATTACCACCCCACCTTTTCCTTAAATATCTTGATCGTATGGGGCTTCCCACTTTTATAAGAGAACAACAAAAGGATAAAAAATTACAATTTTAATACCTATAGAAAGCATATGCTTGATTTTTTAAGTTATCACAAAACTGCCCAATGAAAACAAATTTAATATTCTCGTGTATTATGGTTTTCATAAAAAAATTTAGCTATTCGTCTATATTTTGGCAATATTGCGATTTCTTAACAACCTTAAAGAAGAGACATATCATCTTTTTAAGACATAGCAAGCAATGATCAAGAAAAATAGAGAAGCAAAAACTAATTTAATCACATTGTATAACTTGTCATCATCATCAAAAAGATAGTGTCATAAACAAAAGATATAAAAATACCGCTCTTTTAAAAAAGAGCGGTATTTTTTAGAATATTCAATCCCTCCCCTATTCATCTTAAATGACAAAGATCCTTAACTCACACCAATCATTAAACAATTCAATTTCTTTGAGCGAATTCCTTTTGGCTTCCCTCTTCATATGATTCATAATCATACATAACATATTGATTTATAACAATAAAATATCATTTTCGACTTGATTTATAACGCTGAAAACTGTAAGATTCTCTTATCACAAACTCTCTCACATTGAATCAATTAAAATCTTTTGTCTGCACATTACAAACAAAACGAGCATGTGAGTAAAAATGATGAAAGAAAAGAATTAAAATTTCTCTTATAAAAACTATCAAATAATAAAAAGCTTTAGCAATATTAAAAACTGAAAAAGTGTATTATAATGTCAGCGTATACTTTTACTAAACATAAAGATAATGGTGCACAATAGGTCTTATAACAGTTTGAATGAATTTTATATATTTCAATAGGAACTTTACAGCTATACCATTCACGAGCACCATCGCAAAGTAGACTTGGGTATTTTGAGAGATGTTTTCTTAAAACGAAGCACGCAAATAGGCTCAAAGCCCTATCCTAAATATTTTATAACAGTATAAAACCACCCCATATGTAAAACTTTACACAGAGAAAACACCACCGCTCTAAACGATAGTGCAAAACAGGATAATCAATCAAAACTGCACAACAGAGTTCTAAAACAGTAATTACCGAAAAGCATACAACAAATAGAACATTTCAATACAATTGGTTGTATTCCTTTTTGAATTTTTAAAATATTGTTGCATGCTTCACAAATATTTTCTGCCTCCTGTGCTTTTTAAAATGTACTTTTAAATATGAAGTGGTTTAGCAAATGTTGCCAAAGCTGCCTCACGCACAGCTTCTGATAAGGTAGGATGTGCATGGCAACAACGTCCCAGATCTTCTGATGAACCACCAAATTCCATCAAAACTGCAATTTCATGAATCATTTCACTAGCACCAAACCCAAGAATATGCCCCCCTAGTACCCGATCTGTTTTTTTATCGGAAAGGATTTTAACGAATCCATCACTCTTTTGCATTGCACGTGCACGGCCATTGGCCATAAAAGGAAACTTGCCAACATTATATTCAATACCAGCAGTTTTTAGCTCTTCTTCTGTCCTTCCTACACTCGCAATTTCCGGCTGTGTATAAACAACACTAGGAATAACATCAAAATTAACATGCCCTTTTTGACCTGCCAGAATTTCTGCCACAGCAACGCCTTCTTCCTCTGCTTTATGCGCTAACATTGGTCCTTTTACGACATCACCAATCGCATAAATTCCTGGAACATTCGTCTGCCAATGGGCATCAATTGCAATAAAACCGCGTTCATCCAACTGAACACCAACCTCTCCTAAACCAAGACCATCGGTGTATGGAGAACGTCCAGTGGCAATGAGCACAACATCAGCCTCTAAAGTTTCAGCAGCACCACCTTTGACGGCTTCAAAAGTCACCTGAGCAGTTGAGCCAGATTGTGTAATAGCTGTTACTTTTGTTCCCGTCTTATATTCTATTCCCTGTTTTTCCATTAATTTCTGAAATTGCCGTGAAACTTCACCATCCATTGAGCCCAAAACTTTATTAAGATACTCAATAATGGTCACCTTAGCACCTAAACGGCTCCAAACTGATCCAAGTTCTGAACCAATGACACCAGCACCCACTACAATCATATGCGCTGGTACTTTTTCAAGTGAAAGGGCTCCCGTAGAAGAAACAACCGTCTTTTCATCAATTTCAACATTCACCCCTGAAATGCCCGAACTCTCTGAACCCGTAGCAATAATAATATTTTTTGTTTCAATTGTTTGTTTATTACCATCTCTGGCAACAACTTCCACACGACCCGCACTCAAAATTTTGGCTGTCCCTAAAAAAGTATCAACTTTATTTTTTTTCATCAAAAAAGAAACACCACTTGTATTGGCTGTCACCACAGCTTTTTTATGAACCATCATTTGTTCAAGATTAAACTTAGATTTACCAATAGAAATACCAAGCGTTTCAAAACCATGCTGGGTTTCAGAAAACACTTCTGAAGCATGCAACAACGCTTTAGAAGGAATACAACCAACGTTGAGACATGTTCCTCCTAATGTTGTACGCTTTTCAATAATCGCTACTTTAAGTCCCAATTGTGCAGCCTTTATTGCTGCTACATAACCACCTGGACCCGCTCCAATCACAGCCACATCATAAGACATCCGTTTCTCCTTTCATCCTGAAAACTGTATTTTACAAATCAAGAACAAGGCGTTCCGGATCTTCTAAGCTTTCCTTAACACGCACAAGGAAAGTTACAGCTTCTTGCCCATCCACAATACGGTGATCATAAGAAAGCGCTAAATACATCATGGGGCGAATCACAATTTGGCCCTCAACAACCATTGCTCGCTCTTTAATTGCATGCATTCCCAAAATACCAGATTGTGGTGCATTCAAAATCGGTGTTGACATCAACGATCCATACACACCACCATTGGTAATGGTAAAAGTTCCGCCCTGCATATCAGAAACGGCTAATTTTCCATCGCGTGCAAGACGCCCCAAACGACCAATCTCTTTTTCAATCTCTGCCAATGACATTTGATCTGCATCTCGCACTACTGGAACAACAAGCCCTTTATCTGTTCCAACAGCAATTCCAACATTGGCATAGTTTTTGTAAACAATATCTGTCCCATCAATCTCGGCATTAACAGCAGGAAGTTCTTTTAATGCGTGACAAACAGCCCTGGTAAAAAAACCCATAAAACCAAGTTTAACACCATGTTTCTTTTCAAAAAGATCCTTATAACGCTTGCGCAAATCCATCACCGCTGACATATCAACCTCATTAAATGTGGTTAACATTGCTGCTACATTTTGTGCATCTTTAAGACGGCGAGCAATTGTTTGACGCAATTTCGTCATACGAACCCGCTCTTCACGTGTTTCTTGGACAGAAGTTGCCGAAGAACTCGTCGCAGAAGAAGAGGGTGTAGGAGCATTTGTACTTTGTTTTAATCCACCAAGAACATCTTCTTTAAGAATTTGTCCACGTTTTCCAGAACCTGAAATATCGCTTTTTGCAACATTATTTTCAGCCATCAATTTTGCTGCTGAAGGAGAAGGAGGCATTGTACTGCTCAAAGCAGACTTCTGCGATTCAGATGAAGCCGCTGGAACAAGTGTAGCAGAAGGTGAAAATGATTGGGAGACACCAGCTTCTCCAGCTTCCACCACTCCTAAAAGAGCATTTACTTCAACCGTATCGCCTTCTTTTGCAATGATTTCAGATAATTTTCCCGAAACAGGAGAAGGAACTTCAACGGTTACCTTATCAGTTTCTAATTCAACCAAAGGCTCATCCATAGCGACAGCTTCGCCAAGTTTTTTAAACCATTTGCCAATCATTGCTTCGGTAACCGATTCGCCCAAAGTAGGAACACGAACTTCAGTAGTCATAATATTTTTCCATACATCAGAGTAGTAATAAATTAAGAACCTAACGCGTCTTCAAGAAACGCAGCCAGTTGTTCAAGGTGTTTCACCATTAACCCAGAGGCCGGTGACGCACTCGCAGGACGTCCTGCATAACGAGCACGTGAATATTGCGCATTAATATGCGTCAAAACCCATTCCAAATAAGGCTCAATAAATGACCAAGCCCCCATGTTTTTTGGTTCCTCTTGGCACCAAAAAACTTCTGCCTGCAAAAAGCGCGACAACACATTCACCAAAACTTTAGCAGGGAAAGGATAAAGCTGCTCAACACGAAGGAGGTAAACATCATCAATACCCTTTTTTTCACGTTCTTCATAAAGGTCGTAATAAACCTTACCAGTACAAAGAACGACACGGCGAATTTTATTATCTTTTTGCAACTTAATGACAGAATCTTTGAGACATTCTGCATCATCAAGCAACACACGACAGAAACTTGTTTCTGGCCCCATTTCATTGAGAAAAGAAACAGCTCGCTTATGACGTAAAAGTGATTTCGGTGTCATCAAAATCAATGGCTTCCGGAAATCACGCTTAATTTGTCGACGCAAAATATGAAAATAATTTGCAGGGGTTGTACAATTAGCAACCTGCATATTATCTTCCGCACAAAGTTGAAGAAACCGTTCTAAACGTGCAGAAGAATGCTCCGGCCCTTGCCCTTCAAAACCATGAGGCAATAAACACACAAGACCAGACATACGAAGCCACTTACGCTCTGCGGATGAAATAAATTGATCAAAAATGACCTGTGCACCATTAGAAAAATCACCAAATTGTGCTTCCCAAAGTGTTAATCCTCGTGGTTCAGCAAGAGAATATCCATATTCAAAACCAAGAACAGCTTCTTCAGAAAGCATAGAATTAACAACATCATAAAGCGCTTGCCCCTTTTGTAAATGATTCAAAGGAATATAACGCGCCTCATTTTCTTGGTCATAAAGAACTGAATGACGTTGTGAAAAAGTTCCCCGTTCAACATCTTCACCGGAAAGACGAACCGGTGCTCCTTCCAAACAAAGTGAACCAAAAGCTAAAGCTTCAGCAGTTGCCCAGTCAACACCCTCACCGGTTTCAAAAATTTTAGCACGATTATTTAAAAAACGTTGAATGGTTTTGTGAACGTGAAAATCTGCCGGAATTTCAACAATTTTCTGACCAATTTCCTTTAAAGTTTTTAATTCAACACCAGTTGTTCTAGAATGCTGCTCATCAGAACTACTAAAAGCTTTGAGTCCCGTCCAGCTTCCATCAAGCCAATCAGCCTTATTAGGTTTATAAGAAGCACTTGCTTCAAGTTCACCTTCAAGCTTATCGCGCCATAATTTTTTTTGTTGCTCAATCTCTTCTGAAGTAACCATTCCTTCTGCTACCAATTGGTCACTATAAAGTTGAAGTGTTGTTTTATGATTACGTATTGCTTTATACATAAGCGGCTGCGTAAAGGAAGGTTCATCACCTTCATTATGCCCATAACGGCGATAACAAAACATATCAATAACCACTGGTTTATGGAAAATTTGGCGAAACTCTGTTGCTATTTTGGCAACAAAAACAACTGCCTCAGGATCATCACCATTCACATGGAAAATTGGTGCGTCAATCATTTTTGCGACATCTGATGGATAAGGCGAAGAACGTGAAAAACGTGGAGATGTTGTAAAACCAATCTGGTTATTGATAATAACATGAAGTGAGCCTGCAACACGATAACCTTTAAGACCTGAAAGACCAAAAGTTTCTTGGATAACGCCTTGTCCTGCAAAGGCAGCGTCACCATGAATAAGCAATGGCATCACTTTTGAACGCTCACTTAATGAGAGTAAATCAGTATGCGCAGGTCCCATAAGTTGATCTTGTTTAGCACGTGCTTTTCCCATAACAACCGGATCAACAATCTCAAGATGAGATGGATTGGCCAACAGTGATAAATGAACTTTTTTACCCTCAAATTCAAGATCAGCTGAAGTTCCCAAATGATATTTGACATCACCCGATCCTTCCACATCATCAGGCTTATAAGATCCCCCTTTGAACTCATGAAAAATAGCTCGATGTGGCTTAGAGAGAACTTGTGAAAGAACATTTAAACGACCACGATGTGCCATTCCTAAAATAACTTCTTGCACCCCTAAAGCACTACCACATTTGATAATCTGTTCAAGAGCGGGAATCAGTGCCTCACCACCATCGAGTCCAAAACGCTTTGTACCTTTATATTTAGTGTCTAAAAACTGTTCGAATCCTTCTGCCTGAATAAGCTTTTTCAGGATAGCTTTCTTGTCTTGTTGTGTGAAAGATTTTTTTTCATCTCGCCCTTCAATGCGTTCTTGAAGCCATGCTTTCTGAACCGGATCAGAAACATGCATATATTCCACACCGATTGTTGAACAATAAGTACGGTTGAGAATTTCAAGCATTTGTGGAATAGTTGCATATTCCAACCCTAAAACATTATCAATAAAAATGGGACGCTCGTAATCAGCTGGAGTAAAACCATAAGCTTCTGGAGAAAGTTCCTTATAATCTTTTTGTTTTTCGGCCAATTGAAGAGGGTCAAGCCGCGCACGAAGATGCCCCCGTGCTCGAAACGCACGAATCATCATAATTGCATGAACGGAATCACGTGTTGCACGAATAATATCTTGCTCACTGGAAATTTTTCCCTTTTGCACAGCACCTTTTATTGCTTTTTCCTTTAATTTATCACCAAGATGTTTTTCAAGAGAAGACCAATCACCATCAAGAGCAGAAATCAATTCACTCTCTGCTTTTAATGGCCAATGATCACATTGCCATGTTGCTCCTTCAGCATTTTTAAGAACATCTTCTTTACTATCGTGAAGTCCTTCAAAAAAAGCACGCCACTGTGAATCAACACTGGTAGGATCTTTTTCATATTGAGCATAAAGTTGATCTATATAATCTGCATTCCCACCATAAAGAAATGATGTCTGTGCAAAAAGGCTATTTATTTCGTCCTGCCTTGCCATATACCTCTCCGGAACATCTATTCCGTCTCCTTATATCTCTTTTCAACCTTTAAATGCTTACAAAACAAGCAATGATTCGAACATTCAAAAAAGTTTTACCTTTTTATACTCAAGTTTCTTCACCTGAATCTAAGAACTTTTTTTTATTCAGGTGAAATTTTCTTTTAACCTTTCAAAACTGACATCAAAGTCTTACCTATCTGTGATGGTGAAGGAGACACTCGAATCCCTGCTGATTCCATTGCCGCAATTTTATCTTCTGCTCCACCTTTACCACCAGAAATAACAGCACCAGCATGTCCCATTGTACGTCCTGGAGGAGCTGTGCGGCCAGCAATAAAGCCAATAACTGGTTTTTTACGACCTTTTCTTGCTTCATCTTTCAGAAACTGTGCTGCTTCTTCTTCAGCAGAACCACCAATCTCACCAATCATAACAATAGACTGAGTTTCATCATCCGCTAAAAACATTTCTAACACATCAATAAATTCAGTGCCCTTAACAGGATCGCCACCAATCCCTATCGCAGTTGTTTGCCCGAGACCTTCCTGACTCGTTTGAAAAACGGCTTCATAAGTTAAAGTTCCCGACCTCGAGACAACCCCAACAGAACCTTTTCTAAAAATAGAACCAGGCATAATACCAATTTTACATTCATTTGGTGTAAGAATACCGGGACAATTAGGACCAATAAGACGAGACTTCGAGTTTTCTAATCGCGCCTTCACTTTAACCATATCCATAACGGGAACACCTTCCGTAATACAGATAATTAAACGAACCTCAGCTTCAATAGCCTCTATAATAGCTGCCGCAGCCCCTGCAGGAGGAACATAAATAACGGAAGCATCCGCACCTGTTTTTTCTTTTGCTTCTGCAACATTAGCAAAGATAGGAAGAGTTTCGCCTTTTGAACCTTCCCATGTTTCTCCACCCTTTTTAGGGTTAACGCCACCAACCATTTGCGTATCATGATAAGCAAGCGCCTGTTCTGTATGAAATGTTCCTGTTTTTCCTGTAAGCCCTTGAACTAGAACTTTTGTCTTTTTATTCACAAAAATCGACATAGCTTAAGCTCCCTTCACGGCTGCAACAATTTTTTGGGCAGCATCATCTAAATCATCAGCAGGAATAACATTCAAACCACTGTCATTGATAATTGCTTTACCTTGCTCAACATTAGTGCCTTCAAGACGAACAACCAAGGGAACCTTTAAACCAACCTCACGAACAGCAGCAACCACACCTTCAGCAATGACATCACAACGCATAATACCACCAAAAATGTTAACCAAAATGCCCTTAACATTTGGATCGGCCGTAATAATTTTAAAAGCAGCTGTCACCTTTTCTTTTGACGCTCCACCACCAACATCCAAAAAATTCGCTGGCTCTGCTCCATAAAGCTTAATGATATCCATTGTTGCCATAGCAAGACCCGCACCATTAACCATGCAACCAATCGTCCCCTCAAGAGCAACATAAGCAAGATCATGCTTTGATGCTTCAATTTCTTTTGGATCCTCTTCTGAAAGATCACGTAATTCTAAAATATCTGGATGACGAAACAGAGCATTATTATCAAAAGAAACTTTTGCATCAAGAACACGCAAATGACCATCTTTCATCACAATAAGCGGATTGATTTCTAAAAGGCTCATATCTTTTTCACAAAATGCTTTATAGAGAATCGGAAAAAGCCTTTCACCATCTTCTCGCGCACTACTTTGTAGTTTCAACGCATCACAAAGTCTTGCACAATCAGCAGAAGTAACACCCTCTACAGCATCAATCGGAAGCGTGAATATTTTTTCTGGTGTCTCTTCAGCAACTGTTTCAATATCCATTCCACCTTCTGTTGAAACAACAAAAGCAATTCGACCAACGCTACGATCAACCAAAAGTGAAAGATAAAGCTCTCGTTCAATATCGGCACCATCTTCAATATAAAGACGATTGACCTGCTTACCCTCTGGGCCCGTTTGTTTGGTTACCAAAGTTTTACCAAGCATTTCTTGAACATTTGCAACAACTTCTTCAACAGATTGTGCAAGCCGAACACCACCCTTTGCATCAGGACCAAGTTCTTTAAACTTACCCTTACCACGACCACCAGCGTGTATCTGACTTTTAACCACATAGAGAGGTCCAGGCAGTTTTTCCGCCCATTTTTCAGCTTGCTCTACAGAATAAATAGCGACACCATTTGCAATTGGTGCTCCATATTCATGAAGCAGACGTTTGGCCTGATACTCATGGATATTCATGCATTCGTCCCTTTCTTTTATGGATTATTATTAATCCTAAAGTCTTAATATTCTAAATACTTATTTTAATGAATTAAATCTTGTTCAATTTACTTGAGACTAGGCACAAGAGCAATACAAGCTTCACAAAGCTTTTTAACCGCATTTACTGAATGAACAAAAGCATCTCTTTCTTCTTTATCAAGATCAATTTCAATGACTCGTTCAATACCACCTGCACCAAGTACAACAGGAACACCAACGTAGGTATCATTAACCCCATATTCTCCTGAAAGATAAGCTGCAACAGGCACAACACGCTTAGTGTCCTTTAAATAGGCCTCAGCCATAGAAACAGCAGAAGCTGCTGGTGCATAGTAAGCAGAACCTGTTTTTAATAAACCAACAATTTCTGCACCGCCATCACGGGTACGCTGGATAATTTGATTAATTCTTTCCTGTGTTGTCCAGCCCATCTTTACAAGATCAGGCAAAGAAATACCACCAACTGTTGAGTAACGCACAAGAGGAACCATTGAATCACCGTGCCCTCCTAAAACAAACGCTGTTACATCTTTAACAGAAACCTTAAATTCCTCAGATAAGAAATGACGAAAACGTGCTGAATCAAGAACACCAGCCATACCAACCACTTTATGTGTAGGGAGACCTGAAAATTTCTGCAATGCCCACACCATTGCATCGAGGGGATTGGTAATACAAATAACAAACGCTGAAGAAGCATATTTTTTAATTCCAGCTCCAACTTGTTCCATAACCTTTAAATTAATGCCCAAAAGTTCATCACGGCTCATACCAGGTTTTCGCGCAACGCCTGCTGTTACAATAACAACATCAGCACCTTCAATTGCTTCATAAGCATTAGCACCTTTTAAACTGATATCAAAACTGTCAACAGGCGAAGATTCGGCGATATCTAGAGCCTTACCTTGTGGCACACCTTCTACAATATCAAATAAGATAACATCACCAAGCTCTTTAAGCCCAATAATATGTGCTAAAGTACCACCAATCATACCTGAACCAATAAGAGCTATCTTTTTTCGTGCCATTTTAGTTTTTTCCTAACTTTTAGATAATTCAGCGCACACCTATCAGCGTCCATATACTGAATATATTTGACTTCAACCATATTCAAACAATATCATAAAAAAGAGTAAAGAAATGAAATTCACAAATTTTTCTCCTTACAGAAACAACAACCCTCCACTGAAACAACTATTAGAAAATTATCACGATGTATCGATAAAGTGAATTTTAAAAAAATACAACAGAATTATTACATTTCTTTAATTTCAAAGATTTATTGTTTTTACAGTTTACGTAAAGGTAAAAGTATAATCAATGCTTCTTCTTCAAAAGAAAATGTTCTTCCCAAAGTTTTAAATAATCGTGGCTTTGCATTTCAAAAAGACGTGACTGTGTTCTTTGAAATTCAAATGTTTCCGTAATCTGCTTATGCCCTTTATACAAATCCCCCACCCATGCTGCTGCCGACATAAATAACCGTATGTGACGCTCATAAAGAATATCAATAAGCAAAATAAACCGTTTTGTTTCATTGCGATATGTATCATCCATGACCGGTACATTATCAATAAAAATCGTATGATAACGTTCTCCTAATACCAAATACTCAGCCGCTGCCAAAGGCTTTGCACATAAATCTCCATAATCAAAGCGTGCACATCCTGCACCAACGCGCGGAATAGAAATAAAGCGGCCTTTTATAGAAAACTCATCAGATATCTCCTTATGTCCTTGCAATACAAGTGCCCATGCTTGATCCATGTATTCATCTGCTTTTTTCCCTAAAGGTGCTACATACACAAGCTGTAGATTTGATTTTGCAAGACGATAATCTGTTTTTGCATCAAGATTGACAACACGAACATATGCTTTCAAAACTTGAATAAAAGGCAAAAAGAGTTCACGATTTAAACCGTTATAATAAAGATTATCCGGCGCCACATTTGAAGTCGCAATAAAGAAAATTCCTTTATCAAACAAAGCAGAAATAAGCCGCCCTAATACCATAGCATCAGCAATATCTGTTACACTAAACTCATCAAAACAAAGTACCTTTGCTTCTCGTGCAAGATCTTCAGCAACAGCTAAAATAGGATTATCTTGTTTAAATTTTACACATCCAGATGCTTGACGATAAAAATTAATACGCTCATGCACATCAGTCATAAAATCATTAAAATGGGCACGCTTTTTATGACCTTTAGGCAAACAAGAAAAGAACAAATCCATCAGCATGGTTTTGCCCCGCCCTACTTCACCACAAATATACAATCCCTGAAAAGAGTCTTTTTCATCCCATTGTTTTCCAACACAAGAAATATTTTGTTTTTTCCTTTTAAATATTCTATTAAAGAAAGAGCAAAATATCCAAGTCCAAGGACGAGAGATATTTTGTTCCGCGATTTTTTTTAATAAAAGATCAAAATATTCTGTTATAGCTAATTGAGCAGGATCAAAACAAACCTCTCCTTTAGAGACAAGCTCTTTATAACGCGTTGAAACGAGAAGCATCCAAGTAACCTTTTTCAAACCGTTCTCAATGAAAAATACAAATACTTTTCACGAATCTGTCCGTCTAGCTTAATTTTTCATAAACGATCAAAAATGATTTAACGACTTAAAACAACGGGATGATCATCAAGTGTACGTCCCTCAAAACGATCAACATTTGAAGAGTAAAGAGCAAAGATAACACGTCCAGAGTTATTATAAAAATATAATCTTTTTCCTTTAACGGCCCACGATCTCACTTGGGAAGCAATTCCTGGACATTGTAAAGGGCCAGCACGGTACCCCTGTCCAAACTTTGTTTGCGGCGTTGCGATCCGGCAAACTTTTCCCCCCATAGAAAGATTCCATACGCCAGCAATACTTGCAGGAAATAAATCAGTAGCATTACTTGGCAATTCGAGATTAGCCATTCGTCCATCACTCTGAGAATCTCCTTTCTCATACATCGAAGCATTTGCTGACTCAGATATCGACGAAGAAGTAGATGACAGATTAGACACTTCCAGTGTTGTCATTTGTTGAGATGGATAAAAAACTTCTAATGCGTTACTACCGTCATTACTGTCAAACCGTGTTGTTGAACATCCCCCTAAAAGCATTACAGTTGATAGTGCAACGAAAAACGAAATTTTTGAAAACGACATATCTGTACTCTCTCCCACGACAATAAATAAGTTCACAAAAAAATTAAGTGAATTTTTATTATAGTTACAAAGATAAATTAACAAATTAAAAAAAACAGGTTAAAATCACTTAATTTTAAAAGAAATAATTTATGCACCCGATTTTATATTTATTAAACACTAGAAATTTATAAGATTTTCAGTCATATATCTCTTTATAGGTAATCATTAGAAATAGAGAAGTTTCATGAAAACGCCATTTAGCAAAATGGACGGTCTTGGAAATCAAATTATTGTTGTTGATATGCGTGAAAATACTCATGCTCTTACACCACAAGCAATCCTTGCTTTGTCGACAGATCCTGAAATGCATTTTGATCAAATCATGGCCATCCACACACCAACCCAGAAAAAAGCCGACTTCCGCATAGAAATATGGAACTCTGATGGTTCAAAGGCTAAAGCTTGTGGCAATGGTACCCGCTGTGTCATTGCATGGCTTAAAGATCACAATTTTGATGAAAAATTTCGTTTAGAAACTCCCACTGGAATTATTGAAGGGAAATACCAAACCGATAATCTCATTTCTGTTGATATGGGATGCCCAAATTTCAATGCAAAAGAGATGCCTGTTTCACGTGAAATAGTTGATACCAATCACGTAGAAATTACGGCTGGTCCCCTAAAAGATGCTTGTCTCATATCCATTGGCAATCTCCATGCTATCTTTTTTGTTGAAAATGATATTCAACATATTCCATTAGAAAAATATGGGCCAAAACTTGGACATGATCCCCTATTTCCCGAACAGTGTAATATTTCCATTGCTTGTATAACGTCAAAGAAAAGTCTAAATTTACGTACATGGGAGCGAGGAGCAGGATTAACACAAGCATGTGGGAGTGCTGCTTGTGCAAGTGCAGTGGCTGCTTATCGTCGTGGTCTTACACAACGCCATATTGATGTAAACTTACCAAAGGGAACACTTAATATTTTTTACCGAGAAGATGATCACGTTATTATGACAGGACCAATAAAATATCAATTTAGTGGTTTTTTGAGCTCTTTAACAGGGATTTACAAAAAGGATCACTCCTGATGGCAATAGAAATTGTAACTTTTGGTTGTCGACTTAATAGCTACGAATCAGAAATCATTCGCAAAGAAAGTACTTCTTCAGGTCTAGATCAGCTTAACGATGGTGCTATTATCTTTAATACCTGTGCTGTTACTGCCGAAGCCGTAAGACAAGCAAAACAAGCTATCCGCAAAGCACGACGTGAAAATCCTCATGCACGTATCATTGTAACAGGATGTGCAGCCCAAACAGAAGCACAAAATTTTGCCTCCATGACAGAAGTGGATCTCGTTTTAGGAAACGAAGATAAACTTCACGCCCATTCTTATCGTCAACTTCCTGATTTTGGTATTAACTACTCCGAAAAGGTGCGTATCAATGACATTATGGAAGTACAAAAAATTGCTCCACATATGGTCAGTGCAATACAAGAGCGCACCCGCGCTTTTGTACAAGTACAAAACGGATGTGATCATCGCTGTACATTTTGCATTATTCCTTATGGACGTGGACCATCTCGTTCAGTTCCCATGGGTGCTGTCATAGAACAAATTAAAAAGCTGATAGATGAGGGTATTCAAGAAGTGGTCCTTACAGGTGTTGATCTTACAAGTTATGGCCACGATCTTCCTGGAAAAGCTACTCTAGGAAAATTAACTTCAGCAATTTTACATCATATCCCTGACTTAGCGCGATTGCGCCTCTCATCTATTGACTCTATTGAAACAGACGAAGAACTCATCAATCTTTTAACTTATGAAACAAGGATCATGCCCCATTTGCATTTATCTTTGCAAGCAGGTGATAATATGATTTTAAAACGGATGAAACGGCGCCATCTGCGCGAACATGCCATTCAATTTTGCCAAGAATTGCGCGCTAAACGTCCTACAATGGTTTATGGTGCCGACTTAATTGCTGGTTTTCCTACAGAAACAGAAGAGATGTTTCAAAACAGTCTTGTTTTAATCAAAGATTGTAATTTAACCCATCTCCATGTCTTCCCCTTTAGTCCAAGAGAAGGAACACCTGCCGCACGTATGCCACAAATCAACCGTAAAACAGTTAAGATGCGTGCTGAAAAGTTGCGTAAAGCAGGTGATGAGGCTTACCAAAAGCATCTTGCTCATTTACAAAACAGTCTACAAACAATTCTTGTTGAAAAAGATGAAATCGGACGCACAGAAGATTATACTCTTGTACAAGTTAAAGGTGCAAAAGCAGGAACAATTGTTCAAGCTCTTATCGTTGATCATGATGGCGCTAAATTGATTGCTGTCCTTCCAAAATTAAACGCTGCTTGAGCAGGAAAATTCTTATGACGAAATCTTTTATTAAAAAAATATTCTATTTTAACAAATCTCAAGAGCAGGAAATGGAAAAACAGACTTCTATTCCTGATAAAAGCGATATAATAGAAGAAAATAAAGACAAAAATGAAAGGACAAAAAATAACCAAATCTCTACAAACACAGAAAAAGAAGAACAAACAAAAAATCTAGAGTCAACACTTACAAAATATGACGAAAAATCTCCATTTCTAGAATCCCATTCTGATAAAATTCCCTTTTCTGGTAAAATTATTGTCACAGACAACATCCTTGAAAAAAAGAATGAAGAAATTTTATCTGAATCTTCTGTTGAAGAAAAAAAGATAGCGTGGTTTGGGCGCCTTAAAAAAAGTCTATCCCTTTCTTCACAACGCCTAAGCGGATCAATTGGCGACCTCTTTGTTAAAAGAAAACTTGATGAAGACACATTGCAAGAGCTCGAAGATATCCTTATCCAAGCTGATCTTGGGGTAGAAACGGCGACATGCATCATAAATACTTTAGCTTCCAGTCGTTACGGAAAAGACCTCTCCCCAGATGATATTCATACTATTGTAGCTGATGAAGTCAAAAAAGTTCTGGAACCTGTCGCAATGCCATTAGAACTTGATCTCAGCTATAAGCCTCATGTTATTTTGCTAGTAGGTGTAAATGGCACTGGAAAAACGACAACAATCGGAAAACTTGCAGCAAAATTAACAGCAGGGGGATTAAAAGTTATGCTTGCAGCTGGTGATACTTTTCGAGCCGCAGCTATTGAGCAATTGCATATTTGGGGTAAACGTACTAATTCTCCTGTTATTTCAACAAAATTGAGTGCAGATGCCGCCAGCTTAGCCTTTGATGCTTATGAAAAAGCAAAAAAAGCAAACAGTGATGTACTAATTATTGATACAGCAGGGCGTTTACAAAATAAATCTGAATTGATGGATGAGTTGGCAAAAATTATTCGTGTTTTAAAAAAACACACCCCCCAAGCACCCCATACAATTCTTCAAACGCTTGATGCAACTACTGGACAAAATGCACTCAACCAAGTGGAGATTTTCCGTGATATTGCTGGTGTTAATGGTTTAATCATGACAAAGTTGGATGGAACTGCACGAGGAGGAATTCTTGTCGCTATAGCAGCAAAATATAAATTACCCGTTTATTTTATCGGTATAGGAGAAAATATTGAAGACCTTCAACCTTTTTCTGCTTCTGACTTTGCCGAAACTATCGCAGGAAAACATACATGAAACAGCCTTTATCTAACCCTAATTCACACAATAATTCTGAAAAAAATATCAATAACAATAAGAAAACCCCTCTCTCACCAACACTTAAGTTCCTCTTAGAAATGGGTCCATTGGTTGCCTTCTTTTTTGCCAATTATAAGGGAGAATGGTTGATAAAAAACATTGGATTTTTTGAAAATTTTAATAAACCTATTTTCCCTGCAACAGCTATTTTTATGATAGCGATTATTATTTCTCTAAACTTATCATGGATCCTTGCAAAACAAATTCCTATTATGCCTCTTATTTCAGGAATATTTGTTTTAGTCTTTGGTTTTTTAACTCTTTGGCTTCACAATGATACTTTCATTAAAATGAAACCAACAATTATTAATAGCTTATTTGCGCTCATCCTTTTTAGTGGTATGTGTTTTAAAAAACCACTTTTACGTTATGCTCTTGATTCTACCTTAAAACTTGATGATTTAGGCTGGCAAAAACTTACCTATCGTTGGGCATTCTTTTTCGTTTTTCTTGCTCTTTTGAATGAAATCATTTGGCGAAATTTTAGCAATAATTTTTGGACAAGTTTTAAAGTATTTGGCGTCATGCCTTTAACAGTCCTCTTTATGCTTACCCAAATGCCTATCATTATGAAACATTCAAAGGGACTTTTCACAGAAGAGGAAAAAACTGATTCTTAAACATAATGTGTCCATAACTCTAGATTATTTTGTAGATTTATGGCTGCACACTGTTCATGGAGAAAAGATATGTTAATTGAACAGTTTATTTGTCGAAAAGATAATTTTGGTGTACTCATTCATGATGAAAAAAGCGGCTACACAGCTGCAATTGATGCACCTGAAAGTGAAGCGATTCATAACGCCTTAAAACGCCGTAACTGGACACTTCAGACTATTTTTGTAACTCATCATCATCACGATCATGTAGAAGCCCTAAAAGAATTAAAACAAGTATACAACGCTATAGTTATTGGACCAGAAGAAGAGAAAGAAAAGATTAATCATCTTGATCAAACACTTCAACCTGATGAAAATCTTTTCTTTGGCACGTACCCGCTTTTAGCTCTTTCAACACCTGGTCACACTTTGGGCGCATTATCTTATTATTTTCCGGAAGAAGGTGTACTCTTTGCTGGAGATACACTTTTCTCTCTCGGTTGTGGACGCCTTTTCGAAGGAACACCCGCTCAAATGCTGGACTCTTTAAAAGAGCTTCGTCAACTTCCCGATAAGACACTTCTTTATTGTGGACATGAATATACAAAAGACAATGCTCTTTTCGCATTAACACTTGATCCACATAATCAAAAACTTCGTCAAAGAGTAGAAGAAGTTTTTTTTCTACGTGCAAAAAACGCTATGACTTTACCAGTAACCTTAGAGCAAGAAAAAGCCACCAATCCTTTTCTCCGCTGGGATGATGCTACGTTGCGAAGAAACCTTGCAATGGAAGAAGAAACAGATGAAGACGTCTTTGCTGAAATTCGAAGAAGAAAGGATAATTTTTAAACATGTTCAAGTTCGTATTACATTTGTTTTTTGTTTTTCCTTTTTATTTTCGTGATATATACTCAACTAACAATGGCAGAGGAAAAGGAAACAGATAATCAATTCGATTTCACGCATTTCATTGAAAATTATCCTTTAACAGAAGGTTTCCTCTCAAAAATAGAATAACTAAAACAAATAAATTGAGAATTTACCTCCAGAGCCAGAGGCATCCAATACCGGAAATGATAACAGTATTGAAGGGTTCATTGTTTCTATTTCTGCTAACCAAAACTAACAGATCTTTTAAGAAAACATAATATCTCACCTAAAGATTATGTTATTGGTCTCATGGCTCTTCAAACAACTTTAGCTACAATAATAGTCTTTGAAGATAAAAAAATATTATATCTTCAGATAATTTAA
This sequence comes from Bartonella sp. OT172YNZD, assembly GCF_042193725.1. Classification (NCBI taxonomy): domain Bacteria; kingdom Pseudomonadati; phylum Pseudomonadota; class Alphaproteobacteria; order Hyphomicrobiales; family Bartonellaceae; genus Bartonella; species Bartonella sp. OT172YNZD. The sequence continues at coordinate 200,950 of NZ_JBHILZ010000001.1, read as the reverse complement.
ATTTCAATCAAAATATATTGATAAAATTCATACTATTTTAGATAATTAATTAGTTTTGCAAACGCTGGCAAATATCATCCAATTGTTCTAGTGAAGAGTAGCGTATTTTTAAATCACCACCTTTTTTGCCATGTCGAATAGTAACTTTCATTCCGATCACATCTGTAAGTAATTTTTCTAAAGATTTTGTTTCTGTATCTTTCTCAACAGCAGTTCGCTTTTTGACTTTTGGATTTGCCTGTTCATATGCAAGTATTTCCGTTTGGCGCACAGAAAGCCCTTCGCGAATAATTCTTTCAGCTAAATCCTGTGGATTCTCAGCAGTGATAAGACAGCGTGCATGACCAGCGGAAAGTTGCCCATCAGTTAAGAATTGTTGTACTTTTTGTGGAAGTTTTAACAAACGAAGCGTATTAGCAACATGACTGCGACTTTTTCCAATAACTTGCGCTAAATCTGCCTGCGTATATCCATGTTCATTCAGCAAAATTTCATATCCCATTGCTTCTTCAATAGGATTAAGATCAGCACGTTGAACATTTTCAATTATTGCCAATTCTAAAGCCGTTTTATCATCTACATCGCGAACAATAACCGGTAATTTATTTAAATTGGCTCGCTGTGCAGCACGCCAACGCCGTTCGCCAGCAATTAATTCAAACCGATGAGGATGATCACGTGATGGTCTTACAATAACAGGTTGAACAACACCGTGCTGGCGAATTGATTGTGCTAAATTATCAAGTTCTGAATCGGTAAAATGGCGCCGCGGATTATGTGGATTGCATGAAATAGATTCAAGTGGAACAAATCGTTCAGAAACAGAAGAAACTGTATTGGACTCTGTAAATTTGTCAGTATTTGATAAACGTGTAAGATCGTTGTTTAAACTGATATCCCCAATCAATGCCGCTAATCCACGACCCAGTCTTTTTTTTGATTGATCATCATTCATAATTTTGCTCTTTGAGTTTTCTTACAAAATTTTTTACATTTTTAAGCAGCAGCACGTGCTTGTTTTTCACGTTGAATCATTTCTGATGCTAAACGCAAATAAGCTTGGCTCCCAGCACATTTGAGATCATAAAGCAATACAGGTTTGCCAAAAGAGGGTGCTTCTGATACTCTCACATTTCGCGGAATAACAGTACGATAAACTTTATCTCCCATAAAAGAACGTACATCTTCAACAACTTGATTTGAAAGATTATTACGTCCATCATACATTGTTAGAACGATACCTTGGATTTCTAAAGATGGATTAAGTACGGATCGCACTTGTTTTACTGTTTCAAGTAATTGACTTAAACCTTCAAGTGCTAAAAATTCACATTGCATGGGTACCAAAACAGAATCTGCAGCCCCCATAGCATTAAGCGTAAGAAGATTAAGTGATGGCGGACAATCAATTAAAACATAATTGAATTTTTTTTCCATTTCCGGATCATCATAGAGAGCTTTACGTAAGCGTTGTATGCGATCTTGTGATGAAGAAATTTCCATTTCCACACCTAAAAGATCAAGTGTAGAGGGAACTATATGAAGATTGGGTACTGCTGTTTTTAAAGCCGCCTGTGTAATTGAAACTCCCGAAACCAAAACATCATAAGAAGATAGAGGACGGTTATTACGATCAATCCCTAAACCTGTACTAGCATTACCTTGTGGATCAACATCCATAATCAGGACATTTTCACCAATAGCCGCTAAAGCTGTTGCAAGATTAATTGCTGTGGTTGTTTTTCCGACTCCACCCTTTTGGTTTGCAATAGCGATAATTCTTGTTTCGCTCATTTTGCTCTACCCTCTATATGATCTAATATGAGAAATTTCCAAAATAACAGAATTTTCATCAACTTTACTTTTATGTTCTAACAGATCAAAGTGCCAATTGGCAGAGGCATTTTTTATTTCTGTAGCGTAATCCCGACCTTTTTGCAAAAGAGCGATTGTTTTTTCTGTTAATAAAGGAAAAATAAGTTGTAAAAGAGTATTGAGCGGCGCTAATCCCCGTGCCGTTATAATATCAGATATGGGAATTTTTTGATATACATCTTCAATTCTAGCGTGATAAACTGTCGCTGGAAGATTAAGTTGAGCAATAACTGTTCGCAAAAAAGAAACTTTTTTCCCATTACTTTCAACAAGATTAATATGTCCTATATTTTTTTCTTTCAAAAAGATAGCAATCACAATTGCAGGAAAACCTCCTCCTGATCCTAAATCACACCAATGTAAAGAATGAGCATACAAAGGAAAAATTTGTGCTGAATCTAGAATATGCCGTGTCCATAGATCTGGTATTGTTGTAGCAGATATCAAATTAATATGCGCATTCCATTGAAGTATTAAAGACTCAAACTGAATTAAATTTTCCATCGTTTCACGTGAAACAGAAGGAATAATATTTAATAATTGTCTATATTTTTTTTCTGTAGAAAAATCCATTAAGCTGTTTTAGCCTTTTCACGTCGTTGACGTTGAATATATGTAATAATAAGCGATAACGCGGCGGGTGTCATACCATCAATTTTTTGTGCATCAGCAATTGAACGCGGCGACACTTCTTGAATTTTTGATTTAAGTTCATTTGAAAGACCTGAAATTCCCTGAATATCAAGAGAAGAAGGAATTTCTAAACGCTCATCTCTCTGAAGAGAGGCAATATCTTGTGCTTGTTTATCTAAATAAACCGCATATTGTGCTTCAATTTCTAAAGATTCTGCTGTTTTAGAATCAATTGTTTGTAATTGTGGCCAAAAATCTGAAAGACACTCTAAAGTAATATGAGGATAAGCAAGAAAATCATAAGCCGAGCGTCGAATTCCATCATGATTAACGTGTAATCCATGAGCAGAAGCTTCATTAGGTGTTAAAAAAAGATTTTGACATATTGATCGAGCTTGATCAAGCCGTTGTTGTTTTTTCTGATAACATTCCCAACGTATTTTACTCACAATACCCCATTTTTGTGCCAAAGGTGTTAAACGCGTATCAGCATTATCAGATCGTAAAGATAAACGAAACTCAGCACGTGATGTAAACATCCTATAAGGTTCACAAACACCATGCGAAACTAAATCATCAACCATAACACCAATATAAGCGGTAGAACGACTTATAAGTATTTCATCTAATTTACCTACTTTACGTGCCGCATTTAATCCAGCTAAAAGTCCTTGTGCTGCTGCTTCCTCATATCCTGTTGTACCATTAATTTGGCCTGCTAAAAACAAACCCGGTAAAGAACGTAATTCTAAGCTTCTAGTTAATTGTTGTGGATTAACAAAATCATACTCAATAGCATAACCAGATTGCAAAATTATAGCATTTTCCAATCCTTCAATGGTTTTCAATAGAGAAATTTGTACATCTTCAGGAAGAGAAGTAGAAAGACCATTTGGATAAACAATATCATCATTTAATCCTTCTGGTTCCAGAAAGATCTGATGTCCATCACGTTCTCCAAATTTAACAATTTTATCTTCAACAGAAGGACAATAACGTGGTCCTAACCCTTCAATATTTCCAGAATATAAAGCAGAACGATAAATATTATCGCGAATAATTTTATGTGTTTTCTCATTTGTACGTGTTATTGCACATTCAATTTGTGGTTGTTCAATTTTCTCTGTTAAAAGAGAAAAGGGAATGGGATTTTCATCTGCTTGTTGTTTTGGAAGATGATCCCAAGAAATTGTTTTTTTACTTAAACGAGCAGGGGTTCCTGTTTTTAATCGACCAAGTTTTATATGATAATTTTTTAAACGTTGAGCAAGTTGCACACTTGACTGATCTCCCATACGTCCAGCAGCCCATGTTTTATCACCAATATGAATAAAGCCATTTAAAAATGTCCCTGTTGTTAAAACAACAGCACCAGATAAAATTGTTCCTTGTTTTTTTAAAATAACACCTGATACACAATTATCTTTAACAACCAGATCAATAACTTCATCCTCAATAAGAGTAAGATCTTCTTGTTCTTTTAATAATCTTTGAATTGCTTTTTTATAAAGTTGTCGATCCGCCTGTGTCCGTGGTCCTCTTACTGCCGGTCCTTTACGTCTATTAAGTAGTCTAAACTGAATTCCAGCAGCATCTGCTGCTCTTCCCATGAGACCATCTAACGCATCTATTTCACGAACTAGATGCCCTTTTCCAAGTCCTCCAATAGCAGGATTACACGACATTGTTCCAAGTTCTGATATTTTATGTGTAATAAGCACTGTTTTAGCTCCTACACGCGCTGAAGCTGAAGCCGCTTCACAGCCAGCATGACCACCACCAACAACAACAACATCATATGATTGCATTTTATTCATTCCGTAGAAAATATTCTAGGTTTCACGTGAAACAGTATATAAATTACATAATCTTTGTAATCTGTCTATGAAATAATCAATGTTTCACGTGAATCATTATTTACCAACACAAAACTCTGAAAAAATAATATCAAGTAAATCTTCAACATCAATATCTCCTGTAATTCTCCCAAGAAAATTACTTGCACAACGGAGATGTTCTGCACGTAAACTAAGATCAAGAGAATGATAATTAAGAGAAAATTCAATCTCTTTAACAGCCTCCTTTAATAATTGAAGTTGTCTTTTACGCGCCGGAACAATATTTCCTATTTCAGAAGCACGATGATGACAAAATGATTCAAGTTCTTTTATAAAATAATCAAAATTTAAACCAGTTAATGCGGAAAATTGCATAGACCAACGCTGATCATTTTTTTCATAAAGATCAAGCTTATTGCCAACACACCATATTTCAGCCGATGTTTCTGGTAAATCAACTTGCTTAGGATTTACTATATCATAAACCAAAATAACCAAATCAGCTTCCCTAACATGCTGTTTAGCAACTTCTATTCCCATTTGTTCTATTTTATTTTCTGTTTTTCTAAAACCAGCAGTATCCGTTAAAAAAATAGGTAAACCACCAAGAATAATTCTCATTTCTAAAGCATCACGGGTTGTTCCTTCTTCTTCCGTTACAATAGCAACAGATCTTCCTGAAAGACGATTCATAATGCTTGATTTTCCGGAATTTGGAGCACCAGCAATAACAATTTTTAATCCATCACGTAAAATACTCGCACGCTCTCCTTCAATAATATATTCTCTAAGAGAACTACAAAGATCCTCAACATCTTTCCAAATTTTATCAGATATTGCGTTGGGAATATCTGCTTCATCAACAAAATCAAGTTCTGCCTCAATAAAAGCACGCGCCTTCATAAGCTTATGACGCCAATCACGATAAAGCGTCGTTAAATGTCCACTTGCACCCATAACAGCTAAACGCCGTTGGCTTTCCGTTTCTGCCTCTATTAAATCAGCAAGACCTTCTGCTTGAACAAGATCTAATTTCCCTTCCATAAAAGCACGACGTGAAAATTCACCTGCTTCAGCAATACGGCATCCAGAAAATGTCGACAATTCATCGAGAAAACGACTAACAACGGCTTTTCCTCCATGTAAATGGAATTCTGCACAATCTTCCCCCGTAAAACTATTAGGAGCAGGAAAAAAAACAGTTAAAGCAGAATCTAAAAAACTACCATCACGAGCAATAAGATTTCCATAATGCATAAAACGTGCTTTAGGTAAACGACCACAAAGCGTTTTAACTATATCTACAACATGAGGACCAGAAAGCCGAATGACTGCAACCCCTGAAGGTAACAATCCACTCGAAACAGCAAAGATTGTATCCACAGGTTTTATCCTAATAAAAACTTTAATGACTCTACGTATTCATTGAATCAAAAAATTCACTATTATTTTTTGTTTGCTTTAATTTATCAATCAAAAATTCAATTGCATCTGTTACATTCATAGATGCTAAAATACGACGAAGAACAAAAATTTTGTGCAAATCTTGTCGTTCTACCAGAAGTTCTTCCTTACGCGTTCCTGACTTTAAAATATCCATAGCAGGAAAAATACGCTTATCAGCAACTTTTCGATCAAGAACAATTTCCGAATTACCTGTTCCTTTAAATTCTTCAAAAATAACCTCATCCATACGACTTCCTGTATCAATCAAAGCCGTTGCAATAATGGTTAAAGATCCGCCTTCTTCAATATTACGTGCTGCACCAAAAAAACGTTTTGGACGCTGAAGGGCATTTGCATCCACACCACCTGTTAAAACTTTACCCGAAGAAGGAACAACTGTATTATATGCACGCCCAAGACGTGTAATAGAATCGAGAAGAATAACAACATCGCGTCCATATTCAACGAGGCGTTTGGCTTTTTCAATGACCATTTCTGCTACTTGTACATGACGTATTGCAGGTTCATCAAAAGTAGAAGAAACCACCTCTCCTTTTACTGAACGCTGCATATCAGTAACTTCTTCTGGTCGTTCATCTATTAAAAGAACAATGAGATAACATTCAGGATGATTAGTGGTAATAGAATGAGCAATATTTTGAAGTAAAACTGTTTTTCCTGTCCGAGGAGGAGCCACAATTAATCCTCTTTGTCCTTTTCCCAATGGAGATATCAAATCAATCACGCGTGATGACATATCTTTCTCTGTAGGATCTTGTATTTCCATTTGAAAACGCTCATTTGAATAAAGAGGAGTAAGGTTATCAAAGTGAATTTTATAACGAATTTTTTCAGGTTTTTCGAAATTAATTGTATTAATTTTAAGGAGAGCAAAATAACGTTCTCCCTCTTTTGGACTGCGTATAGGTCCTTCAATGGTATCACCTGTTTTTAAAGAAAATGACTGTATTTGTGCAGGTGAAAGATAAATATCATCAGGACCAGGAAGATAATTAGCGTCAGCAGATCTCAAAAATCCAAATCCGTCTTGTAAAACTTCAACAACACCCTCTCCTATAATTTCTACATCTTGTAGAGCAAGTTTTTTCAAGATAGCAAACATTAATTCTTGTTTGCGCATAAGGGAAGCATTTTCAACTTCTAATGTTTCAGCAAAAGAAACAAGTTCAACGGGATTTTTGCTTTTAAGTTCTTGTAGTTTCATTTTTTGCATGAAATATGCTCTTTGTAATTAAGGAGAAGATTATCTTAAATAATTTATGGAAATTTATGAATGAAATATTCTAAGAAAAAGAAACATTTTACACTCAATTTTTTCAATCTGCAAGTACCATTTATATGAAATTTATTCTTATAATATTAAGTAATTATATGAAAAAATTGAAAAAATGTAAAATACAAAAAGTATTTAATTATTTTATAACAAAAACGTGAGTTAAAATTATAGCATTAATGAAATGCTATTAAAAGTATTTTTCACAGAAACTTATATTAATAAATTTATATTAAAGAAAGGATTCTTCTTATTTATAACTGTGTTTAATGTGGATTATTATTTATCCTCAATTTTATCCACAAAAGTAACTAAAAAAAGAATAAAGATAACACTATCTTAAAGATATTATCCCCTCTTTTTTTATAAGAGGAGTTAAATTATCACAAGCATTTAATTTGTGCATAAAAACGGAAAATTTTTCCTAAATTTTAGTTTTATAAAAAACGGTAAAGATATATACACATTTCTTAACAAGGAGTTAAAAATTTTGTGACAAAAGAAAAAAAATTCTTTCATTTACACATGCTTTCTGATGCAACGGGAGAAACATTAATCTCTGTTGGAAGAGCTGTAGCATCACAGTATGCAATGAGTCAGGCAACAGAGCATATCTATCCTATGATTCGTAATAAAATACAGTTACAAAAAGCTCTTGATGAAATACAACAAGAGCCAGGTATTGTTCTTTACACAATGATTGATGAAGAACTTAAACTTCTTCTTCAAAAAAGATGTAAAAAAATAAAAGTTCCCTGTATTGATATATTGCATCCTGTTTTAAATGCTTTTCAGTCTTACCTTGGAATGCCAGCACATTTACGTGCAAGCGCACAACATGATCTTAATGCAGATTATTTTCGCCGTATTGAAGCATTGGATTTTACAATAGAGCATGATGATGGACAGTCTTCCACTAGCTTATCCGAAGCAGATGTGATCCTTGTGGGAATTTCAAGAACCTCTAAAACGCCAACAAGTATCTATTTAGCAAATCGCGGAATAAAAACGGCTAATGTTCCTCTTATTCCTAATATTGATTTGCCAGAATCCCTTTTAGAGGCAAAAAACTCTTTAACTATTGGTTTAATTGCTTCAGCTGAAAGAATATCACATATTCGCCAAAATCGAGATTTGGGAGAAGGTTTTGCTCTTGATAGTTATACAAATCGTATCAACATAGCTGAAGAATTAATCTATGCAAAACGCATCTGCGAACGTTTTGGTTGGCCTATTATTGATGTCACAAGACGCTCTATTGAAGAAACTGCTGCTGAAATATTTGAACTTTTATCACGATTTCGTGAAGGAAAATGAGTAAAAATTCTTATGAACGCAGATACATTAATATTAGCATCTCTTAGTTTTTATCGTGCAAAATTATTAAAAAAAGCAGGTTTAAATTTTTTCATTGAAGGAGCTTCTTTTGATGAAAGAGAAGTAGAAAAAAAAGCAAAAGAAAAAACACCTAAAGAACTCAGCTGTTTTCTTGCGAGCACAAAAGCAAAAAATGTTTCAGATCGTTTTCCTGATGCTTTCGTTATTGGTTGTGATCAAGTACTTGATTTGGAAGGTAAAGTTTTTCATAAAGCAACAAATATTAAGGAAGCACATCAACGTTTATGTGAGTTATCAGGAAAAACCCATTCTCTTCATAGTGCGGTAGCTTTATTTAAAAATGGTCAAAAGATTTGGGTTGAAGCTTTTAGTGCACATATGTCCGTCCGTTTGCTTTCGTCAGAATTTATTGAACGTTATTTAGCACGCGTAGGAAAAAATGTTCTAAATAGTGTGGGAGTATATCAAATTGAAGGGGAAGGGATTCATCTCTTTGAAAAAATTGATGGAGATTTTTTTACCATTATTGGTTTACCTTTGCTGCCTCTACTCATAAAACTGCGTCATTTAGGAATTATTGATGGTTGACTTAACAATAAAAAAAACAAATCATCCGCGTGCTTTTGTTGTTGGTTCTCCAATTCATCATTCAAAATCGCCAAAAATTCACAATTTTTGGCTTAAAGAATATGGTTTACAAGGAGAATATCTTGCACAAGAAGTAACATCTGAAAAATTCAGTCATTTTATTGAGTCTTTACAAAAAATAGGCTTTTGTGGAGGAAATGTTACTTTGCCTTATAAACAGGAAGCTTTTCGTTTAGCAGATTTTAAAGATGAGAAAGCAACAATGATTGGTGCTGTTAATACACTTTGGTACGAAGGAGATAAGCTTTGTGCCACGAATAGCGATGCATATGGTTTTAGCGCTAATCTTGATGATTTTGCATCTGATTGGGGAGGGGAAACAGCTCTTGTTTTTGGAGCAGGTGGTGCCGCACGCGCTATCATATATGCCTTAAAAAAACGCGGATTTGAACAGATTTATTTGATTAACCGGACAAAACAACGCGCAGATAATTTAGCTCAGCATTTTGGAAAAAACATTAAAGTTTATGATTGGCATAAAATCCCTGAAATACTTCATCAAGCTGATTTGATTGTTAATACAACCTCTATTGGCATAAAAAATCCAGAAGAAAAAAGTGATTCTTTTTTTTGCGATTTTCATAAAGTAAAAAAAACGGCGTTAGTAACAGATATTATTTATACACCATTGATGACTCCTTTTTTACAACAGGCAAAGGCTTGTGATCTCAAGACGGTTGATGGGCTTGGGATGCTTCTACATCAGGCTGTTATAGGGTTTGAACAGTGGTTTGGAACAAGACCACAGGTAACAAAAGCGTTACGGACAGCCATTTTAGAGGATATGAGTGAAAAAAGAGAATGAAGATCATAGGATTAACGGGATCAATTGCTATGGGAAAAACAACAGTTGCTGATTTTTTCAAGCAAGCGGGCATTTCTGTTTTTAGTGCTGATGAAGCAGTACGACAGCTTTATAAAAGTGAGCCATCTTTGTCACTCATAGAGCGTATTTTTCCTAGTGTTGTGGAAAATGGTGAAGTTAACCGTTTGAAACTTTCTGAAATTTTGATTGATGATAAGGAAAAATTACAAACATTAGAAAAAATAATTCATCCTTTGGTGCAAGAAAAAGAAAGGGAATTTATTGATATAGCGCGTGAACAAGGAAAAAAATTAGTTATTCTTGATATTCCACTTCTGTTTGAAAAAAATAGTGAAAGTCGTGTGGATGGCGTTATTGTTGTTTCTGCTCCACCAGAGATACAAAAAGAACGTGTAATGATTCGCCAAGGTATGAATGAGAAAAAATTTGCCTTTATCAATGCTCAACAAATGCCGGATGAAAAAAAGCGAGAACGTGCTGATTTTATTATTTATACAGGGAAAGATTTAGAGAATACACGTCAACAGGTTTTTGATGTGATAAAAAAACTAAAGAATTGAAATCATGCGGGAAATTATTTTTGATACAGAAACAACAGGTTTAGATAAAGAAAAAGATCGCATAATCGAAATTGGTTGTGTAGAAATGGTTGATCGTTATCTTACGGGGCGCCAATTTCATGTTTATTTAAACCCTGAAGGCGTTATTATTCCTGATGAAGTTGTAGCAATTCACGGATTAACCAATGAACGCCTAAAAAACGAGAAAAGTTTTAGTGATATTGTTGATGAATTTTTGGAATTTATCAAAGGCGCGACAATGATTGCGCATAATGCGAGTTTTGATATTGGTTTTATTAATGCAGAATTAAAACGCGTCAACAAACCGCTTATCAGTGTTGATAATATTCTTGATACACTGGCTATGGCACGGCGTAAATTTCCTATGGGTCCTAATTCGCTTGATATTTTATGCAAACGTTTTGGAATTGATAACAGCCATCGTGTTCTTCATGGTGCTTTGCTTGATGCAGAGATTCTAGCCGATGTTTATATTGAACTGATCGGTGGAAAGCAGGGTGTATTGGGTTTTGATAATAGAAGGGGTGTTGATGAACATATCCAGAATGATAAAGATACATCTTATGCAGTTAAAATTCGCCCACAGGCTTTACCTTCAAGATTGAGTCCGCAAGAAAAAAGGTTGCATGCTGATTTTATCAAAAATATGGGTGAAAAAGCTCTGTGGAATAACTTCAAAATTTATGAATAACATCATCTTTTCTCTAAAAAAGTCACCATTTAAATTAGAGAATATGGATGTCAAAAAAAACGGTCGTTGTGGGGAGGGGAACACCACAACGACCTTGTCGCTACATCGTACCTCAGCTATCATAGGAGGAGCAAAATGAAAGCTATTAGTCCTGTAACAGCAAAGAAAAGCTCTAGGTACTTAATATAAAATGCAACGACTTCATGTATTATGAAAAGAAAAAATGGCTTTTTAGAGGCAAAGTAAAAAAATATATAAGGGTCATTTGTTTTTTAGCTGAAATGGAGAAATAAAATTGTCATGAAAGCAACAGATCATCTTTTTTTGGTTGACGGATCAGGCTATGTTTTTCGTGCTTATTATGCTTTGCCACCTTTAAAACGTAAAAAGGATGGACTTCCTGTAGGAGCAGTAGCTGGTTTTTGTAATATGTTATGGAAATTACTTTGTGATGCTCGTAATACAGCTATGGGTATTGTTCCAACACATTTTGCTGTTATTTTTGATTATTCATCTGATACTTTTAGGAAACAAATTTATCCTGAATATAAAGCGAATCGTGCTGAACCTCCAGAAGATCTAATTCCTCAATTCGCGTTAATACGCCAAGCAACGAAGGCTTTTAATTTGCCTTGTATTGAAAAGGAAGGCTTTGAAGCGGATGATTTAATTGCTACCTATGCAAAATTGGCAACAAAGGTTGGGGCAACAACAACTATTATTTCTTCTGATAAGGATCTTATGCAACTCGTAAATACGCATGTATCTTTGTATGATGGAATGAAAGACAAGCATATAGGTATCTCAGAAGTTGTAGAAAAATGGGGTGTTGCGCCTGAAAAAATGATTGATTTACAAGCATTAATTGGAGATTCAACGGATAATGTACCGGGTATTCCAGGCATTGGTCCAAAAATTGCAGCTCAATTGTTAGATCAGTTTGATTCTCTTGATCTTTTATTACAAAATGTAACAGAAGTTAAACAGATAAAACGACGTGAAAACATTCAAGCTTATAGAGAACAAGTTAAAATTTCTCGTGAACTTGTTAGGCTTAAAACAGATGTTCCTATAGATAAGGATTTAGATGATTTTATTTTGGAGCCACAAGATGGTCCACGTTTAATTGCTTTTTTGAAAGCGATGGAATTTTCAACATTAACGCGTCGCGTGGCAGAGGCAACGACATGCGATGCAGCTGTTATTGATGCACTTGATGTAGATGTTGAATGGGAAAAGCTGAGCCACGGACATGATTCTGATATCAATAATACTGAGCGCACATCTCTTCGTAATTTTTCTGAAAATTCTCCACAAGTTTTTGCACAAAAACGTAAAGATCAAGCGCTGACTCAAAAAATTACAAGAGATGCTTATACAACAATTCTTGATGAGAAAATTTTAAAAGAGTGGTTATCACAAGCACACGAGCAAGGTTTTTTCGCTTTTGATACTAAAACAACATCTCTTGATCCGATGCAAGCAAAGCTTGTTGGTTTTTCACTCGCATTACAGCCAGAAAAAGCAGCGTATATACCTCTTGAACATTTGGATGAAGGAGAAGAGAACCTTTTGATGAGGGGCGGGCGTGTTGCCTCGCAGATTGAAACCCAAAAAGCTTTAGCACTTTTAAAACCGATATTAGAAGATTCAGCGGTGTTAAAAATTGGTCAGAATATAAAATATGATTGGTTAGTGATGAAGCAATACGACATTACTATAAGCTCTTTTGATGATACCATGCTTTTATCATATGCTTTTGATGCTGGGACGTTATCCCATAATATGGATGATTTGTCTGAACGTTGGCTTGAGCATAAACCAATTTCCTATAAAGATTTAACACATACCGGAAAAAAAATTACTTCTTTTGCACAAGTAGATTTAAAACAAGCAACCCTTTATGCGGCGGAAGGTGCTGATATAATACTACGCCTTTGGCAAGTATTGAAACCGCAACTTGTTGCTCGTGGAATGACAAAAATTTATGAGCGTCTTGATCGACCCCTTGTAGAAATTCTGGTAAGAATGGAAGAACGTGGGATTCTTATTGATCAGCAGATTTTGTTACAGCTTTCAGGAGAATTAGCACAAGCTGCTTTGATTCTAGAAGAGGAAATTTACAAACAAGCTGATGAAAAATTTAATCTTGCTTCGCCAAAACAATTAGGAGATATCCTTTTTGGTAAAATGGGATTGCCCGGAGGAGCTAAAACCAAGGGTGGACAATGGTCAACCTCTGCACAGACCTTAGAAGAGTTGGCTGCTGAAGGTCATATTTTACCGCGTAAAATTATTGAGTGGCGTCAACTTGCAAAGCTAAAATCTACCTATACAGATGCCTTGCCTTCTTATATTTTTCCAAAAACAGGGCGAGTTCATACGAATTATTCTTTGGCAATAACATCAACAGGGCGGTTATCATCATCAGAGCCAAATTTGCAAAATATTCCAGTGCGAACCGCTGAAGGACGTAAAATTCGAACAGCTTTTATTGCTCCCAAAGGACATGTGTTACTTTCTGCTGATTATAGTCAGATTGAATTGCGCATTCTTGCACATATTGCGGATATAAAAGCATTAAAAGAAGCTTTTGCTAAAGGGTATGATATTCATGCTATAACGGCGTCACAAATGTTTGGTGTTGCGATAGAAGGAATGCATTCAGATATACGACGGCGTGCAAAAGCGATTAATTTTGGTATTATTTATGGTATTTCAGCTTTTGGATTAGCCAATCAATTGGGAATTTCACGCCAAGAAGCGGGTCGTTATATTCAACTGTATTTTGAAAGATTTCCAGGAATTAAAGATTATATGGAGAAGACCAAAATCTTTGCACGTGAAAATGGTTATGTAGAAACAATTTTTGGACGTCGTATCCATTATCCAGAAATAAAAGCAAAGAATGTAAAAATTCGTTCTTTTAATGAGCGAGCAGCTATCAATGCTCCAATTCAAGGTTCTGCGGCCGATATTATTCGCCGCGCTATGATACAGATGGAAGATGTTTTAAAAGAAGAAAAACTATCAGCAAAAATGTTGCTGCAAGTGCATGACGAACTGATTTTTGAAGTATCAGAAGAAGAGAGTAAAAAAACCATGGATATTGTTAAAAATGTTATGGAAAATGCTACAATGCCGGTTTTATCTTTATCTGTACCGCTTGAAGTAAAAGTCATGACGGCTCAAAATTGGGATGAAGCACATTAATTTTTTATTTATTTTTAAGAATATTGATTGCGTTGGAAAGATTAAGATAGGCTTTGATAGGCAAATGATCTGAAGCAATGCGTGCAAGCGGTGAATGATGATTTTCAATACTTGTTACCAATTGGTGGGGAAAACAAAAAACTCTATCAAGGGCTAAAAAAGGAAAGCGAGAGGGAAAGCTTGGTACAACTTCAAAAGTGTTATCAAAATAGGGAGAAAAATGATTTAAAGATGAGCCTTTTCCCATCCGCCATTCATTAAAATCTCCTATGAGGAGTGTAGGCATAAGGGAGCGTTTTTGGAAAATTTCAAGGAGCATTTTTGTTTGTTGTTTACGAGAGTAACGTAATAAGCCAAAATGAGCCGCAATAATACGAATAGGACCTGCTGCCATTTCCAACTCTACAATTACAGCCCCACGTGGTTCAATACTAGGAAGAGTGACTTGTAAAATATCACGTACATATCCCTTTCGCAAAAAAAGAGCATTCCCATGCCAACCATGGCCATGAGGTGACATAGTATTAAGAGGTACAGGAATCAAACCGGTTTCAGCTTTTAATAGCTGAAGATTAATCAAACCGATGCGTTCTCCAAAACGTTTATCTGCTTCTTGAAGAGCAAGGATATCAACTTGTAATTCAGTAATAACACGGACAATTCTTGTAGGATTAAAAATTTTATCAACACCTACACATTTATGCACATTATAGGAAGCAACGGTCAGATCATAATTACTATTTTGATTAATGATGTTTGATTGATGATGAGAGCGGCTGTGAATTACATTTAAAAAGGAACTATGGAGTTTTTGTTGGATAAAACCGGTAAACCAAGGAAATTTTTGCTTATAAGGTATTTTTGTCATTTTGCGAAAAGAATAGTCCCTAAGAGGCAAAGGGTAAAGACTTACACTAAAAACAAAAGAACCTTGTCTCTTTTAGAAACAAGGTTCTTTAATTAAGTTATGATTTTTGCAATCAATCACGGTTTGAGCCAAGAAACTGTAGCAAGAAGACAAACATATTGATGAAATCAAGATAAAGATTCAACGCGCCCATAATAACTTTACGTCCTCTGGTGTCGCTTTCATCTCCTTCATAATACATCAACTTAATGCTCTGAGTATCGTAGGCTGTTAAACCAGCAAAGATAAAAACACCAATCACAGAGATAGCAAATTGCAAAGCACTTGATCCAAGAAAAATGTTCACAATCATGGAAAGAAACAAGCCGATCAATCCGATGAATAAAAATGAACCAATTGCTGTGAGATCACGCTTTGTTGTGTATCCATAAAGTGAAAGAGCTCCAAAAGTTGCGGCGGAAATGACAAAGGTTTGCACAACACTTTCTGTCGTATAGCGCAAAACGATTGAAGACAGTGAAAGACCAACCAGAGCAGCATAACCAAAAAAGAGGCTACGAGCAGCATTTGTGCTCAATGTATTAATTTTAAAACTGAGGAATAAAACTGCTATGAGTGGTGCAAACATAACAATATAAGAGAATGGCGATGTATAAAATGTTACTCCAAATGGTGTTAGATAAACACTGCTATTGATTTGAGCTGCTGCTTGGCTCATATCCGTTGTCGTTGCTAATGATACAATTGCATAAGCGGCAGCAGCTGTAATAAGCAAACCAATGGCCATTGTATTGTAGACACCCAACATATAGTCGCGCAATCCCTGATCAATTGATGCATCGGCATGAGAAGTAGGCGCCGAACGTAAATTTTTAAAATTAGCCATAATATAAAATCCTTTAGCATATGTTCTGTCAGGTATAGGGCTTTAAAAGTATCTCTGTCATTACACAGATAAGCTTGGCATAAGCCTTAATTGGGCAAATACAAAAAACCTTAAGAATCACTAACAGAATTCCAGCATATCTTCTCCTATTATGGAGATTTATTTAAAAATTACAAGAGATTTATATGAAGAAGGAACCTTACAAATTGGTAAGGAAATAGTTCATTTTAATGAAAAATATTTCTATTTTTCACCATATTTTTACAAAATAAAAAGACTATAATCAAAGGTTTTTTATTATTCACAGAAACTATGTAATACAATTCTTTATAAAATATCCACTATTTTTGCGTTTATGAGAAGAGCGGCAAGTATCGTCACACTATTTTTCAACCTCCAATATTGCATCTGTTTTGTACGGTTAGGAGAGCTATTGAATTAAAATTTTATATAACATATTGATATATAATGATAAATTGTCTTTTTTGTATGCTAAATGATATTCCGAATATCGTAAGATTCTCTGGTTGCAAATCTGTTTATATTAAATTAATCAAGATTATTGGCTTGATTATGTCTTGCAAGAGACATGGTTTTAATGGATTCAACATGAACAGATTCCAAATAAAAGAGATTTTGGCTATTAAGGACTTTTATTCAATATGAAAACGGTAATTTATATTTATAATCAATAGATTGATTTAACAAGAAACCATTGAAAATAGTTGAAAAAATGTTTTTTATTAATAAAATAAAAAAGGAGAGTTTTTTAACGAAGCACTGTAAGAAAGGCTCTGTAAAAAACAATACCTATAAAAGCTAAAAAAACATACGAAAAGCAAATATTCTAAGCAAATAATAGAATTTTAAATGCTGTAAAATATTTTTTCTCTAAATTTGATAGAGGACACATGGATAAAAAAATATTGATTTCTATTTGAGTTCATTTCTTTTGCATTGACCACGTGTAGAAAGGTAAAGTTGAAAAATAAGATTTTATAATTTTATGAAAAGAAATAAAAGAAACGATTAACTGCAAGAATGGATCAAGAAAAATCAATTTATAATCAGGCTTATGATAGTCAATAATCTCTGTTTTCTAAGGCAATGAGCATATCAATGAGAAGATGTACTGTTGGAATGACGTTTTGCTTTCATCCAAGTATGCAATTCTTCAATAAGGATGGCAATAACACCGAGAGTGATAAAACTATCTGCAAGGTTGAAAATAGCAAAATAAAAAATATCATTAATATGAAAAAGTATATAATCAGTGACATGATGAAAACGAATACGATCAATGAGATTGCCGATTGCTCCCCCAATAATAAGAATAAGACCAAAGCGCATTAAAGACTTATTATATTCAGTATTTTTCCATAACCATAGAAGGAAGATAATCACGATGATCGTGATGGCAATGATTCCCCAGTGAGAAAAGGAAGAAAAAAACGAAAATGCAACGCCAGAATTACGCACATGATAAAGGGAAAGAAAAGGAATAAGCGAAATTTCTGTTCCTAAAGGCATATTGTGCATAACCCAGTATTTGACAGCTTGATCAAGTACTACTGTAAAAGCCAAGCCAAAAAGAAGAAAAGGGAGTGATTTACGAATCATATTTTTCCTCACATGGTTCTAGTATTAAATAAGGGCGACGGATTTCATAAAGCATAACAGCTGTTGCTACAGCTAGATTAAGTGAGTCTGCACGTCCGCTTTGTGGAATACGCGTAAGTTTATCACACCGATTTGTAAGAAGATCTGATAATCCCTGTTTTTCATTCCCCATTAAAAGGATAATAGGGCCATTTTTGAAATCAAGTGTGCGATAATCCAGAGATCCTTTGAGATGTGTTCCAACGATCATACCTTTAAAGTGAGCAGACCAGTTTAAAAAGGCGCTTTCATCAAAACGATAAAGTGGTACAGAGAAAATAGATCCCATGGTTGCACGGACTGTTTCAGGTGAGAAAGGGTCTGTTGTTTCGCCAATTAAAATAACACCTTTAGCACCTACAGCATCAGCAGTTCGAATAATGGTACCAAGATTTCCGGGATCACGTACACGATCAAGCGCGATGTAAACATCTTTAATCTGTCCTTTTATCATTTCAAGAGAATGCCATTTTTGCTTGAAAATACCAATAACTGTTTGTGGATTATCGCGTCGGGTAAGTGATTCCATAACCTTTTGTGAGGCTTTAATAACAAAACCACCGTTGGCTACAGCACGTGCGGCAGTATTTTCGATAGCAGCATTACCGATTTTACTTTTAGAAAAAATAAGCGTCTGTATTGTCCAGCCGAGGTTGAGAGCATCAATGACCAATTTCAATCCTTCTGCCATGAAAAGACCTTCTCTATTACGGTTTTTCTTTTGGCTAAGTGCTTTAAGATCTTTTATGATGGGGTTGCTAAGAGAGGTAATTTCTTTCACTCTACCAGTTTTGGGTCTACACATCTTCAAGCAATCCAACGGCTAAAAAGAGAAGTAGAAAGAGCACGTCCTGCAACTTCTTCACGCAAAATGAGTTCTCCTGATTCGACCGTACCACCAAGATTTACAAATGCATCACGCATTAAAGCATGAAGCGCAAAGAAGGAAGCACGAATAGAATAAGCTGTAAGGACAACAGAGAGCGGTTTATCAGAGAGAAGTTTACGACAATTTATGATCATAGTGGGTAAATGATCAAACAGTTGCCAAATTTCACCATGGGGTCCACGCCCATAAGCAGGGGGATCAAGAAGAATCATATCATAGCTTTTCTTACGCCGCAGTTCACGCTCGACAAATTTCATAGCATCATCGCAAATCCAGCGAATAGAATGATTTGGTAATCCTGCTCTTTCTTGATTAGCTTTTGCCCACGCAATGGCTTTTTTAGAAGCATCAACGTGGGTAACATTCGCACCCGCTCGTGCCCCAATCAAAGAAGCAATACCTGTATAGCCAAAAAGATTCAACAATTTTATAGGACGTTCGGCTTTAATAATTTGTTCTTCCATAGAGCGCCAATGGGCATCTTGTTCAGGAAAAACCCCTACATGACGAAAGGAAGTAAAACGGCCTAGAAAAGATAATCCATTCCAAGAAAGAGGCCATGTTTCATCAAGTGGCTTTTTAGGAAAATGCCAACGACCAACCCCTTCTTCATCACGGTTTCCTGTGAAAATAGCATCAACATCAGCCCATTGTTTTCGTGGTAAAGCGGGTTTCCATAGTGCTTGACCTTCAGGTCGAATAATGCGGAAAGCTCCATAACGTTCTAATTTTTGTCCATGACCAGAATCAATGAGAGCATAGTTTTCACTTATACCTGTTTCTAAAATAAGGGGCAACTTTTCCTGCAGATATCTATTGTTATGGGAAGATTGAAAGCATTGTGCGAGCATGTTTTGGTATCACGGTATATGAGGTAAGAAAATATATTATAAAGCTCTTAAGTGTTTCGTAAAAGTGCAAAAGAGCTAAAGTCAGTTAAAACATGTATAAAAAAGAAAAAGAGCACTTTTAACTCTGTACTGAATATAAAATACAGAGAGAAAAAATTTAATTAAAATACCATCACATCAGATTTGTGATAGACGTTTTCAATTTCTCGATCTCGGCTTTACTTTTTTTGAGAGCTTTTTTGTATTTGTGATAGGAAAACCAACTGATCAGATTTCCTAATAAAATACCAAAACCAAAGAAAATAAAAAGCCATATAAAAAGGGGAGCATGATAAGTAAAACTTTCAGAATTTGCTCGAAAAGGATCAAGGGTTAACGGAACCATTTGGCGATTAGCTACGATAAAAACAATCAAAAACGCTGCGAGAATCACACCGATACTTGTTAAAAGAATACGTTTAATTATCATAAGTTTCTCACTGATTAAGACGGTCGCGTAAATCCTTGCCAGTTTTAAAAAAAGGAATCCACTTTTCTTCAACAGAAACGGCTTCACCTGTTCGTGGATTACGTCCATTACGGGCTGAACGGCTTTTTACAGAAAAAGCTCCAAATCCACGAAGTTCAACGCGATTGCCATTTGCAAGTGCTGTTGAAATTTCCTCAAAAATAGCGTTTACAATATTCTCCACATCCCGTTGAAAAAGATGCGGGTTATGACGAGCGATAATTTGCACGAGCTCTGATTTTACCACAATGGCCTCACTTTCACACAAAAAGCTTTTTGTAATTGTACACTTCATGCATATTACAATATATAAACGGATAAAAGCAAAATAAAATCAAGAAAAAACAAATTGCAAGAAAGAAAATTTGAAAATACCTTCTATAAAGGTTATACAGAAAAGGTTCTACAGATTAAAAATGCGGAGTATTTAAGAGATTTAGGAGAGTATGTCTGTACACAATCATTATGAAGCCTTTTCAACGCAATCATCTTTTGAAGATGTTTTTAAAAAAGCATCCCGTCATTCGCGTCGCATTAGCATATTAAAATTTTTTTTACCTCTCTTAGCGTTGATTTCAGCGCTGGTTTTTTGCTGGTTTACGTTTTTCTTTGTTCCCGTTACTTCTGATTCTATGTCTTTGGATAATGAAGGAAGTGGCGTGATGAATTTGACGATGCTCAATCCAAAATTAGAAGGGTATACCCGTGCTCATGAACCTTATTGGCTTAAAGCAGAAAAGGCATTTCAAGACCATACACACTCTGGAATGATTGAGTTGCAAAACATTACAGCTAAAGCGTTTATGGGCCAAAAAAGACAGGTTTTTCTTGCAGCACAAGGGGGGGGGTACGATAACATTAATGGTTTTTTACAGTTGAGGAAGCCATTCACCATTACGACGAATGATGGGATGATAGCACAATTTATGTCAGCTAGTATTAACTTATCCAAGGGACAGTTAAAAACAGATCAACGTGTTAATATTCAGCAAGCCGGCTTGCATCTTGCCGCAAATGCCTTACAAATTCGAGAAAAAGGAAAAAACATGTATTTCCATGGTGGTGTGCATTTAGTGCTTCAAAAGCAATGACGCAATATCAATACGAATCTTTAAAGAATATTTATTAAAGAGAAGTATATATATAAACAGAAGAATTGAAATAATGAAATCGTATAAAAGGTGGATAGGTGTGACCTTGGCTTTTAGCATGGGAATGTTAGGAGGAGCAGTTTCAGGATATGCTGAAGGGGCCCATTTTGGAATAAGTCTATCAAGCGACAAAGAACCGGTAGAACTTCATGCAGATTCTTTGGAAATACGTGACAAAGAAGGGATAGCGCTTTTTAAGGGTGATGTTTCAGTGGTGCAAGGTGAACGTCTTTTAAGAACGGCAAAATTAGTTGTTTACTATGATAAAGCATATAAAGAAATTGATAAAAACAAGGAAGATACAAAGGTATCATCTGTTTCTTTATTTGGTTCGTCGGGCATACAAAAAATGGAAGCTTTAGGAAAAGTTTATATAAAAATTGCTACGCAAATTGCTACGGGTGATAAAGGCGTTTTTGATGGAAAGTCAAAAATGATGAGTTTGACAGGGAATCATGTTGTGTTAACTGATGGTGATAATGTAGCCATGGGGTGCAAACTAACGGCAAATATGGAAAGCGGAAAGGCTTTTTTAGAAGGTTGTGAGACGCCTAAGAAAAAAGGTCGTGTTTCTATTATTTTAAAACAAAATCAAAAGAATGGCCATTAAGATTTCATGTTTGGAATCAAAAGAAAAAAGCAGACCGATAGGTATAATCTTAAAAGTGAAGCTTCAAAAAATCCCTTAAAAGGGACCTTGATTGCCAGTAATTTGATTAAAGTTTATCGAGGAAGACGAACTGTTAATGGTGTTTCTTTTGGCATTCGTACGGGAGAAGCCGTTGGCATTTTAGGTCCCAATGGGGCAGGTAAAACAACTTGTTTTTATATGGTTACGGGGCTCATAAAATCTGATGGAGGATTCATTAAAATTGATGGATTTGATATTACGCATCTTCCGATGTATCGACGTGCGCGTTTAGGTATTGGATATCTTCCACAGGAGGCTTCTATTTTTCGTGGTCTTTCAGTAGAAAATAACATTAAAGCTGTTTTAGAGGTCGTTGAAAAAGATCGCCTTAAACAACGTGAAGAGTTAGATAGCCTTTTACATGAATTTAAAATTGATCATTTACGTAAAATGTCTGCACTTTCGTTGTCTGGAGGAGAACGTCGGCGACTTGAAATTGCGCGCGCTTTAGCTTCTCGTCCCCATTTTATGTTACTTGATGAACCATTTGCAGGAATTGATCCTATCGCTATTTTCGATATTCAACAACTTATTCGTCATTTAACGCAGCGTGGCATTGGTGTTTTAATAACGGATCATAATGTGCGTGAGACATTAGGGCTTGTCGATCGCGCTTATATTATTCATACAGGGCGGGTGTTAGTTCACGGTTGTCCTAATGATATTATCAACAACGTTGATGTACGCAGAATTTATTTGGGAAATCAGTTTTCTCTTTAATTTTACAGCTTTCACGAGTTTCCATTTAAGCTTAACCAAACATTATTACTGAAAATTTCCTTATTTATGCCAAAACTTCTTTTATGACTATAACCTTAGAATGTTTTTATTGAGTGGTGAAAAAGGCTTCATCATTAAAGGGTTAGTTTGTTGTTTTATAAGTTTAGCTTACTCATGATTGTATCACAGAGAAGATATCACTAGATTAACTTGATAATGAGTGATAAACGAAGCTCTCAATCAATGCGTGTGTTATTGAAAGGTAAGAGATATTTATCATATTTTTCTCTGTCGAATCAAATAATATATCGATTATGCTGTTTTAGGTATTTTGATGGGAGCACCGGTTATATAGTGCGGTTATTCAATAGGAGTTGTCGTATTTTATTGGTTTATA
The DNA here is from genome assembly GCF_042193725.1 of Bartonella sp. OT172YNZD. NCBI lineage: Bacteria > Pseudomonadati > Pseudomonadota > Alphaproteobacteria > Hyphomicrobiales > Bartonellaceae > Bartonella > Bartonella sp. OT172YNZD. Next base: position 177,947 of record NZ_JBHILZ010000001.1, on the reverse strand, counting down.
TGGCCTATTTAAAAATAGGAGCTCGGCTGCAGATAGCAGGCTAAATCTATAAATTTTTAAAATAATCATTAAATCCCTAAAAACTTTTATATTCTTGTTATAAGGCAATGTTCAAGCTATACAGTAATTTTCAAAGTAAAGGCCCATTTTTCTCAGTATGCTTTTCATCTTAATTTAAGGACTCATTTTTAAAGAAAGAAAAACTCTGATGGCGAATTATACATCAACTCTTATGACAAGTTTAATAAATTTATGAATAATGACCTTTTCTAGAGTCGTAAGGAAATTAACTTTATGAACAACTTCATTTCTTTGTTTTCTCATACCGTTAATGAGGACCCGAATACTATTTATTGTTGTGTTAAAAGTGATATAAGATGTAGTGAGCCATCACCCATTATAAATTGAAAAGTAAAAACACATGCGATGTTGCGAAAAGTGAAAGAACATTAAGTATCTATACCGTTTACAGGTTTATTGATAAGCATTTGAGCGTGTAAGAGGAAAATTAAAGTATGAATTTGAGTGAGTTAATAGCACCGGAAGCGATTATTCCGGCTCTTAAGGCTAATTCGAAAAAACAGGTTCTACAAATTTTAGCCGAAAAAGCTTCCAAGTTAACAGGTCTTAGTGAGCATGTGATTTTTGATATTGTTTTACAACGCGAGAAGCTTGGTTCAACAGGTTTGGGTGGAGGTATTGCGATTCCTCATGGAAAATTACCTGATATTAATCGGATTATTGGTATATTTGCACGTCTTGAAAGTCCTGTTGATTTTGAAGCTCTCGATGACGAACCTATAGATCTCGTTTTTCTCCTTTTAGCACCTGAAAACGCTGGTGCAGATCACTTAAAAGCTTTATCACTGATCGCACGTGTTTTGCGTCACACTGATGTTGTGCAAAAATTGCGCAATACGCATAATGCTAATGCGCTTTATGCTTTACTGATTCAAAATTCAGAATCGAATGCAGCTTAGAAGGTATTATGAATTTATCAGTTGCAAAGTATACACCACAGAACGTAGAAAATAATATAATTTTTATCTTAAAAGACTGATAACAAAAGGTTATGTCATGTAATTTTGAAAAATCGCTTCTAAGCGAACCTTCTTTTTAAAGAGCAAGCAACAAAACGAAGTACTTATCTTTTCTTATTCTTGTATGTTAAAGCATCTAATCATTATGTTTTGTGGATTCGTTTATCCTATTATACTGTAAAAAGCTATCATTAGAGGTGTGGAGAGATAAGGCATGTAAGTCTCCTTAATACATTAAATGCTTTTAGAATGTGTGGTAAATATTCTTAAGCAGGACTTGTTTGTAGAGCTTTTTGTTAAGTGAATCACATAAGTGGGAAGACAAGAGGAGAGCGCTCTAAAAGAATCCAAACTGTTTTCAGTCGAGATTGGCTTAAGAAGCTTCGTCCTTTGAAAACGGAAAGAAATCAACAGGAAAGTTTATCTGTGCATTGAATTTTTTCGTAAGTTGAATTTGAGTGTTTAGAGATAATATTTTAATTCTCAAGAAGAAATAAGCGATATATTGTATTCTCAGGATAGCAAGATATTGATTTTAAATATAATTCACTATTTTGCACGTTGGATGAGAGATTCGAATATTGTAAGATTCTCTCATTCCAAATCCGTTTATATTGAATCAATCAAAACTATTTGCTTGCACGTTATAAACGGAATTAGCGTGTGGATAAAAACTGTACAAGAAAGGAGTAAAAATGCCTCTTATGAATCGTCTCAAGTATCGAGGATTGTAGTAAAACATTGGGAGCTAGAAAATAGTGTAATGGCGCCAGTTTATTTCTTCACAAGGGAAGAGATCAACTATTTTATAGATATGATTTAGATGTCAGCTGCTGTATAGAGCTCATGCTAAAAAATAATTTTGTACGGTAAAAATGAAAATTATAGCTTTAGATTGGGTGAAAGAGCTTTGTGCATGGGAAGATTTATTCAACTCCACTTTAATTGATTAAAATGTTGTTAAAAAAACGATAACGTTAGAATTGCTGTAGAAAAAGGCTTTATATTTTTGTTTATAAATTACTTAGAAATAAGATAAGGAAACTTTCCAAAAGAATTCTTAAGAAGTTTTTTATAACAGAAAGAAAAATATCGTCTAATACATAAAATAATATGATTAAGCTATTATAAGCTACTAAAATCATTTTAGAAATTAATAATTGGAGATAAAATATATAGGGGAATAAGATCAAAAGAAAAAAAGTTGTAGGTGATTATTGAGATAGAATCTAAATTCTTTATGTTTTATTATTTTTGCAAGATCTTTTGAAGATTTAGAAAAAGTGTTATCGGAACGATATTGAATACGAAGTATGAATGCACTATAATGGGTGAAAGGTGGAGTGTTTTTAGAACATAAATTATTGAATGCATAAAGTCGAGAAGTGATATTCGCAAGGCGATGAAGCTTTTTGGGGGAGGAGTATGGGGTGTATTTTCAAAATTTTACATCAGATTGCTTGTGATATAAAGAGTATGGTTTATTTCTTAACAGAGTGATGGTATATTTTCATCTCGTTTTGAAGTTCTATAACTTAAAGAAATCGTTTTTTATACAAAGACGAAATGAGTAGCGTAAAATGAGGATGCTATTTTTTAATGTGATTATTGAATAAGAAGTTTATATTTTTGTAACGATTAAAAGATCACAATGAAACGTAGAAATCTATTCTGATCAGTGTGAAAATATTTCGCTTATTTAAGGAATTAGGACAATGACACATGAATATCGGGAAGTTTTTGTTGAATTTTTCCAATGAAGAGAATCTTGTTAGAGACTAAAGAAGTGAGTTAAATGAAGATGTTTGAAAAGACTGTTATTGCTGCATCTGTAATGGTTCTTGTTACAGCGGGAGTAGCGTATGCACAAACGCCAAGCCGTTTAAATCAATTTGAAGCGTGGGGAGCCTATTCTTATAAATCGCCCAAAAATACGATTTGCTATGTGTTATCGGTACCTTTGAAGGCTCTTCCAACGACAGTTAATCATGGTGATAACTTTTTCTTGGTTACCAAGCGTTCTCATTCACCTATTTCGTTTGAACCGCAGTTTATGGCTGGTTATACCCTTCAAGAAGGGTCGAGAGTGACGGTGACCATTGGAGGTAAGGACTTTGATTTTTTCACGAAAGATTCCTCAGCTTGGTTGGCGTCATCAGAGCTAGAAAAGCAGCTTGTTTCTGCTATGCGTGCTGGAAGCAATATGACAGTGAAAGCGATATCAAAACGAGGAACACATACCACTTATACCTATTCCTTAAAAGGGGTCACTGCTGCATTAAATGCAGCTCAAAAGTGCCATTAAGGTTTCGATAATTTCTAAATAGTGATGTGAATTGGAAAGCAATGGCCATTTTCTATGACCTTAGACCAGTTGGTTCATGTTTTGCGCGAGAAACAGATAATGTGGTCGTAAAGGAGAGTTCTAAGCTATCTTTAATTGGTTTGTCGCAAGATGAAATGGTGCAAGCTTTAAAGACAGTTGGTGTACCAGAGAATCAAACGTGTATGCGTGTGCGTCAGCTTTGGCATTGGCTTTATGTGCGTGGTGTTTCAAATTTTGATGAGATGCTGAATATTTCTAAAGCAGTGCAAGAAACACTTAAGTGTCATTTCTCCATTGCGCGCCCAGAAATTGTTGGAGAACAAATATCAAAAGATGGTACGCGTAAATGGCTCTTACGTTTTCCTGCACGTGGAGCTGGAAGGCCTGTTGAAATTGAAACGGTTTATATCCCTGAAGAAGGACGTGGTACTCTATGTCTTTCATCGCAAGTAGGGTGTACGTTAACTTGCTCTTTTTGCCATACGGGAACGCAGATGCTTGTTCGCAATTTGACTGCGGAAGAAATTTTGGCACAATTATTGGTTGCACGTGATTGTTTGGGTGATTTTCCTGATAAAAATACTCCTGATGGAGCAATAGTTCCCATTGAAGGTCGCAAAATTACCAATATTGTTATGATGGGGATGGGAGAACCTCTTTATAATTTTGAAGCTGTTAAAAAAGCTTTATTGATTGCTTCTGATGGTGATGGGCTTTCTTTATCAAAACGTCGGATTACGCTTTCAACTAGTGGGGTTGTTCCTGGAATTATCCGAACCGGAGAAGAAATTGGTGTTATGTTGGCGATTTCACTCCACGCAGTACACGATACATTAAGGGATATGCTTGTTCCCATTAATAAAAAATATCCGCTTGCTTTATTAATGGAGGCTTGCCGTAATTACCCTGGTCTTTCCAATGCAAAACGAATCACTTTTGAATATGTTATGCTGAAAGATATCAATGATAGTTTAGATGATGCTAAGCGATTGATTCAGTTATTGAAAGGGATTCCTGCTAAGATCAATTTAATCCCTTTTAATCCGTGGCCAGGGAGTAATTATCAGTGTTCTGATTGGGAGCAAATCGAGCGTTTTGCTGATATCGTTAATCAAGCGGGTTATGCTTCTCCTATTCGGATACCGCGTGGACGCGATATTTTAGCGGCATGTGGACAACTTAAATCAGCTTCAGAGCGTTTACGGAAATCTGAACGTTTGCGACTTGAAAATGCCCTTGGTCATTAGTTAATGCAACTTTCAGTGATATTAAAACCTATGTTTTTTCAGTAAATCAGCATATAATAGCATGTGTGAGACAGAGATTAAGATGGATAAGTGCTAGGCGAACAATTTCAGCTTTTATATGTTAAATGGGGGAAAATATTGTATATAGCAGTCTGTTTGCGTAATCTCATGCAATGATGAGGCAGCCTCATTTAAAGGGAATAGGAAGTCTTAGGAGTCTTAACTAATTTCCACCTTATTATCATACCCTTTAATTCTATTTTATGACTTTTAAAAGCATTTACGGTAATATCTTTTAAAAAATGGAGATTGTGCATTGTCTCACTTTTTTGTTTGTTATGTTCTTTAATAAGATTACGCCTTACACACAAAGCGGAGTGTCTAAAATATAAATACCATCGTATTGTCTACTGACATGTTTTTAAAAAAGTATTTCCTAATGCACTCCCCATTTCATGATAATGCTTGTGAAGAGTATAAGACAAAAGCCTCTATGAAATTGTGATATTACCCCACCTTTACATTTAATAAAGGTGCTAAGTTGGTACTACCATTTTATTTTTCAACTCCCAATATTGTAACGCTTTTGGTATTTAAGAGGGTTTATGAGAGGTATTTTTATTCTTTTCTGAGATAGTTTTTATTCATACGAAAACTCCCGATGCACTTATAACGTACAAGGGAAAGATATTGTTTGATTCAACATAAACAGGTTTGAAATGAGAGAATCCTACAATATTTGGGTTCTCATTTAAATTAAAAACGATAAATTACATTTATAAATCAATGTTTGTAACTATAAGGAGATGGAGAGCAAAGCTAGTAAAAGTACCAGCAATAAGCCAGTCGAGAAAGCGAATATAAAGAGGATTTTTCTTGAGAATTTTGGTAAGTTTATGCGCTGTAAAAATGATAGAAATTGTAATGGGAAAAGAAATAGGGATATAAGAAAGTCCTAAAAAGAGTAGCTTTTGTGTTGCCATAGGATCATTCGCATTGATAAATTGTGGTAAGAATGTCGCGTTAAAGAGTATAACTTTAGGATTTAAAAGATTAATTCCAATACCAACAAGATAGTTACGTTTAGCGCTTTGAGATTTAGAAGATGTCTGTTCAAAGGAAAAAGTCGAATTTCTCCGTAATGCTTGAAAGGAAAACCATAAAAGATAAAAGGCGCCAACAATTTTTAGAAGAATAAAAGTGTGTGGCGTAGCAAAAACAAGCGCTGATAAGCCAAGTGTTACAGCGGTAACCTGAATGGCAAACCCTGTTGCACTGCCCAAGGCACACATAATTCCAGCTTTTTTGCTTTGTGTAATGGTTCGTTCTAAAGAAAGCATCATATCAGGTCCTGGAATAAGTGCTAAAATCAACGATGCTAAAGCAAATTGTATAACAATAGACCACTCCGGTAGAAATGACACGTAAATTTCCTTTTATTTTTAAGCAGTATTCATTTTTGACACTCTAAAGCGTTTTTATTTACATTTTTTGCGTCTTTTTAATGTTGCTTAAAGAGAATTTATTTTTATATTTCTTGCATTGTTTTGATTTTTGGGTAGAAATAAAAGAGCAGCTCATATAGAACTTTGAAATGAAGAAGTGGCAAAATATTAGAAAAGTTGTTTTGGCTTATTCAGGGGGGATTGGATAGGTCAATTATTCTCAAATGGTTGCAAAGTACCCTGGACGTTGAAGTTGTGACTTTTACAGCGGATTTGGAGCAGGGGGAAGAACTAGAGTTTGCTCGTTGTAAAGCTGAAATGCTCTAGGTGTTAAAGAAATCTACATTGAAGATTTGCGCGAAGAATTTGTGCGTGATTTTGTTTTTCCGATGTTTCGAGCCAATACCGTTTATAAGGGGACTTATCTTTTAGGAACATCAATTGCACGCCCACTTATTTCAAAACGTTTAATTGAAATTGCTAAGGAAACAGGAGCAGATGCAATTGCTCATAGGCAACGGGCAAAGGCAATGATCAGGTACGCTTTGAGCTGTCTGCTTATGCTCTTAATTCTGATATAAAGATTATTGCTCTATGGCGTGATTGGGATTTTAAGAGTGGACAGATCTGTTTGAATTTGCTCGTACACATCAAATTCCTGTAGAAAAGGATAAGCAAGGCGAAGCGCTTTTTTCAGTGGATGAAAATTTATTGCATTCTTCATCAGAAGGAAAGATTTTAGAAGATCCAGCACTTCCTGCTCCTGAATATGTCCATATGCGTAATTTTTCGGTGGAAGATGCTCCAGATTAAGCAACTAGAATCACTCTTGGCTTTAAAAAAGGTGATGCTGTTTCAATCATTGGAAAAAATTTACCTCCTGCAACTTTACTTGCAGAGTTAAATCATTATGGGCGCGATAATGGTATTGGTCGGTCAGATTTGGTAGAAAATCGCTTTGTGGATATGAAATCGCGGGGTATTTATGAAAACACTAGGGGGAGACCATTCTTTTAACGGCTCACAGAGCTATAAATCTTTAACGCTATATCGTGGTGCAGCTCATTTGAAAGATGAATTGATGCCATGTTATGCAGAATTCATTTATTATGGATTTTGGTTTTCACCGGAAGGTAAGATGTTGCAGGCAGCTATTGATTTATCTCAAGAACATGTTGAAGGTGAAGTCACGTTAAAACTCTATAAAGGAAACGTGATTGTTGAAGGGTGCCAAAGTAAAAAATCATTTTATTTTAGTTAGTTGGTAATTTTCGAGGATGATCGAGGTACTTATGATCAAAGAGATGCAACTGGTTTTATTAAATTAAATACTCTACATTAGCAATGCGTCATCAAGGTGACAAAAAAATAGAAAATTACGGTGACAAGTTTAAAGTAGGGGGAATGCTTCTGTATGAAATGCCTAACTTAAGCATTTTTATCTGTTGGTTTTTGCAGTTCTTTCATCCAATGTTAGAGGCTTCTCTTTTGTACTAAGTCAGTATAATAAGCAAAATCCATGTAATAATAGCAATGAAGGCTCCGATAATCAAAACAAGTCAATTTTGCTTTATAGTATTGAATGTTTTCGATTTTTATCAGAACAAAATATGTTTATAGCGAAGGCGCTTTTTGTATTGTGACTTAAGAGTGTAAAGAAATTTTCATCTTTTTGCTTGCTATTATTGACGAATAAATTCAAGAACCATACACCCTATTTTGAAAGAGTGTAATTTTTAGGATAAAAATGATGCGTGATCAGTGTGATACCCTTAACCTTACGCCTGAATTAAAAGATGCGGCTTCTCAATCGAGAACTTGGCCATTTGAAGAAGCACGTAAGATTATCAAACGGTATGAAAAGACGGGTTATCCGGACAGTGTAGTATTTGAAACAGGTTATGGACCTTCTGGTTTACCGCATATTGGAACTTTTGGGGAAGTTGCACGTACAACCATGGTGCGTCATGCATTTAATATTCTTACGGATAATAAAGTAAAAACAAAATTGCTTTGTTTTTCTGATGATATGGATGGTTTGCGCAAGGTTCCTGAGAATGTGCCTGATCGCGAAAGCATGGAACATTATCTTGGTCAACCGTTGAGCCGTGTACCCGACCCTTTTGGAGATGATTATCCTTCTTTTGGGGCAGCGAATAATGCGCGGTTACGGGCTTTCCTTGATCGTTTTGGTTTTGATTATGAATTTGCAAGTGCTACGGATTATTACAATTCTGGTCGTTTTGATGAAACAATTTTGAAAATCCTTGCCTGTTATGACAAGGTTATGGCAATTATTTTACCAACATTGGGTGCAGAACGGCAAGCGACCTATTCGCTTTTTTTACCGATTTCTCCCTTTTCTGGAAAAGTATTACAGGTACCGATGATTGCGCGTAATGTTGAAAAAGGTACAGTTACTTATATCGAACCAGAAACAGGAGAAACCATAGAAACAGAGATTACGGGGGGCAAGGTTAAGTGTCAGTGGAAGGTAGATTGGGCAATGCGTTGGACAGCGCTTGGCATTGATTATGAAATGGCAGGAAAAGACCTTATCGATTCCACAAATCTTTCTTCTAAAATTTGTAAAGTATTAGGTGGGAAGTCTCCAGAAGGATTCAACTATGAGCTCTTTTTAGATGAGAAAGGGCAGAAAATTTCTAAATCCAAGGGAAATGGCTTAACCATTGATGAATGGCTTACTTATGCCCCAACAGAGAGTTTAGGGCTTTATATGTTTTCAAAGCCTAAAACAGCAAAACGGCTTTATTTTGATGTCATTCCAAAAGCGGTTGATGAATATTATGCGCATCTTTCAGCCTATGGTCGCCAAGAATGGAAAGAGCGGCTTAATAATCCTGTATGGCATATTCATAATGGTTGTCCACCGCAGGTTGATTTGCCTGTATCCTTTGCGATGCTTTTAAATTTGGTAAGTGCTTCAAATGCGGAGAATGCAGAAGTTCTTTGGGGTTTTATCTCCCGTTACGCTAAAGGAGCAAATGCACAAACTTATCCAGAACTTGATCAATTGGTGAAGTTTGCCATTAAATATTTTGATGTTTTTGTTAAACCAAACAAAAAATTTCGTATACCAGATGATAGCGAACGAACAACATTAGCACAAATTGATGAAAAATTAGCTAATTTACCTGAAACTGTTGATGGCAACATGCTACAAAATATGCTTCTTGATGTTGCACGGTTAACGGAACGCTATCAAGATCATAGCAAAAAAAGCCCTGAAGGTGGGCCTGGTGTTTCCAATGTTTTTTTTCAAATGTTGTATGAAGTCCTTCTGGGACAAGAGCGAGGTCCACGATGGGGATCATTTATAGCGCTTTATGGGATTAATGAAATGCGTGCACTGATTGCTGAAGCGCTTGCACGTCCTGTGGAGGAATAATGGAAAAGAGAGTGCAAGAAGTAAAGCGACGCCGTACATTTGCAATTATTGCTCACCCAGATGCGGGGAAAACAACATTGACAGAAAAGCTTTTATTGTTTGGTGGTGCTATTCAACTTGCCGGTGAGGTAAAAGCGAAAAAAGACCGTATTCAAACCCGCTCTGATTGGATGAATATTGAGCGTGATCGTGGTATTTCCGTTGTGACTTCGGTGATGACATTTGAATATAAAAATCATATTTTTAATCTCCTAGATACTCCAGGACATGAGGACTTTGCGGATGATACGTATCGCACTCTCACAGCCGTTGATAGTGCTATCATGGTGTTGGATGGGGCCCGCGGGATTGAGCCTAGAACATTAAAATTGTTTGAAGTGTGTCGGATGCGGGATATTCCTATTGTTACGTTTATCAATAAAATGGACCGTGAGGCACGTGATCCTATAGAGCTTTTAGATGAAATTGAAGAAAAGCTTGCTCTTGATACTGCGCCTATAACATGGCCAATTGGTACGGGTAAAGATTTTGTTGGTACCTATGACCTTCATCATAATCGTTTTCGTCAAAAAGATGATGAGATAACACAGAGGATAGTTTCAAATCCCAAAGAGGTTGTCCATTTACTTCCTGAATACCAACGTTTAACTTTTATTGAAGGGGTAGAACTCGCTCAAAGTGTTTGCAAGAATTTTGATCTTCAAGCTTTCCGTGAAGGTCATATGACTCCGGTTTATTTTGGTTCAGCTTTGCGAAATTTTGGTGTTCGTGATTTGATCAATGCGCTTATTGATTTTGGTCAAAGCCCTCGTGACCAAAGTGCAGATCAGCGCAATGTCATAGCAACTGAACCTAAAATGACGGGATTTGTTTTTAAAATTCAAGCGAATATGGATCCTAATCATCGTGATCGTATTGCATTTTTTCGGGTATGTTCGGGAACACTTGAACGTGGTATGAAGACGAAGTTGGTCCGAACAGGAAAACCAATGACACTTTCGGCTCCACAATTTTTCTTTGCGCGTTCGCGCCAAATTGCTGATCAAGCCTATGCTGGTGATATCGTAGGGATTCCTAATCATGGAGCATTACGTATTGGCGATACTTTGACTGAAGGAGAAGATATCCTCTTTAAGGGAGTACCAAATTTTGCACCAGAGATTTTGCGTCGTGTTTGTTTGGGCGATCCAATGAAAGCAAAAAAGCTCAAAGAAGCTTTGCAACAAATGGCTGAAGAAGGGGTTGTACAATTGTTTATTCCTGATGATGGGTCGCTTTCTCTCATTGGTGTTATTGGTGCTTTGCAAATTGATGTTTTAAAAGAACGATTAAAAATAGAATATTCTTTGCCAGTAAATTTTGAGTCTGCGCGCTTTAATTTATGCCGTTGGATTTCAGCGCAGAGCAAAGATGAGTTGCAAAAGTTTCTCAGCAATCACCGCTCTGCTATTGCTTATGATTTAGAAGGTGATCCAGTTTTTTTAGCGGAGAACCATTTTTCATTGAATTATGAGGCAGAAAGAGCTCCTAAAATAAAATTTTCTGCTTTTAAAGATTATCAAGTACGCTCTTAAAATAAAGAAAAATCTTTTCTACAATAATTTTACTTATAATGATAATTTATCGTTTTTTATATTGAGTGAAAAATCTGAATATTATAAGTTTTTTTATATTGAAACAATCAAAATCATTTGTTTGCACGTCATAAGTAGGATTGGTGTGTGCGTAAAACACTTGAAGCAAAAAATACAATGCCTCTTATAAAACTTCTCTATAGTCAAGAGCTTTCAAAATATTAGGTGAGGGTAAAAAGTGATGATGGTGGTGTGTGATGTATCTTATCCCATTCACGGAAGTTTACGTTATACTATTCGTTTATATTATTTACGGGACGACATTACGCAGTACGCTCAAGTACAATGAAAAATGTCTCTTTAAAAACAAACATATAAAATTGCAACATAATGATATTTTGGGGCATTCTATTTTGCACAAGGGATGTGATCCTAGCAAGATTAGGGGCTTGCACGATAAACTTTTGCAAAACTCTCTCCATCAAAGTAATCTATTTTCGCTGTGAAAGGTGGAAATATTATTATTTTTTTCCAAGCTTTTTATGGGATTCGAAAATATTATTTATGAAACTGATTTTTTAAATTTTGCAATATCATGATATCTATTTTTTTCTGAAATGATGGAGTATTTAAAGAATATTTTCAGATTGCACTGTATAAAGAATATGGTAAATTTATTATATTCAAAGAGCTACAATGCATTGGTATCCCTAGTACCTTTTAAAACTTCAATATTTATTTTTATATTATCTATTTTAGTTAGAGAATAAACTGTAGCCAATTCTACGTTGAAAAATATCAGAAAAAATTTATATATTTTTTCGCGATGACTTAAGACATATAATTTATTTCAATATTTTTTAAATTTAAACTAAAAAATCTGCTGTATAAATATAGCTTTTCAGTTTTTCCTTGTATAAATATTGTATACAGTCAAAATAATACAAATAATCAATAAACTGAAATTTGTTATCCCAAATATGAGATCATATGACCTATAAACCGCGTGTCTTTTCTATTTCTCCGGGAACGGCTTTTTTGCCTCACTTTGTTGATGCACTACTCTCTGGTAGCCTTATTGATAATTTCGCTTCAAGTGGAGATATTCAAACCGCCCTTGCTGATAGCCTTATTTATGTTCCGACACGTCGTGCTGCTCGCGCTTTGCGTTTAGCCTTTGTTGAAAGAAGTGATACACAATCAACATTCTTGCCAACCATTCGTGCTTTAGGAGATGTAGATGAAGACAGTTTCCTTTTTGTTGAAAATCATACCAGCACTCTGAATCCACCTATTGGAGAAAGTGAACGTCTTTTACTTTTAGCGCGCCTTATCCGTCCTTGGCGTGAAAATTTACCTGTGCATCTGCGTGCCATGTTTGGTACAGAAGATGTGCTTACTCCAGCTCATAGTGCTGATGCGATTTGGCTTGCGCAAGATTTAGCACACTTGATGGACGAAATTGAAACAGAAGGAGCAGACTGGTCAAAACTTAAAAATATTGCACCTGATATGGTCGCTGAATGGTGGCAAATAACGCTCGATTTCTTGACTATTGTTACGCAAAATTGGCCAAAAATCTTGACAGAAAGACAACGAAGTAATCCCGCTGAATGGCGTAATCAAGCACTCACAATGCATGCAGAGACTTTACGATGTATGCTGCCTGATAAACCGATCATTGCAGCTGGTGTGTCAGGTTCTATGCCCGCAGTTTCTCATCTTTTAAAGGTTATAGCTTCTCTGCCAAAAGGAGCTGTTGTTCTTCCTGGCCTTGATCTTCATATGGATGAAGAACAATGGAATGCACTAAGCACAAGCAATAAAGAAAAAACAGCTTGTGATTTTTTTGATCATGCAGAAAATGTTTTTAGCCATCCTCAATATCATTTAAAAAAACTTTTAACCCTCATGGAGTGTCAACGTCATCATGTTTGCGAAATTGGCCAACAAAGTATAACAAAGAAAAGACGAATGGCTCTTTTATCAGAAGCACTCCGACCAGCTTCTACAACAGATAAATGGATACAAATTGTCCGTGATGATTATGAAAATCTTTGTGCAGATTGGTCATTTATTGAAGCTATAAATGAACGTGAAGAAGCTCTCGCTATAGCTATTACCTTACGCAAAGCTATTGAAGAACCCCAAAAAACTGCGGCCCTTATTACAAATGACCGTAATTTAGCGCGCCGTGTTGCTGTGGAATTACAGCGATTTGGAATTGAAGCAAATGATTCAGGTGGAATACCACTTGCACAAACATTGCCTGTAACTCTCTTACGACTTATCTTAGAAAATGTGTTGCAACCAGATGATCCCATTGCTTTTCTTTCTCTTCTTAAACATCCACTGACAACACTCCAACAAAACCGTCATCGTTTACGCGAAATTGCAGAAAATTTTGAACTTTTTATTCTTCGAGGAAATACGGGGCGCATCAATCTTTGCGAATGTGATCAATTTCTTGAAAAATGGATTGAAATATATTTTCATAATAGTTCTGAAATCAGCGCTCTTGATCAACAGAAATGTGAAGAAGCACGTTTCCTTTGTCATCTTTTGAGGAAAGCTGTTGAACCTTTAACATCTCTTATGAAACAAGAGAAAAAATGCACCATCAATGAAGCTGCGATAGCAACTGTTGAGGTTTTTGAAAATTTTGGTCGCAGTGAGGATAATTCTCTTGTATATCTTTATCAAAACGAAGCAGGACAAGCCCTATCAAAATTTTTATGCGAATTGGTCAGTGATCAATCAGGATTAACATTTCATCTTTGCGAATGGCCCGCTATGTTTTCTGCCATAATAGCTACCCGTTCTGTCATACCTTCACCTGGAGGACATCCACGTTTATTCATCTGGGGTACTTTGGAATCACGTTTGCAAACGGTTGATACAGTGGTCATCGGCGGTCTTAATGAAGGGTCATGGCCGATATCAACCCGAAATGATGCTTTTTTATCGCGACCGATGAAAATGATGTTAACTCTGGAACCACCAGAGCAGCGTATTGGTCTTTCCGCGCATGATTTTCAATGGGCAATGGGAATGGATAAAGTGGTGATGAGTCGCGCATTGCGCGTTAATCATACGCCTTCCATTCCTTCACGCTGGCTACAACGCATAGAAACAGTTGTAGGAAAACAGGTTTGGAAAAAAATCCGTGCACGAGGTGAAATACTACGCCATTGGACAAAGATGCTTGATCATACAAGCATAACTTCTGAGGTAGAACGTCCCTGTCCTGCTCCACCCCTTGATATACGACCGCGTCATTTTTCAGTCACTGAAATAGAAACATTGCGGTATGATCCTTATGCTATTTATGCTAAAAAAATCTTACGTCTCAAACCACTTAAAGAACTTATTCATGATCCTAGCGCTTCAGAACGGGGAACACTTTATCACGCTATTCTTGCAGCTTTTTGCGCACAAATAAAAAATCCAAATGTTGCAAATGCACTCAATGTACTGCTTGCTATTGGACGTAAAGAGTTTGATAAATTCAATTTTCCATCTGATATTGAAGTAATTTGGTGGAATAGTTTTGAAAATCTTGCTCCACGCCTTATTCAATGGGAACAAAGTTTAGGACTACGAGAGCGATATTCGGAAGTAGTATCACAAAAAATCCCTATAGGAACAACAGGGGTAACCCTTTCAGGACGTGTTGATCGTCTTGATGTTTTGCCAGATAAAACAGTTGAAATTCTAGATTTCAAAACCGGAACCCCTCCTTCATCAAAACAAGTTCGTGAATTATTATTTCCGCAATTGGCTTTAGAAACAGCTTTACTCATACAAGGGGGATTCCCAGATTTTCAAGATTTTACCCCCTCAAATTTATTTTACATTCCCCTTAACAGAAAAGGTGAAATTAAATCCCAATCAATTCTTTTAAAGAAAAAAGATGAAAAAACTCACCTAAGTGCTGTTAATCTTGGTGAAAATGCATGGAAAAATCTTATCACACTCATAACTTATTATCAAAATCCACAACAAGGCTATCTCTCACATGCTGTCCCTATGTCAAAACGATATGAAGGTGACTACGATCATTTGGCTCGGTTGTGGGAATGGTCAAGTGGTTTTCATAAAGAAGAGTAATCATGACGTTTTTTTCTATTCCTGAAGCTGCTCTTGATGCACAAGCAACGGCAACACATCCCCAAAAAAACGTGTGGGTTTCTGCAAATGCTGGGTCTGGAAAAACCCACGTTTTAAGTGAACGTGTTATCCGTTTGCTTTTAAACGGTACGCCTCCAGCACGTATTTTATGCCTTACTTATACAAGAGCTGCTGCTGCTGTTATGCAATCACGAATTTTTCGCACGCTTTCCAGTTGGAATGAACTCGATGATGCACAGCTGCAAGAAACCTTAACACGGTTTGAAAAAAAACCTGTTAATGCGCAAAAACTAACTTATGCACGACAACTCTTCGCACGTGCCCTCGAAACACCTGGTGGTTTAAAAATCCAAACGATTCATGCTTTTTGTGAATCTCTCTTGCATCAATTTATGTTAGAAGCCAATATTTCAGGGCATTTTGAACTTCCCGATGATATCAGTCGAAAAAAATTACTACAAGAATCCCGTCGCCAACTTTTAGCCCGTCGTGATATACAGCCTGCTTTGCAACAGTTATTTACAGTTATTAGTGAACATACTTTTAACCAATTGCTTTATGAAGCAACAGAAAAGCAACATAAATTATCTGATTTTTTATCTTCTCTTCTATCTGAAAATGGAGAAGAAAAATTGCGTGCACTTTTTAACTTAGCGCCCGATGAAACAAATCAATGTCTATTGGAACAAATTAAACAAACAGCGCGCCTTCCTCTTTATGCTCTTACGCATTGTGAAATCAATGGCAGTCAAAGCTGCAAGGATATGGTGGAAAAACTTTCCCAATTAGAAAAGGTGCGTGATGAGACAAATATTCTCAATATTATTTCTGATATTTATTTTACAATAAAAGGTGAGCCGCGTAATTTTTCACATTTATTTCGTAAAAAATCAGACCAAATTTGGCCTTTTATTCAGCAAATGCTTAAAGATAAACAAAACAAGCTTTCTATTCTTTTAGAGAAATATCAATGCGCAAAAATTGCTACTCTCAATATGGCTGCTTTTCAGTTATGTGCCGTTTATCTCAAAATCTATACGAATCTAAAAAAGGCCAATGGCTTCTTAGACTTTGACGATCTTATTGAGCGTACACTTTATTTGTTACAGCGTAAAGGTGCAAGCCAATGGGTGCATTATAAACTTGATCGTGGGCTTGATCACATTCTACTTGATGAAGCACAAGATACTAACCCTGAGCAATGGAAGATTATTCAACTGTTGGCACAAGAGTTTTTCTCAGGTTATAGCCAACGAACAAATATACGGACTCTTTTTGCTGTTGGAGATGAAAAGCAATCTATTTATTCTTTTCAAGGTGCAGCTCCAGAAAATTTTGCTGAAAATGGACGAATCATTCAAAAAAAAGTGCAGCAAATAAATCAGCAATTTGAAAAAGTACAATTGCATTACTCTTTTCGCTCTACAGCGGATGTTCTTAAAAGCGTTGATATTGTTTTTGAAACACCAGAAAACTATAAAGGACTTTCGACAGAAAATACAAAAACGGTGCATGAAGCTATTCGTGTTCATAGTCCCGGTGAAGTTGTTATATGGGATACAATTTCTCAAGAAACGAGTGAATTTCCTCATGATTGGCATTTAAGCGTTGATCATTTAGATACTCCTGAAGTTCGTTTAGCAGAAAAAATTGCTGAAACTATTGCTAATTGGTTACAAAAAGGTGAAATGCTTCCAGCAAAAGGACGCTTAATACGTGCAAGTGATATTATGATATTGGTTCGTAAACGTGACCAATTTGTCTCAGCTCTTTCCCGTGCTTTTAAACACCGCAATATTCCCGTAGCAGGGGCTGATCGTTTACAGCTTACCAAACATATTAGTATCCGTGATTTAATGGCGCTTGCGCGTTTTGTTTTGCAGCCACAAGATGATCTTTCTCTTGCTTGCGTTTTAAAAAGCCCCCTTTTTGCTTTTAGTGAAGAAGAGCTCTATCAGCTTGCCGCACACCGCACCGGCTCTCTTTGGCAGAGCTTATGTACGCACGCATCATCGCAGATATCTTTTAAAGATGCTTTTGAAAAGCTAAACCATTATCGCGCTTTAGTGGATAAAATACCGGTTTTCGAGTTTTATAGCCATATTTTGAATAATGATAAGGGAAGACAAAAAATTCTGTCTCGTTTAGGATCTGAAGCAAATGATGTGCTCGATGCTTTTATGGATTATACGCTCACTATTCAAAAAACAGGATTACCAGGATTACAAGCTTTTTTAGAAACATTAAGTGCAAGCGAACCAGAAATTAAACGTGAATTTGAACAAAATAATGAAGAAATTCGCATCATGACTGTCCATGCTGCAAAAGGTCTAGAGGCTGCTGTTGTGTTTTTAGTTGATCCTGGTAGTGCGATTTGGCATCCTCAGCATGCACCTCACTTGCTTAAAATCACTTCAAGTAACGCACAATGGAACGGAAAACAAGCCTTTATTTGGCGCCCCAATGAAAAGTTTGATACAAAACTCTCTAAACAAGCAATTTCATATTTAAAAGAGCGTGCAGAAGAAGAATATAGGCGCCTTCTTTATGTAGGAATGACACGCGCTGAAGATCGCTTGTTTATTTGTGGATATAAAGGCCAGAAAACGCCATCTCATACATGGTTACAACTAGTAAAAAAAGCCCTCGAACCGCATGCTCTTGCTATAAAAGGTTCCGGGGAAGATATTGCAGCTTGGCGTTATTGCATTACACCTCCTTTTTCTGCTTCTATAAACCCAAAAGTACCTTGCGCTGAATGCCAAACCTTACCACCTTTGCCTGCTTTTTTCTCTCATAAAGTACCAGAGGAACCAGTGCTACCAAAACCGTTAAAACCCTCAGTCGCGAGCCTTGCCATTGAAGCTGATACAGAGCTGTCCTCAAGTCCAAAACAGCTTACCACCTCCCCTGTTTTAGGCGCAACAAATACTAACAGAGCTTTTTCCATTGAATATGGTAATCTCGTTCACCGATTGTTACAATATTTACCCGATTACCCCCTACAAAAACGTCGAGATTATGCTCAAAACTATCTCAATATCAAAGCTTCTCATTGGTATGAGAGCCAAAGAGAAGATGCTCTTCGCCATGTTTGGAAAATATTAGATCATGTTTACCTCAAGCCCCTTTTCTCTGAGCATTCACGTGCTGAGGTCTCCTTAATGGGTATTGTGAAAATTCGTGGCAAAGAACAAGCAATTTCTGGTCAAATTGACCGTCTCTACATCACGAAAAACAGCATTATATTTGCCGATTTTAAAACAGGAACTCCGCCAGAAAATGAAACCGCTATTGCTTCCCATCACTGGTTGCAAATGGCTCTTTACCGAAAATTGTTGCAAGCTATTCATCCTGATAAAGATATCCAAGCTCTGCTTATCTACAGTAAAGAAGCCAAAGTTTTTAAACTTTCTCCAGAAAAACTCGAAGCATTTCTTGGTGAAGTTGCCTTATAAGTTACTCCTTTCCTTCAAAGCATCTTTATACTTTCTTACTTTCATAAAATCCTCCAAACAAACACAATGCACAATCTCTGGTGTAAAAAAGTCCTTTAATAATTTATCTTTGCAATAACTTGATATGAATTGTTATCATACCAATCTATAAAAAGTGAATATAAAGGATAAATCAATGACGTGTATAAAAGTTGATAAGGACAATTTCGAGAGTGAAGTTCTAACCTCTTCCACCCCTGTTGTGGTGGATTTTTGGGCAGAATGGTGTGGCCCTTGCAAAATGATTGCTCCAATTTTGGATGAAATTTCAATGGAAATGCAAAATCAAGTTAAAATTGCTAAGATAAATATTGATGAAAATCCGGAACTGGCTACCCAATACGGAGTACGTTCTATCCCTACATTATTAATGTTTAAAAATGGAAATATTTCATCAAATATGGTTGGCGCTACCTCTAAAGGACGTCTTTCTGAATGGATAAAAGATGGGCTTAGTTAATTCCACATATAATTACTATAAAGGAGAGAAGTTTTGTCTCTCCTTTTGACTTTTTTAAAACATTCTTTTTTGCAATATATTGTAATGAAAAAAAATAAAATAAAAATGTTAAATGAATTTAAGAATTCGTACTTTTATGCATGATTCAATTGACCATTTTTTATAAAAAAATTACCCTGTATGAAGAATATAGGCAATTCTTTCCTTATATGCGCGTCAAAAATATTGGGTGAATGATAATTTCATAAAGGTATTTTCTTCTTAGATAAGACTATTCAGATAGATAGTGCTTTCAACACATAAAAAGGCATATCAATCTAGCAATAAGGAGATTTTAAGCAAAAACTTTGCAAATTACTTTTCTGAAGTTCACAATTTTTAAGCAGAAAGAAGCAAGCAATTCACTACAGGTTATATAATGCTTTTCCAAAGGGTTACAACCTCAATTTAAAATTCTCTTAGACTATTCTCTAGAATCAAAAGACTTTTTTCGAAGCCTTTAACAAAAATATGAAAGGCAAAAAACATTCTCTAAAATAAATTGATAAATTCCTATAAATTAATGGATGTCCTTTGCAATTTATGTCATTGTTATATAAAAGAGTCAGTATTTCGTCTCATCTTTATGGTTATCGCATCATGAGGAGCTTTTTTATCTTGTTCATCATCTCAAATTTCATAGGTACGTACTGAGGTATTATCAATTAAAAAATGATGTTGTTCATGCTCATGTCGATGTTTTTTTAAAATGTACGAATTGCAAAAGACTGTTGCAAACGTTCAATGGAATTTTGTGCTGATCTAAGTGTTACATGACGCCCATGTTCTTTATAGTGTAAAGTGAGTGCAAAAGTGGCGAGCTCTAAAAGAGCGGTATTTCTTTCTGGCCATTCAACAAGTAGAATATTTTTCTCACGAGTTTCATGAAGCCCTAATTCATCAATTTCTTCTGCCATAGAAAGGCGATAAAGATCAGCATGAATAATTTCAAACTGTGGAAGTTGATAGCTTTGCACAAGAGTAAAAGTAGGGCTTGGAACATCCATAGTATTATCGTTCGCAAGTGTTTGGATGATTGTACGTGCAATAGTTGATTTTCCAGTTCCAAGATCTCCTTGAAGCGTTACAATATCCCCCGGCTTTAAAGAAAGGGTTAAATGTTGTGCAAAAAGCTTCGTTGCCTCTTCATTTTTAAGAAAAAAACTAAAATTCATTAAGAGTTCCATGAAATGGATGAAAAATTTTTGTTAAAATAAGATTGAAATTAAAAAATCTTATCTCCTTTGGGAAGTGGGAAAAAACATTTAACTGTTGTTCCTTTTCCAGAACCGGTAAGAATTTCAACATGTCCACCGTGTAGTTCAACGAAACTCTTCACAAGGGAAAGGCCAAGACCTGCTCCTGCACGCCCACCATGGTGTGAATAAGAAGAAAAACGTTTAAAAATACGATCAAGGACGTCTTCTGGGATGTCAGAGCCTTCATTGTGAACGCTAAAGACAATGTTATCATCTTGTTCATCTACGCAAAATTCAATAGTGCTCGCCTCTGTTGCGAAGTTAATAGCATTACTCAGCACATTCACAAAAATTTGATGCAAGCGTTTTTCGTCAGCAGAAATAGAATTTAAGGAAGGAGAAATTTGTTGTAAAAGCGTAATATGGCGTTCATTAAGACGATCTTCTATACGTGCTACTGCTTGTATCATAGCATCTGCAATATTAACCGATTTTATGTCCAACTCCATAATACCTGCATCAAGGGTAGCAAGATCAAGAATATCGTTAACAATATTTAAAAGAGTTCCTGATTCTGAATGAATATACCCAAGATATTCTTGTTGACGTTTATTGATAGAGCCGAAAATTTGATCACGTAAAATATCCGAAAATCCAATAATATTGGTGAGAGGTGTACGCAATTCATAGGAAACATGTTGGACAAATTCATTACGCAAACGATCAGCACTTTCTAATGCTTCATTTCTTTCTTGAAGAGCACGCGCAACATGGACAGTGTCCGTAACATTCACAAAAGTAAGCATCGTTTGTCCATCGGGAAGAGGAACCAGAGTATAGTCAATAATCATATCATTTTTAAGATCTATACGACCTGAATATGTTTCACGTTTTTCAGCAAAACCGGTAATGAATTTGGTAAATTGATCCCATTCTTGTCCTAAGGTTAAAGCTGAACAATGGCTTTGTAACTGTGTAATATGGGTCCCTTCTACCAGTAAATTATAAGGAAGCGACCACAATTTCGATAGGGCTGGATTCGATAAACGAAGGCGTCCATCAGTACCAAAAACGACCACGCCTTCGGAAAGTTTATCAAGTGTTTCACCTTGTATTTTAATAAGTGTATTATAACGACGTTCAAGATCAATTTTTTCTGTAAGGTTTTCGTAAAGCCAAGTGACACCTCCTTGTGGATGAGGGCTAGAAATAACACGCACGGTACGCCCATCTGGAAGATTCCAAATTTGTTGGTTAGATTCTGTTTGTCGATAGGCTTTAAAAAGTTCTTCTTTCCACGCGCGCCAATCGGGGTGTTCAGCAATGAGCCCTTTTTCACGTAGACGTTCAAGAAATAATGTATGGCTTGGTTCACTTTCTAAAAAGGAAGTCTCCAACGGCCATAAAATTTTAAAAGCATGATTACAGAATTTTAATTTTTGGTTTGTATCAAAAATGGCTACAGCTGTTGAAATTTTGTCAAGTGTTTCACAATGGCTTTGAAGAACATAACTTAATTCATGAGAAAGATTTTCATATGCGCTGTCATCACGCGCAAAAGCTGCCATCCCTTCGGCTGTTGTAATACGTGTGAGATGAAAACGATGTCGTTCTCCATCAATAACTGTGTGAACATGTTCTTGAAAAATTGTTTCTGTTTCATCTGTTTTGCGTTGTGTATTTTCATTGAAAAGATCCCCCACTTCATCACTGCCTTCACGAAAGTCTGTCATTTCTCTAAAGGCGCGATTGATAAAACAAACTTTTCCTTCACAATCTTTTATCCATACGGGCTCTTGAATAAGATCAAGAAGATTACGCTGCATTCTCAGTTCAGTAAGAAGGCGGGCGATATCTTTTTGTAAACGAGCATTTTCACTCTGTTGTTTTGAGATATCTTGAAAACGAGCAATAGCGACTGTTCCTGCGATGACGCCTGTAACTTGTAGCAGTACATTGTTTGTGGTGGTGATAGAAAGATCAAAAGGGTGACATTTACAACGTAGTTGAGTCAATGCATAATCAAGTTCTCGCAGAGAATTTTCTTCAACCCAGAGCTCAAAACGCTGAAAATCTTTCTGATCGATTCCTATTTTTTGCAATGCAGAAAGAGCACCAACGACACGGGGTAAGGTTGTTGGATTTTCCCAAATAAGAAGGAATTGCTCGGTTTCTTCCAGAAGCCATTCATAATATTTAAGTTTTTCAGAAAAATTTGCCTGAATTATCTTCAAAGGCTTCTGTGCAGTTTTTTTTGCACGCATAATAACAGCTAGACACGTGAGAAGTGAAGCACAAGAAATCCCTCCACACAGCGCTAAAAGCAGCCATGGACCATCTAGTAAAGTGAAGAGAAATGGTAAATAATCTTCCAATGACTGAGCAACAGCGCATGTTGGAGAAAAAAAGAAAAAAAGGCAAAATATATACGCATAGATTCGAATCATTTTTTGAGCTTTTTCTTTGGGGTTATAGTCACCAAAGCTGCGCACGACATCTTACCCTTTTTTAACCCAAGGAAATGTTTAGTAACGGTAATGGTTTGGTTTATAAGGTCCTTGTGGTGTGACTCCAATATAAGCGGCTTGTTCTTCTGATAAAACACTTAATTTTATTCCTAACCGATCAAGATGTAGACGTGCAACTTTTTCATCAAGATGTTTAGGCAAAACAGTGACTTCATTTGTATAGTGTTCTGAACGGGTAAAAAGTTCAATTTGCGCTAAAACTTGATTAGTAAACGAGGCTGACATGACAAAAGAAGGATGCCCAGTCGCATTCCCGAGGTTTAACAAACGCCCTTCAGAGAGCAAAATAATGCGTTTTCCATCGGGAAAGGTGATCATATCAACTTGTGGTTTAATATTTGTCCATGGCAAATTTCTAAGGGCTGCGACTTGGATTTCGTTATCAAAATGACCAATATTTCCAAGAATACACATATCCTTTACTTGTCGCATATGGTCTAAACGAACAACATCTTTATTGCCTGTTGTCGTGATGATAATATCAGCACTGGAAGCAGCATCATCCAAATTAACAACTTCATAGCCATCCATAGCTGCTTGAAGAGCGCAAATAGGATCAATTTCTGTTACTTTAACACGAGCTCCAGCACCAGAAAGAGATGCTGCTGAACCTTTTCCTACGTCACCATAACCACAGACAATGGCAGTTTTACCAGCGATCATCACGTCTGTTCCACGTCGAATACCATCGACCAATGATTCTTTACATCCATATTTATTATCAAACTTTGATTTAGTGACGCTATCATTGACATTAATAGCAGGAAAAGGCAAAAGCCCTTCTTTTTGTAACTGATAAAGACGGTTTACACCTGTTGTGGTTTCTTCGCTTACACCTTTAATTGCTGCGCGCTGTCGTGTAAAAAATCCTGGCGTTGCATCCATACGCTTTTGTATTTGTTTGAAAAAAATTTCTTCTTCTTCTGTTTTGGGATGCGATAGGATATCTTTATTTTGTTCTGCACGACTTCCCATTAAAATATAGTTTGTGGCATCAGCGCCATCATCTAAAATAAGATTGGAAGGATTACCATCTGGCCATTGGAAAATTGCATCTATATAAGTCCAATATTCTTCCAATGTTTCACCCTTAACGGCGAATACAGGAATACCAGTTTCGGCGATAGCTGCTGCTGCATGGTCTTGCGTAGAAAAAATATTGCTAGAGCTCCACCGTATATCGGCGCCAATCGCTTTTAATGTTTCAATTAAAACAGCTGTTTGAATTGTCATGTGCAATGAGCCAGAAATACGCGCTCCGCGCAAAGGTTGATTAGAGGAAAACTCCTTACGACAAGCCATCAAACCAGGCATCTCAGTTTCAGCAATATCAAGTTCTTTACGACCATAAGCGGCAAGTGCAATATCTTTGACAACAAAATCTTGAGCTGCCATTCTTTATTCCTTTAAAATAAGTTTTTCCAAGACGGTAGGAGAAATTAAAAAAAAATGCAAGACAAGAAGAGAACTTCTTTATGTGAAAAAGCTCTTTTAAAATCTCCAAAGAGAATACCTTTTAAATAATAAAAATTGTGCATTGCTTCACAGTTTTTATATCGATTTTTTATGGGATAATATCGAAAGTATTATACTCGTATTCTACTCACTTATGCGGTTGTTGAAAAAGGAAGAATTACTTTAATCTCATTATTAAGCTTTCTACCAAAATAATATAATGCAAAGTCATAGGTTATCATATTTATGAATAGGCAATTCAGAATCGGTTCTTTAGGATTCCAATGTTGCATCTGCTCTTGGATAAAGACAGTTTATAAGAAGTGCTTTTCTCCTGTTTTCAACGATTTTTATCAAAATACTATAGGTATACGATTAAACATTTTTTGTGATACTGAATAGAGCATTTAAAACGCAAAAACATTACTCTATTGAGCATTCTGATTTCAGAATCGCTAACAACGAGCTATAAATTATAAATCAAATAATAACTCAGTTTTGGAAAAATTTATTCTAGACGTGTAAGTTTTGGGAAAATTGACCATGTGGACGAAATCGCCAAAGATAACTTGGCAAGAATGCAGCCATTGCTCTGGGGGTAATTCCCGCACCTTCTAGAGTATATCCATTCTCTATAGCCTCTTTAGAAACAATGTTATCCATTTGCAAAAAACGTATCTGATTGGCTGTTACAAGTGTTGGTACAAAAGGCAATTTACCGATAGTTCCCAAAATTCCTCCAATCAATAGACCAGCAGAAAGAGGCATGGATAGGATTGTTTTTTTACGGTGAATAATTTTGAGTATATTTTCAAGAGTATTTTGAAAGGTGATAATCTGGGGACCACCAAGATCATAATTTTTTCCCCAAGCAACCTGTCCATCTAAAGCGCGCGCGATAAACTCAGCAACGTCACCAACATACACGGGTTGCAATTTGCTTTGCCCACCCCCAAAAAGAGGCATAATTGGTAAAAAACGTGACAAATCTGCTAAGGTGTTAAAGAAACAATCCTCTGGTCCAAAGATAACGGATGGACGGATAATAATTGCTTGAGGATGCTTGTTATGAACGATTTGTTCACCCATAAACTTAACACGTGCATAAAGACATGAAGCATTCTCGTTAGCCACAAGTGCTGACATATAGATGAGTGGAATAGCAGCTTGTGCTGTTAACTCAGCAACATTGTAAGCACCATCAATTTGTGTGTTTTTAAAATTCGATTGATTTGCTTGTTTTAAGCTACCAGGTAAAAACACTGCCGCATCAGCTCCAAGCAACGCGCGTGCAACAGAGGCACGATGCTTGATATCCGTTTTAAGCATTTGGGTTTGTCCTACTTCTCCTATTTGGAGCATGTAATAAGCTTTTTGTGGATAACGAACAGCGATACGAACGCGATATCCCCGCTTAGTCAAAGTTTCAACGACATGTCGTCCTACAAAACCAGATCCGCCAAAAACAGTAATAAGTTTAGGATGTTGATAAAGTGCACAATCAAGTTGCATGATTAAAAAGTCTATCTTTCAAAGCTTTAAAATAATCAATTTCTAGCATGGAGGTGTTTTATTGTCACGTAAAATATCGCCCGCAAGATAAAGGGAACCACTAATAAGGACAATTGCCTCTTTATATTCGGCTCTAATCTTATGCAAAGCATCTTGTAGATGTGCTTGTGGAGTAGCAAAGATTCCTGCTTTTTGCGCTGATTCAGCTAATTTTATTGGAGAGATACTGGCATTATTGTTAATCAGCGGTATCGTATATATTTTATCGACAAGGTTCGCTAAGGAACGAAAATAACCGACAGCATCTTTGGTATTGAGCATGCCAGCAATCATAATAATGGGACGATCTGTTTTTTTTCTCCATTGTGTAAGTTCTGCCGCAATAACTTTTCCAGCAGCAGGATTGTGACCACCGTCTAACCATAAATCAATATTAGGAGACAGTTGATCAACCAAATGTCCTTGGATAAGATGTTGCATCCGTGCGGGCCAATAGATATTTTTCAAAGCGTCATTTATGGTTTGTTCTGAAAGTTGAAAACCTGCTTGACAAACTGCTTCAAGAGATGCGCCAGCATTGGCAACTTGGTGGTCTCCAATAAGGTTAGGAAGTGAAAGATCCATGAGACCTTGATTGTTTTGAAAAACCATACGTCCATGTTCTTTATAACTTTGATAATCTTGATCAAATAGAGAATAAGGTGCTTTATTTTTATCGGCAAGGGGTATTAAAGTAGCAAGAGTTTCTTCATAATTTTGCTTCCCGATGACTACTGGAACATTTGGTTTGATAATTCCCCCCTTTTGAAAAGCGATTTGAGCAATTGTGTTTCCAAGAAAGTTCTCATGATCATAATCAATGGGCATAATAAGCGATACAGCTGGTTTGTTAATGACATTGGTAGCATCAAAACGCCCTCCCAACCCAACTTCTAAAATGACAACATCAGCTGGATGTGTACTAAACAGCATAAAGGCAGCGGCTGTAAAAATTTCAAAAATAGTAATCGGCTCTTGACGATTTACTTTTATAATTTCACGGATTGTCTCAGCCAATTGGTTTTCTGTAACAAGTTGACCACCTCCTTTTTGACCTAACCGGCAGCGTTCATTCCAGTTGACGAGATGAGGTGAGCTATAGACATGAACGCAGTATCCTGCATTTTCTAAAAGAGCACGGCAAATCGCTGAGGCAGATCCTTTGCCATTTGTTCCAGCGATGTGAATAATAGGGGCAAGTTTTAAATGTGGATTACCAAGACGCTCTAAAAGGTGAATAATACGCTCTAAAGAAAGATCAAATTTTTTCGGATAATTTTTTAGTAAATCATCCACCACCCTTTGTATCTGGTTTTGTTGCATAAATTTAAGCTGCTTTTGTTGTAGAAAGCGATGTTTGAGAGTCTGTTGGGGATGGATCGGAAGGGTTAAAAACAGCAGGGCGTTTCATCATCAAACGTAAAAGACGCGCAATTGTTGTTTTCATTTCTAAACGTGAGACAACCATATCAATCATACCATGTTCGAGCAGATATTCACTACTTTGAAAACCTTCTGGTAGGGTTTCGCGTATAGTTTGTTGAATCACACGTGGACCAGCAAAACCAATCATAGCGCCAGGTTCAGCAATGTGAATATCACCAAGCATGGCGTAAGAAGCAGTAACACCACCGGTGGTTGGATTAGTCAGCACAACAATATAGGGAAGTTTTTCTTCTTTCAACATTTCAATCGCTACGGTTGTACGAGGCATTTGCATCAACGAGAGTGTTCCTTCTTGCATGCGTGCGCCACCAGAAGCAGAAAAAAGAACTAACGGGCGCCTTTCGGCAATAGCAGTATCAAAAGCTTTAATAATAGCTTCTCCTGAAGCCATACCGAGTGATCCACCCATAAAGGCGAAATCTTGAACGGTTGCAATGATTGGTAAGCCTTCAATCGTACCACGTGCACTTAAAATATTATCATCAACACCAAGTTTAGAACGATAATCTTTTAACCGGTCAATATAGCGTTTTTCGTCACGAAATTTTAAAGGATCTGTTACAACTTTTGGATTTTCAAGAGCTGTATAAACACCATCATCAAAGAAATGCATGAGACGATTTTTAGCGCTGATACGCATATGATGGCCAGAATTGGGAGCTACAAATTGATTAGCTTCCAGATCTTTATGGAAGATCATTTCACCATTGGTAGGATCTTTAATCCATAGATTTTCTGGAATTTCACGGCGCCCCAATATAGAGTTAATTTTAGGACGAACATAATTTGTAATCCAGTTCATCTTTATAACCTTCCTTTAAATATTACACATCTTTCGCATGATTTGAAAGAATATGAACCTAAGCAGTCACATTTGCTTTACCGATGGAACAAAGGAGTCTATTTAATACTTTTATCAGTGTACGTATAGCTTGTTTTTTTAATTTTTAATTTTCCAATATCATAACAATCATATCTATGAAGAGTATACACTATAACAAATTTGTCGTAAGCTTAAGAACTTACATGTTTTTATTTTTTATTTTGGTATTAAAATTCACTCCTTGCGATGGTTAACAAACCCCTTATTTTTTAATAAAAATGAATATCCAATTAATCATTTGTATCAACGGCTTTGAAGAAAAGAAACCTTATAATATAAGGCGTTAATAAGGCTAAAATAATCCATTTAAGATAATGTACACGATAACACCATATTAGCGAAACGCTAACATCAGAGCAAGATTTTTTTCAAAAGGTTTCTTTAAAGCGCGCGCTTTTCACAATTAAAATAGAATACCCTCAAAAATGCTATTATATTACTCATTCATGTGCTTGTTTTACAAAGACATTTTTCAATAATCTCCAAAACTCTCTTATGACGGTTCTCAGAAGAGCATATACTCTCCATGAATGGTATAAAATACATTATGCTCTTCATTTTTACTGAAATAGAAGGTACAAATCGATACCATCATACTCTTTTCCAGTTTTAATTTGACGATAATGTTTGCATTGAGAGGATTCATAAAAGATATTTCACGCCTTTTTGAAAGTACTTTTATCCGCACACCATCTCCGTTTGTGACATATTAACAAACGATTTCAATTGATCCAATATGAATAGGATTAAAATGAGAAACCCTCATGATATTTAGGTTTTTCACTCATGTTGTGAAATGATAAGTTATCATTATAAATCAATATATTGCTTTAATAAAAGATAAAGCATAAAATTTTATATTATGCTTTCTTTGGCTAGCAAGTTTTATTAACCTTAAAGTCAAGGAATATTATTTTTGTGTAATGCGTGCCATGGTCTTTTGGGAAAGCATTTTGTGTAAATATGTCATAAAGGCGGCTGCAAAAAGCGGTGTTGCTAAGTTAAGAATTGGAATCGAAACAAAAAGCGCTATCAATAATCCTGCACCAAAAACTGTTGTGTAATGAGTATGTAAAAAAGCACGTGCATCTTGCTCTGTTCGAAAACGATAAGCAGCAAACAAGAAATATTCATGACCGAGCAAATAACCATTAATAACATAAAAAGCAATTAAATTAATACCTGGTATGAAGAATAAAATAAAAGCAATTCCATTACCAAGAAGGCTTAAAATAACAAATTTAAAGGAAATGATAAGAGAACGCTGAAACGGCAAAGCTTGTCCAATAGGCTCGTTTTGGTAATCCTCTTTTTCAATGATTTCAGCAGCAGAGTCAATGAAAAAACCACCAATCATAGCTGAGATCGGTGCAATCAAAAAAGCCGACAAAAGAGCCAAACCAAGATTAAAAATGATAAGCATGCTAAAACCAATCCATCCCGCCCAACTAGGGAATCCAGGAAGAAATTGAGCAATCCAGGGCCAAAAGTAAGACACAAAAAGTTGGTGCACACATAACCATAAAATGGTGAGAATGAAAAAAGTAACCCCCAATGCTTTCAGTATCATAATACGATATTGCGAGGTCAGAAGACGTTGTAAAGCACGATAAGCAGCAGTAAAAATCATAGATTAACAAACTAAGGAAAGAAGCAAAAAAAACAAGAAATATATTTAAAGTATGTACAGTGTAATTTTTTCTTTCTTTGAATTACAAGATTTTTTTCAAGAACATTATAAAAAACGGTTAAGGTTTCTTTGTTAAAAATAAAGTTTGAATAAATAGAAATTTTGATTTTTAAAAACAAAGAAGAATTTAAAAAGTAGCTGTTGTAGAAGAAATTTTTAGTATTTTTGTACATAGTGTAGATTATTGCGTTTATATGATATATGTAAAAAATTAAGGAATAAGAACTATTTGGGAGAAAAGTTGTTTACTTCTATTTATTCAGTAGAGTTATCTAACTTCGTTTATCTAAGTGTTTAATTGTTTTGCACAATTCCTAAAATTCTGTACTTTTCTACTATTTGGCGGCATGCTTTTGCCTCTCGCTTTCAAAAAAATATTGAGTTCAATGGAATAGGGGTAACGTAGTAGCTCCGTAGATATTCTAATTTTGGGCAACAGAATGATTAATATGATAGAAGTGGAAAAAATAAGCTTAGGCGATTGATCGTCGGATCCCATAGAAGAGCAGTTTTTTGAGAAGAAGCAAAGAAAGGGAGAAACCACGGATGCTTAAAAATGATAAGATTTTGAATTTTAAAAGCTATAAATGCAATGAAGTAAGCATTCATTGAAGCACTTTTCATACAAGTGGTGCACTGTATCAAATAATTTTTAGATAATAACACCACTAGTTTATCGAAGAGAATTGATCATTTTCAACTTGAACTAAGAATCCCAAATATAGAAATATTCTTTAATTTCAAAGACTCTATTCAACATCAAAAAATTATTTACGTACACATTATAGGCGAGACCAATGTATGGATACAAAGCTTTCAATAAAGGAATAAAAATGCTTCTCATGAAACATCACAATGTGAGGATATCATGGATAAAATTCTAGTTTTTGTGGTCTTGGTATTCTGGAGAGAGGACACACACATTTAATCTTAAAGACCGATCACTGAGAAAAATAATAAAGGCTTCAGTTTCATAAACTTATAGACAGTGGTGCAGCGAATTTTGTCTACACTCTTTATAAGCGTCAGTGTGAGATATGCTTCAAATTGCATTGAGATGTTATAATATCATTGATTTATACATTATTTTTCATAGCGAATAAGAGCTCAAAATAAAGTTTTCATATTTTCTCATTAGCTGCTCTCATCATGAAACAATCAAAATCATTTATTTGCATATCATAAATATGATCAATATGTGGATAAAAACATTGAAGAAAGAAAATGATTTTTATAAATTTTATCCATTACAAAAGCTTTGTCAAAATTGATGGTAGCCAAAATGAATGATAGCTTGTTTTTTTATAAGCTGGCGAGACAGTGGTGTAATAGATCCTACTTTTATGAAGGCTAGGGTGAGATAGGATTTTTTAAAAAAACATTTCCCAACGCTCATCATACCCATTTCGCAACAGCGTTTGTGAATGGTATATGGGTAAAGCTCTCGTGAATAATATAAAACTTATAGGGCATCACTAACTTTACGCTTAATAAAAAGAGCACGCTGGCACCATCATCCTCAGTGTTGTCCGAGACAAGCCCTTGGTTCTTGAGACGGTCCATTATAAGCGCTTTTAGTTCTTTCTGAAACGTTTTGTATTTATACAGTTATCCTTGTTTACAACGTGCAAGAAAATGATTTTTATTGATTCAACATGAGAGAGATTGGGAATGAGAGAATCTTATGATATTTGGGATTCTAATTTAATATGAACAATGCGATATTATCATTATAAACCAGAAATATTATATACTAATTGAGATGGATAGACACCTATTGTCAGTTCTATTTGATAAGGTGTTTAATATTAACGCGTTTGAAGGGTTATTATTTGAAATGGGGTATATTTTCCTCATGAGGAGTAGGTGTCTAGGGGGCAAAAAATGATACAATCATGTCTGCTAATTTTTGCGCTACGTGTTGTTTACTCATATGGGGCCATTGTTCAACTTTTTTTCTACTTACGAGATAAACTTGATTTGTATCAGCACCCATGACACTTGTACCATCTAGTTGAAGAGAAATATCATTAGCAAGAATGAAATCAGCTCCTTTTTCAACACATTTTTTTTGCGCGTTGGCAATGATATCACATGTTTCAGCAGCAAAACCAATGACCAATGAGGGGCGGTTTGGAGCGTGTCCAATCGTTGCTAAAATGTCAGGATTTTCAACCATATGAAGGGATGGTGGTATTTTATGAGCATTCTTTTTAATTTTGTGTAAAGACTGCATTTGACTGCGCCAGTCACAAACAGCGGCAACAAAGATAGCACCATCAGCGGGCAATGCGGTTTGAACGGCTTGTAACATCTGTTGTGCTGTTTCAACATGAATGGTTTTTACTTCTTGTGGGTCTGCGAGATTAACAGGTCCACAAATAAGTGTTACTTTTGCACCCAAATGTGCAAGAGCGGTTGCGATGGCATGACCTTGTTTACCTGAAGACCGATTAGCAATATAACGCACTGGATCAATTGGTTCATGGGTAGGGCCAGAGGTAACGATGAAATGGCGGTCAGAGAGAGGTTTTTCATGCACATTCAAAAGATTCTCTATGGTAGCGACAATAGTTAAAGGTTCGCTCATGCGTCCATATCCCATCTCGTCACGTTCAGCCATATTTCCGATTTCTGGTCCGATGATATGAACGCCATCTGCGCGCAATTGTGCAACATTGCGAATAGTGGCTGGATGCGTCCACATGGACGGATTCATAGCGGGTGCAATCAAGAGTGGACAGCGTGCCGCTAAAAGAATGCAATCAGCCAGATCATCTCCTATGCCATTGGCTATTTTTGCAATACGGTTGGCTGTAGCAGGAGCTAAAATAATCAGGTCAGCATCACGTGCTAATCGGATATGTCCGATATCGTGTTCTTCTTCGCGTGAAAATAAATCAGTATATACAGTACCACCGCTTAAAGCTTCAGCGACTAAAGGCGTAATAAATTTTTGCGCTGCTTTTGTCATCACAACTTTTAAATGTGCTCCACGTTCTTGTAAACGGCGAATCAAATCAAGTGCTTTATAGGATGCAATACTTCCACCAATAATAAGAAGGAGAGATTTTGATTTCAATGATTGCATTTCAACAGCGCTAGCATGAAGGGGTTGTGTGGTGAGAGGAGAGGGATTGCTTAAAAGGCGCCGGACTTCTTCTTCCATAGAAATACCATTTTGCGCGGCGCGTATGCGCAAAGCTTCTTTGGTTTCAGGAGACAGGTTACGAATGGTAATACTGGCCATAAAATACCTCCAAGAAATAAAATGATTTCAATGATTTCATTGTTGATATTTTTAGCATATTAAGGAGATTAGAAAAGGTGAAAAAAGTAAAAAGTAAGACAAGCGCAACAAAGTGCAATAATGAAAAGACTATAACGACCATAACGGTTTCTGTGACTTTGTTCTACAGCAAGTTGTTTGAGGGTAGCAGGAGAAAGATTAAAACCTGTTTTTCTCATTTGATTAAAATCTTCTTCTATTTGTTGGAAATTTTGAACCAATTGTGGTGTTTTGCGTGCCAGCGAAAGGAGAGCTTGTGCTCCTTCACTAAAGTCTTTTGCAACGCCTACGGGTCCTAAATTTTTACTAATCCATTCTTTGACAATGGGTTCAGAAGCTTTCCACATATTAAAAGTGGGGTCTAATGTGCGGGCAACACCTTCCACGACAACCATCGTTTTTTGCAGCAATAAAAGTTCAGGTCGCGTTTGCATGTCAAATAATTCAGTGACTTCAAACAATAAAGTGAGCAATTTAGCCATGGAAATGCTTTGTGCTGATTGTCCGTGAATTGGTTCGCCAATAGCGCGGTTGGCTTGCGCAAAGCTTTCAATATTATGGTGTGAAGGAACATAGCCTGCCTCAAAATGGGCACGTGCAACTCGATGGTAATCGCGGGTAATAAAGCCGTAAAGAATTTCAGCAAGGAAATGCTTTTCTTTTTTTCCAAGCCGTCCTGTAATACCTAGATCAACAGCGACAATACATCCTTTTTCATCTACAAATAAATTACCAGGATGCATATCGGCGTGAAAAAAACCATCACGCAGTGTATGACGAAGAAAAGATTGAATAAGCGTAATAGCAAGCGCCTTCAAATCAAATCCTGCTTCTTTGAGTTTGGAAGTTTCGGATATTCTTATACCATCAATCCATTCCATTGTAAGAACATTACGTCCTGTCCGTTCCCAGTCAATACGTGGAACCCGAAAGCCTGTATCATGTTGAATATTTTCAGCCATTTCAGATATAGCTGCTGCTTCTAAGCGTAAATCCATTTCAAGTCGTGTTATTTGTGCTAAAGTATCCACCACACAAACAGGACGAAGCCTTCGAGAGGCAGGGATATAGCGCTCTTGCAAATGAGCAATGAGATAGAATCCTCTAAGATCTTTAGAAAAACGTGCTCTGATATTGGGACGAATAACTTTTACAGCACATTTTTTCTTATGGCCAGTTTCATCACTGTATTCAGCTGGATGAACTTGAGCAATAGAAGCGGCGGCAATGGGGGGATAAAAATTTACGAATAAATCATCAATAGAGCGACCAAGAGAACTTTCAATTTGAGCAATAGCGGCGGTGCAAGAAAATGTTTGGACGCGATCTTGTAGTTGTGACAAATCTTCCGCAATATCACGCCCAACAATATCAGGCCTTGTGGCAAGAAATTGACCAAGTTTTATGTAAGAGGGTCCAAGCTTATTAATGGCATATGAAATATTTTCAGATCGCTGTTTTTTTTTCGTTTTGCGTCGTGCTAATATACCCGCTATACGATGACATAGCGCTGGAAATCCTTGGAGATCACCATGAGGAAGAGCACTTAAAACACCTTCACGTGTTAAAACCCATCCTGCACGCATCAATTGAAAGTAAGGGGAAATTTGCGCCATTTTTAAATTTTCCAACCTGAATGCAGCGCTGCAATCGCACCGGTGAGATTGCGGTACGATACCCGCGAAAACCCCGCATGCTTGATCATATGGGCAAAATCATCTTGCTTAGGAAATTTGCGGATAGATTCAACCAAATAACGATAAGCATCGCCATCATTTGCAATAAATTGACCCAGCTTAGGGATAGCATGGAAAGACCAAAGATCATAAATTTTATCCAGCAGAGGCATCTCGACATTTGAAAATTCTAAACATAAGAAACGTCCACCGAGCTTTAAAACACGAAAAGCTTCTCTAAGAGCTTGATCAATATGAGGAACATTGCGAATTCCAAAAGCAATAGTGTAAGCGTCAAAGCTTTGATTTTCAAAAGGTAGATTTTCTGCATTGGCTTCAACAAAATCAATCAGAGGGGCAAGACCATTTTTTTGTGCGCGTTTTTTGCCAACGCTGAGCATTGAGCCATTAATATCAAGCACTGTAACATGGGCTTTTTGGCGTGAAGCATTAAGAATACGAAAAGCAATATCACCTGTACCGCCAGCGACATCAAGAACTTTCCAATGAGAAAGTGCTGGTGGGGAAAGCCAAGCAATCATGGAATTTTTCCACACACGGTGTAGTCCTAATGATAAGA
Organism: Bartonella sp. OT172YNZD; assembly: GCF_042193725.1. Lineage (NCBI taxonomy): Bacteria > Pseudomonadati > Pseudomonadota > Alphaproteobacteria > Hyphomicrobiales > Bartonellaceae > Bartonella > Bartonella sp. OT172YNZD. The sequence goes on along the minus strand of NZ_JBHILZ010000001.1, from coordinate 142,482 downwards.
TATCATTCATCTTGTCATAATTTTCAGCAACAGAATGAAATACACCGTCCACCATGGATTGTTTTTGTGTTTCATCTACTCTTGTAAAACCAAAAGAGTGCTCCATGCCACCCTTGGTTCCTACACGTTCTGTTTCAACTGCCATGCGTATGACCTTCCTTATTTTTCTTTTATCGTAAATGAAATAAAGAGGAAATGTTCAAATACGAAAAAACAACGTATAAAACTGCGACATTTACACAGCTAAAAACAGAAAAGTACCTTTAGATATCAAGATTGGCAACGCTCAAGGCATTGTCTTGAATAAAAATACGTCTAGGTTCAACTTCATCACCCATGAGACGAGAGAAGAGTGAATCTGCATCGGTTGCATCATTAATTTTTACTTGTAAAAGAGAACGTGCATTAGGATCAAGAGTTGTTTCCCAAAGCTGTTCAGCATTCATTTCCCCAAGACCTTTATAGCGTTGAAGAGTAACACCTTTTTTACCGTTTGTAAAAATACTTTCTAAGAGGCTCATAGGACCAAAAATACGCTCTGTTTTATCTTTGCGACGTAAAAGAACAGGAGGATGATATATGTCGATAAAACTTTGGGAAATGCGATCAATTTGGCGTGCGTCAGTTGAATTTATAAGTCCCACATCAAGCGTAACAACATCTTTAACACCACGCAAAATACGCTCAAAACATAAACTTCCATCTGTTGTATATTGTCCACTCCAGCCTTGTTCCATATCATCAGCAATCAGATTAAGGCGGTGTGCTATAGTATCTGCTATTTTTTGCGCTTTTTCTTGTGTTGCAAAGACTTCAAGATTAAAAGCGCCAACAATTGCTGCTTGTTCAATAATATTACGGTTATAACGGGTATGAAGACCATTTAAAAGTTGACGTAATATACGAGCATCTTTAGCGAGTTGATACAAATCAGCTCCTGCACGAACTTCTCCCGTTGAAAGCTCAAGCGTTGTTTCTTCTAATCCAGTATCGATCAAGAATTCTTCAAACGCTGCTTCATTTTTAATATATTGGGAAGATTTTCCACGCGATACTTTGTAAAGAGGAGGCTGAGCAATATAAAGATGTCCACGTTCAATCAACTCGGGCATTTGTCTAAAAAAGAAAGTAAGCAGCAGAGTACGAATATGGGCGCCATCAACGTCCGCATCTGTCATGATAATAATCTTATGATAACGTAATTTATCCGGTGAAAATTCATCTTTACCGATAGACGTTCCAAGAGCTGTAATAAGTGTTCCAATCATATCAGATGAGAGCATGCGGTCGAAACGTGCTCGTTCAACATTGAGGATTTTACCACGAAGGGGTAAAATTGCTTGATTTTGACGTGAACGCCCACTTTTTGCTGAACCGCCAGCCGAATCTCCCTCGACAATAAAGATTTCTGATTTTGCAGGATCACGTTCTTGGCAATCGGCAAGCTTTCCTGGTAGAGAAGTGATATCAAGCGCCCCTTTTCGTCTTGTGAGTTCACGTGCTTTGCGTGCTGCTTCACGTGCTGTTGCAGCTTCTACCACTTTACTAATGAGAAGTTTTGCCTCATGAGGATGTTCTTCCAGCCATACTGAAAGACCTTCATTGACCAAATTTTCAACAATAGGGCGCACTTCAGAAGAGACTAACTTATCCTTTGTTTGTGAAGAAAATTTCGGATCAGGAACTTTGACAGAAAGAATAGCTGTTAATCCTTCACGGCAGTCATCACCGGTTAAGTTCACTTTTTCTTTTTTAGCAATACCTGAAGATTCAGCATAGCCATTAATTTGGCGCGTAAGGGCACTTCTAAAACCTATCAAATGAGTTCCACCATCACGCTGAGGAATATTATTGGTAAAACACAAGACCTTCTCATGATAGGAATCATTCCACCATAGGGCAACATCAACGCTCATACCATCCTTTTCACTTGCAATGTAAATAGGATTATCAAGCAAAGCTTTTTTTGATTGGTCAATATATTTGACAAACTCCGTTAATCCACCCTCATAATGCAATTCAACTGATTTAATATCAGCATGACGCTCGTCAACAAGAAGAATATAAACTCCAGAATTTAGAAAGGCTAATTCCCGTAAACGGCGCTCCAAAGTTTCAAAATCAAACTCAACCATAGTAAAAGTTTCAGAACTTGGTAAAAATCTGATTTCTGTTCCACTTTCTCTATCGCAATCGCCAATAACTTTTAATGGAGCATCAGCTACCCCGTGGGTAAATGATATTTCATGAATTTTACCATTTCGTCTGATTTGCAATTTAAGCCAAACGGATAATGCATTCACAACAGAGACGCCAACACCGTGTAATCCACCTGAAACTTTATAAGAGTTTTGATCAAACTTTCCGCCGGCATGAAGCTGTGTCATAATAACTTCAGCTGCAGAGACACCTTCTGTTGGATGGATATCTGTCGGAATTCCACGTCCATTATCACGAACAGAACAAGAACCATCAGTATGGAGTGTGACGTTTACAAGAGTAGCATGACCGGCTAAAGCTTCATCGATAGCATTGTCTACAACTTCATAGACCATATGGTGTAAACCCGATCCATCATCAGTATCACCGATATACATACCAGGACGTTTGCGTACAGCATCAAGACCTTTGAGAACTTTGATAGAAGCAGCACCATAATCATCGCTTTGTGCCGCTAAGGTTATTTCATCACTCATAAGTTAGTCCATTCCTGTGTTCAATTTACAATATTTTATCTGCTTTTTAAAGCTCAATGTTCTGATCAGTTATTTATGGAATAACCACATTAAACATTTACCGTATATCAGAACTAGATTCAATATCTGTCGATATATAAGAAGAGAATGATGAAATGAGATTATACTGTTATGTCGTAAAACTTCGTCATTGAGGGCGGTGTTATAAGGAAAGTAAGCACTGCTTTGATACATTAAGTATTTTTAAAGTGCGTGGTGAATATTCGGAGAAGGATTTATTTGTATAACCTTTAGTTAAGTGAATCGCATGAGTGGATAGCTCCGAGGAATTAGCCGAGAGAAGCAGAACTGTTTAGACGCCAACGCTAGTAGGAATCTTTTCCTTTGAGGTGTAGGGATGAGGTCACTCAAGCTTTACACTTGTGCGAAGAGTAAAATATTATAAATTATCTTATCATGAGATAATAATAAATTCTTATATTTTTATAAACACTTTTGACTTATACAAAAAGTTATTTCATAAAATAATGCTATTTATTTTGTTTATTTTTGCATATGCGTAATGTTCCAAAATTAATTATACATTTTTATGTTACACTAACAAAGGTCTTAATTGTTTTATCCATCAATCAATTTTCAATTCTAATGCTGCCGTATATTTAAAACAAAGGTTACAAGCTCTCTAAGCAGCTCAAACTTTTTTATGTTAGATTGAGGCAAAAATATTGTGTATACTGGTTTGTGCCATCTTTAAAATGTGGAAAATATAAAGGCGTAAATGTAAAAACATGTTTCCACTATCGTTCTTGTATTCAGTTTTACAACTTTTAAAAACGTCCACGGCAATGTTTTAAAATAAGGTGATGACGCATTATCTTACGTTTTAGTTTTTCTCATTCCTATGATGGAGGCTAAGTTCCTCATTTAAAACAAAGCACCATTGCGCTATTATTCACGCGCTTTTTTAAGAAACATCTCTCAGTGTAAAATACCCTATGAATACTACAAGATTCATGTCCCCTATCTTGTCCATCTTGACAATAAGGTGCAAACCAGCAGCAGCATTTTATTTTCCAGCTCTTAAATGTTGATACAACCTTAATGTTGAGAAAACCCCCGGCATTTGAAGGGTATTTTTATTCTTTTCTTCAATAGTATCTATATATTCCCGCTGGTTGTGATGCGCAAGAAAATGGTTTTGATATTTTCAATATAAATAGATTTGAAATAAAGTTTTTTATTCAACATATAAATAGTAAATTATCATTACAAATCATTGTCTTAATATTTTAAGATATGCGGGATATTTTGATAAAATGGAGTGTGCCACTAAAGAGTGTATAGCTTATTTCTCTAAGATTACTTTTTATTTATTAAACGCCAGATATTTTGGTGCAGTGCGTTAGATAATAGTTGAGAAGAATTGCATCTTAGTTTTGAAAAATGGGGGAGAGATTTTGAAAATAAAAAAATCTATATATGTAAAACATCTTCAATTGCGTTTACGATACTTTTTATTCAATAGTCCATATAATATTTTTATTCGTATTTTATTTGTAGTAGGGGGTGTTCTATTTTCCTCTTACGCAGAAGCTGAAAGGCTGCCTTCTTTTTTTGATTCGCATGAACATTTGGTACAACCTGATACAACGGATATCTTTCGTTTGCGTTTTGTAACAAGTTTTGATTTTCCTCCTTTTAATTTTATTGATCAATCGGGGTATCTTGCAGGTTATAATATCGATTTATTGCGCGCTATTTGCTCAAAATTAAAATTAGAGAAGCTTTGTGAAATAGAAGTGATTCCTTGGAAAGAGCTTGTAGAACATGTTAAAAATGGTGGTGCAGAAGTCATTATTGCGGGTTTAAAAGAAACAAGTAAAACCCAGCAAGATCTGGTTTTTACAAAGTCATATTTGCGCTTTCCAGCGCGATTTGTTGCTTCTCGACGTTTAAATCTCGATGAGCCAATAAGCGATCAATTGGTACATTTAACCAGTGGTATTTTGTCTAAAAGTGTTCACGAAAAACTCTTTCAACATTATTTTCCTAAAGCCAAATGGCAAGGGTTTAAAAAGAGAGAAGAGCTCTATAAAGCATTACAAGAGCGTAAAATTGACCTTATTTTTGATGATGGATTTGCTTTATCATTATGGTTCAAAAAACAAAAATCTGTTGATTGCTACCATTTTGTTGGGGGGGCATATATGGCGCCACAGTTATTGGGGCAAGGAATGCAGCTTGCTGTTGCAAAAAAGAATGAAAAATTGGTTGATATACTCAATTATGCGCTGAAATCTCTAGAAGAGGATGGTAAACTTACAGAACTTTATTTGCGTTATTTTCCAATAAGTTTTTATTGATGAGTAGTTTTTTAATTAAGGGCTGTTAATCTTTCTGCGCCTAGTCGATAGGAAATAGCTTCTGCGAGATGATAGCGTGAAAGAGTATCTGATCCGTCAAGATCAGCAATTGTGCGTGCAACTTTGAGAATGCGATGATAAGCGCGTGCAGAGAGGTGCATTTTTTCACTCACATCTCGTAAGAGTATGGTCGCACTTTTATCAGGAATGGCAATCTGTTCTATAATTTTGGCAGGGCAATCGCCATTGGTACGAATATGATCAAACCCCATTGTTGAAAAACGTTTAGCTTGAATGGTACGGCACCGTGCGACGCGTTTGGCAACGTCGCAGCTTTTTTCTGATTGTTCTGGTTGCATAAGGTCTATAGCCGTCAAAGCAGGGACATCAATCCGTAAATCAATTCGGTCAAGCAGAGGACCAGAAATACGGGACTGATAATCGATTTGACAGCGTATCCCTTTAGGGCAAACATGGTCTTTTTCGCCTGCCATACCACAACGGCAAGGGTTCATTGCGGCAATAAGTTGGAAGCGAGCAGGATAGCTAATATGGTGATTAGCGCGGGCGATAACTGACACCCCACTTTCTAAAGGTTGACGAAGAGAATCAAGAACCTGTGGAGAAAATTCAGGCAATTCATCAAGGAATAACACACCATTATGAGCAAGGGAGACCTCTCCTGGTCGTCCTTTAAGCCCTCCACCAATCATTGCGGCCATGGAAGCAGAATGATGTGGGGAACGAAAGGGGCAATGAAGTGAAATGGTATTATGAACCGTTTCTCCTGTAATAGAAGCAATCAGAGAGACATCTAAAAGCTCACGGCTATCAAGAGGTGGCAAAATGGAAGGTAAGCGTTGCGCTAGCATAGATTTTCCAGCACCAGGGGGACCTACAAACAAAAGGTTATGGCGTCCAGCAGCACAAACTTCTAAGGCACGTTTGGCTGTTTTTTGTCCTTTGATTTCGCAAAGATCTGGAAGTCCAGTTTCGATAGTATATTGGCGCGGTTGTGGACGTTTTTGAATTTGGGTTCCTTTGAAATGGTTGACTATAGTGAGCAGAGTCTCTGGGGCAAGAATATTTATTTCTGCATTTGCCCATGCTGCTTCAGGTCCACATTGGAAGGGACAAATCAGTCCTTTATCGAGTGATAAAGCTGTCATGGCAGCTGGTAAAACACCATTAACAGCGGTAAGTGAACCATCCAGTGATAATTCTCCTAAAATGATATAGTCTTGAGCTACTTCGGGAGGGAGGATTCCCATAGCAAGCATTAAGCCTACAGCGATTGGCAAATCATAATGCGATCCCTCTTTAGGCAAATCAGCTGGTGCAAGATTAATCGTAATTCGTTTAGTAGGCATAGAAAGTCCACAAGCGTGGAGGGCTGCTTGTACACGTTCACGGCTTTCTGCAACTGCCTTATCAGCTAATCCAACAATAGCCATTCCTATTTTACCAGACGAAATCATAACCTGTACATCGACAGGGACTGCTTCTAGACCGCGAAAAGCAACAGTTGTAATACGTGCGATCATTTATTTATTTTCCCCCTTTAGACTTGGTAGAGACAATCATATCTATTTATAAAAATCAAGAAGCATCTCTATAGCTTTTTTTATAGAGAGAACTATATACGTGGGCAGTTTTTTAGCATTCCCATGGAAAGTCATTTGTACAAATTTAACCATGATGATATGGGACGCAATAAAACATTTATAATAAGCTAAATAAATATGTTAAGAAAAAAAGAATGAGGCTGTTCGTGTTATACAACAGTGCAGAATTTTATGAAAATATAAGGGGAGGATAACGTTATGTATCGCAGAGCGTTATTTGATGTGATAAAACGTGTAAAATGTGCAAAGTAATTATATTTACCTTTCTTATTTTTATATTATTTAAAGCGTAGTAGATGCAAAGTGTATTATAAGGTATCTGATTTTATGGTATACCAGACAAGAATTTTGTTAAAATCAGGGACTGTGCGCTGTGTATTTATAGGCTTGTGTTTTGCTTTTTCTTTTCCACAGCCACTTGCTGCATTTGATTTTTTCGGCATCCCTCTTTTTGGTCAAAAGAAAACAAATTCTTCTTCACATTATGCCAAAAGTACAGAGAAATTTTATAAAGTTGATGTTGTTGCACCGCCAGGTGCACCATTAGAAGGTATAAAAATAGTTAAATCTGTTTCTTCTCTTGTTGCTGATAAAGAGAAAGCATCCGCCAGTTCTTCTGGTTTGCTCGCCAAGGCGCGTTCAGATTATCGAGCAATTCTTTCTGCTCTTTATGCTGATGGACGCTATGGTGGTGTTATTAGTATTAAAATTAATGGCTTAGAAGTCGCTGATTTAAGTCCGGTAACTCAACTTCCAGCACGGTCCAATATTGTTATTACAATTAATGCTGGTCCACAATATGTTTTTAGTATTGCAAATATTGATAAAGTAGCTCCGTTTGAAAAACGTAAAGCGCATAAAATGCCTACAATTGAAGAATTGGGCTATAAAGTTGGGGCTATTGCTAAATCTGAAACCATTTTGAAAGCAGAAAAATGGGCGATAGAAGGATGGCGGCAACAAGGTTATGCTAAAGCTAAAATTATGAAGAGTGAGGTCGTGGCTGACCATGCTGCGTTGCGTGTTGAAGGACGGATTCTTGTTGCTCCTGGACAAAAGGCTTATTATGGTCCTTTAAGTGTGCGTAATATAAGTAAGAAACCACGTGTAGATTCAGCTTATATCGCGTGGATGACCGGATTGAAACCAGGGCAGATATACGATTCTGATGCGTTAGCTAAGGCAAATGAACGTCTTGCGCGCTTTGGTGTTTTTCGTGCTATCAATATACGTGAGGCTGATACTATTAATCTAGATGGTAGTTTACCGCTTGCACTTGTTGTACAAGAACGTAAACCGCGTCGTTTTGGTGTAGGCGGTAGCTATTCAACTTTAGACGGTGCTGGTTTTGAGACTTATTGGATGCATAACAATCTTTTTGGTCATGCAGAGACTCTTAAAATTGAAACAAAAATAAGTGGTGTTGGTAGCAATAAAAAGCAATCATATAATTTTAAAAATTTTGATTATCTTTTCGGTGGCACATTTGTAAAGCCCGGTGTACTCACGCCAGATACAGATTTCAGGTCAGAATTAAAAATACAACAAGATGTTTTAGAAAATTATACGACAAAAGCCATTAAAGGAAAATTAGGTATTACGCATATTTTTAATGGTAATCTATCGGGACAGGCTGCTGTAGAAGTTTCAAATGGTTATTCACGTGATATCTATTTGGGGAGCCGTAATTTTACAACAATCGGTTTCCCTAGCGGTTTGATTTACGATAGTCGTAATAATAAGTTTAATGCAACAAAAGGTTTATATGGTGAAGTTTTCATTGAGCCTTTTTATGAGATGCGTTTTAGCAACTTTGTTGCAAAAGTAACAGCAGAAGGTCGTTCTTATTGGGCGTTGGATGAAGGGGATCGTTTTGTTGTTGCTGCGCGGGCAAAGCTTGGTACAATTCTTGGGAATGATACAGCACAAGTACCCGCAAATACGCTTTTTTTTGCTGGTGGCGGGGGCTCTGTTCGTGGTTATGCTTACCGTAATATTGGTATCAAAACAGAAAATGATGGGGTTGTTGGTGGACGGGCGCTTATTGAGGGGTCAGCAGAATTGCGTGTTTCTTTAAATGATAAAATAGGGTTTGTCAGTTTTCTTGATGGAGGTTTAGTAGGGGAAAAGGCGAATTTTGATTTTTCTCAAAAAATTAAATGGGGAGCCGGTATAGGAGGTCGTTATATGACGGGTCTTGGTCCTTTACGCGTTGATTTAGCCTTTCCTTTAAAGAGAGAGAAGGCTGATCCTCGCATTGGTTTTTATGTGGGTATAGGGCAAGCATTTTAATGAAAAAAGGTGTACGTTTATCAGCTTTCTTCTTTGTATTTTTGTTTTTTGGGGTGGGTGGTTTTGTTTTTGCGCAAAGAGGAGATACTCTTCCCTCTAGCGAAATGAAGATAGATGATCGCTCATGGTTTGTTTCTTTAATTGAACGAAAGCTTTCAGCACCCAATCGTCAAGTTCGTTTACACAATATGCAAGGGACACTGTCTTCTCAAATATCAATTGATGCTATTACTGTCAGTGATAAAAAAGGGGTTTGGCTTAAAATTACCAATGCTAAAATGGATTGGAATCGTCTAGCGTTGCTGAGAGGGCGGATGGATATTAACCAGCTTTCGGCAGAACAGGTTACATTTTTACGCAAACCGCAAGGCAATACTTCTTTTGTTTCTTCCCTGGAGACGGGTAAGTTCTCTTTACCAAAATTGCCGCTTGCTCTTTCTATCAATACGCTCACAGCTCAACATGTGACATTTGAACAGAATCTTTTTTGTTTTTCTGCTGATATGTCCTTAAAAGGTAATTTCACTTTAGCTAGTGGTAATTTTGATGTCGATATAGTGGCGCATCGTTTAGATGCACCGGGTTCTTTTTCTGTTCTCACCAAGATATCTGATAGTAATCGTACAGCTCAAATTGATATTTCTGCTAATGAACCACAAAATGGTATTTTGGCGAATATTTTTAACATTGAACAACGCCCAGCATTAAATCTCGTCGTGAAAGGCAATGGTACTTTTGATGATTTGGTTATCAAACTTTCTTTAGAGTCCGATCATCATTCTATTTTAGATGGTAATGTTATTCTTGCAAGTGTTCCAGAAGGACACAGTTTTTCTACGAAACTAGAGGGAACGCTGAGCCATTTAATACCTTCTCAATATCGTAGTCTCTTCGAATCTGATATAACATTAAAAGCAAAGGCAAGAAGAACAAAAGAAGGTGTAACACACCTTGATCAGATGGTTATTCAGAACAAAGCAATGAATGTTATAGCCAATGCTGAAATAACCGCCGATGGATTCTTGCGACGGCTTTTTGTTGATGGCAAAATGGCTCTTGATAACGAAAAGGAGTCTGTTCATTTACCTATATCAGAAGTGCCAAAACCTGCGAATACTCTTGCTTTGAACATTGACTATGGTCGCGAAGGTCAACAATCTTGGAATGGGCGGTTGGTTGTAAATCATTTAAGCAATAAAAATATTTATATTCGCGATGCAATTTTTGATATGGGAGGAGTAAGCGAAAATCTTGATAATGCAGCTTCTCGTCATGTTGGTGTTCAGGTTAAAGGGACGCTTCAAGGGGTTAAAAAGATTAAGGGAGCGTTAGTAGAAAATTTAAGCCAAGCGGTTCATGTGCATTTAGATACGGATATTGTTTCGAACAAACCAATTTTGATTCATGATCTGAGTGTTACGGCTCAGGGTTTTTCTTCTTGGTTAAAAGGAACAATGGAGAATTTTGTTTTTAAAGGTGATCTCGGTTTAAAAGCTCAAACATTAACTCCTTTGGAAGTGTTCAGTAAACAATCACTTTCTGGTAGTGCAGATATTAAAGCCAAAGGAACGATCAGTTTATTGAGTGGTATTTTTGATCTCCAATTATCAGGAATGGCTGATGATGTGAAAATAGGCGTGCAGCCTTTTGATCGTTTATTCAAAGGAAACATTACTCTTTCAGGTGGTGCTACTCGAAATACGAGGGGTTTCATTTTTCGTCATTTTAATTTGAAAAATCAATATACAAACATAGAGGCTAATGGTTATTTTTCAGATGAAAGCGCTAAAATGGATTTATCTGCTCAAATATCTGATTTGTCCAAATTAGATCCAAAGATAAGCGGTGCGCTTACAATTCAAAGTACGGCGAGAGGGCGCAATAGCCATATAGAACTAAATACACGTGCCCATATTGCTGAAGCATTAATCGTAGGGAAGAAACTTCAAAACACAACATTTAACATAGATGCACTTGTAGATAATACAGCACCAGTTACTGCTTTAACAGGGGTGGTAAAAGGTGAAGGGATTTTTGCTAAAAAACCTTTGCATTTATCGGCCTCTTTTAAAGATTCTCATAAAATTCGAAAACTTGAAAATATCGATATTAGAGGGGGAAGTGCAAAAATAACGGGTGCTCTTTCTCAACAACTTGGCGGTTTTTTGAAAGGAGCGCTGCATATTGATGCCGATGATATTTCCATACTTTCAGCGTTATTTTTGCAGGATGGTAGTGGAAAAGTAAAAGGAGATTTTATTTTTGATGAACACAATGGCAGACAAAAAACCAATGTGAAGGCGTATGTTCGCCATTTGAATTTTTCCAAGAATAAAATAAAAAAATTGGCAATAGATGCTGACATATTCGATCCTTTTGGCATGATTCAGTTTGAAGGAGTTATCAATGCAGAACATATTCAAACACCTTTGATAATGGTCAATCGTTTAAATGCTCATGCCGATAGAAATAATGGGCAAACGGTTTTTACTGTCCAAGCGATGTTGCATGATACTCTCAATACAAAGCTTTCTGGTCGTTTAATGGTTGAGGAACTTCCAGAAAGTATAAAACGAGAAGTGCAAATTGAAACTGTGGACCTAAAACAATACACGTTTCATGCAACATTGCCGAAACCATCCATAATTGCTTTTGATAAAGATGGAATGACAATCAATGAATTAAGAATTGCAATAAATGGAGGCAACATCACCTTAGCAGGGAATATTCAAGATACTCTGAATTTGCAACTTACAATGAATGCACTTCCTGCTACTTTAGTCAATCTGTGGAAATCCGATCTTGGAGCAGCAGGGAGTGTAACAGGGCGGGTTATGATTCGTGGTCATTTAAAAAAACCTGATATAACTTACGATATAAAAGGTGAGGGACTGACAACCGTTGCTTTTCAAGATAAAAAAATTATGCCTTTTTCTCTTTCTGCTACGGGGAAGACTTTAGATCAAAATCTTACTTTGAATGCAAATTTAACAGGAGAAGGAGTACAAGCACAAGCTCAGGGGCATGTATCTCTAGAGAAAAATACGCTTGATCTTCATATTAATTTGCAAAATTTATCTGCACGTTTAGCGAATGGTTTTATTGCAGGACAAGCATTTGATGGGACAATGATAGGAAAAGTGGATATTGGCGGAACAATGAAGGATCCATCTGCTCATTTTGAGCTTTTTAGTCAAAATTTAACTGCTATGACGCATAAAGGACCAATGTCAATCAATATAAATGCTCGTGGTTCTTATAAAAAATCGACATTTCATATTGAAAATATGATAGCTACTGGAGATAAAGGATTAGATCTTTCCATCCATGGGCCTGTATCTCTTAATGGTTCAGAGGCAAAATTAAACGTTAAAGGGATAATGCCTCTTGATTTTGTTAATCTCTTATTAGCCAAGCGTGGTGCACATATAACGGGTACAGCAAGAATTGATACAGCTCTTAATGGGGCGTTATCAAAGCCACAATTGATAGGAAATATTTCTATAGGCGACGGTAGCTTTTTTGATTCACAAACAAATGTAGGATTGAATAATATAACGCTTGAAGGCAAATTGAGTGGTGATCATCTCCTTATAGAGAAAGCTTCAGCTTCTTCGTTTGAAGGGGGAAGGATTTCCGCTTCAGGTCGTATCTCTAATGGTCTAGAGACAGATTTGATATTTCATCTTGATAATGCCAATTATAATGATGGTTCTATGATTCTGGCAACATTATCAGGTGAGATGACAATGACAGGTCATTTTTTAAATGATCTTGTTCTTGGTGGTGATATCATCGTTGAAAAAGCTGAAGTTTTTGTTCCTGATCATTTTAAAAGTGCTAAGTTTCTTGATGTTAGAAATAAGAATTTAACTAAATCGATTCAAACAACACTTAAACGTGCTGATGTTAAGAACACGAACAAAAGCAAAAGCCGTATAGTTACACCAGAATCTTCATCTGTCGTGCTATCAAATATGCGTATTACAGCACGCAATCAATTTTTTGTACGCGGAAAAGGGTTAGATGCTGAACTGGGAGGACGCATTAATCTAGCAGGTCCATTGAATGATGTGCATCCAGTTGGTGAATTTAGAATGATTCGTGGACGTTTTGATATTCTTTCGCAACGTCTTAATTTTGATCAAGGGCAAACGAGTTTTAGCGGTAATCTTAATCCTACGGTTTATTTTGTAACCAATAATAATAGTGGTGATATTCAAGTCACTGTAACTGTAAGTGGGACGATTGATAATCTTGATATTAATTTTTCTTCACAACCGAATTTGCCTCAGGATGAGATCTTGGCACGTTTGATTTTTAATCGCTCTCTTAATGAATTATCACCATTTCAGATTGCTCAACTTGCAGCAGCAGCGGCTGATCTTACAGGTGCTTCTAATACATCTTTGTTGAATACTTTACGAACTAAAATTGGGCTTGATGATCTTGATGTTATCGTTAATGAGAAGGGTAATACAGGCTTACGTATTGGACGTTACATACACAATAATATTTACTTGGGCTTTGAAGCAGGGTCTGATGGAACGACGAAAGGGACAATTAATTTAGATATTTCGCGTCATCTCAAAGCTAAAGGTGCCATAGGAAATGAACAAAATTCTAGTATTGGTCTCTTTTATGAAAGAGATTACTAAAGATTGGATTTTAAAAAAACAATTTCTTCGTTTTTTGTCTCTCATTTCTAAATCTGCGGAAGGAGACATAGACTAGAAATCCTATAAAAGAAGAAGCTTTTTGTTGAGGCATAAAGAGATATATCTGAAATATTCGATTTTTATTTATGCTATTTTCTAAAGGGACAAAATCTTCACGAAAGACAGTATGTTATTTTGCTGTTATATATTTATGAGAAATAACTTACCTTGTTCTCAAACTCATCTCGTGCTGTTGCCTAAAGAATGAAATATATGCAATATATTGATTTATAAAGATAATTTATCGTTATTTAACTTGAATTAGAACTTTGAATATCGTATAATTCTTTCATTTCGGCTTTCTCTCATGTTGAATCAGTCAAAATCATTCGCTTTGCATGTTAAAAGCGGAGAATCCTGTGTGGATAGAACTATTAAGAAATGACTAAAAATGCTTCTTATGAACCATCTTCGAGAACTAAGAGCTGTCGCAATATTAGGGGCTGGCAAAACAGTGTGAATGCCAGCTTTTTACTCTATAAGCGTAAGGATAGGGGGCTTAATGGATTTATCGTTATACAATTCACGGATGTTATCGCGAAATGGGCTTGGGGAAGGACTTTGAGAGAGGTCTCTTTAAAACAAGCCCGTGAATTTGCAAAACAATGGCATTCTGTTTTTACGTGAAGAGTGTGATTTCATTAAAGAACGCGATAACAAAAGCGTGAGGCAAGCGTAGAGTTCATAAGATATCGATTTTATTTTCAAACGCATTTAAAGCAATATTTTTAATAATAAAAATTACCTATTATTTTAGATTTTTGTTTATTGTTTTTTTGAGTGAGGTCACTTTTCTTATAATGAATAGCTCCGCCAAATAGAATACTACAAAATATAACACTACTGTGTTGCAAATTCATTTTCTTATTTTAAAGAAACGTTTTTCAGTGTTGCGCTTGAGCCTATTTCATAAGATTGCTTGTGAAATGGTATAAAGTATCTCTTATGAATGGTATAAAATCCATACTACCGTTATTAATAAAGGCATAAGTATTAATTAAAGATATAAGCCGGCACCATTCTATTTTCCAGCTTCTCATGTTGCCGACAATTTTTTCACTTGAAAGCGTAGAGGTATTTTTATTGCTTATCTTAAGAGTTTTTATGCATACACCAATATCTCTTATAACGTACAACAAGTGCTTTTGATTGATTCATCATAAATATAAAAAAATTTGCAGTAAGAAAATTACATCTTATCTTTTATTTAAGATATTATGATTATAAATAAAAGTACTAAGATGCATGCCAAAAGATATTTTTTGTAAGAATATTTATTAGAGTTAGTATGTTTTAATTTTCTATTTAGGCGGTTAAAAGAAAGACGAATGTCATTTTACTTTTCATCTGTTTTTTTGCATATTTGAAATCATAGTCTTAATATAAGCACTAACGTTGTGCATTTATAAACTTTTCAAGAAGTTAAGGTATTTGAGGAATATCACTTTAATTCTAGATGTAGAAAAAACAGCAAAGCTTGCTTTAAAGCAATCTACAACAGTAAAAAAGTTTTATAATAAATTCTCTCTTATTTTTTCAATGTTTTTCTTTTACGCTGCGTATATCTATAATTTGCAGCAAAATTTATAATTGTCAGCTTATCCTGTTGTACCATAAAAGACCGACATTTGAGGTGTGGTAACATAAGGCATGTAAGCCTTTTTGACAAAGTATTTTGAAAGCACGTGGTGAATATTTAAGGTAAGCCTTGTATAAGTGAATCACATAAGTTGTTATCAAGTGAAACGAACTCAATAAAAATCTAGATTGTTTACAAATCGGATTGGGTAGAATCTTTATCCTTTAAGATGTGTGGAGAAAAAATTGTCAGTGTAGGGATAAACACGGATAAAGGTTGTATTAATCCAGATTCATCATCATAATCCGCGGCAATTTTTTCAAATCTTGATGCTCTCTCTTTTAGGATTCACAACACTTATGAATGTTTCAACACTTATTTGAGGAAGAGAAGGGGTTTTTGAAGTTTCATTGTTAAAGTCAATTGCATTCAATAAAATAGCGAGTAAAGTTTTCATCTAAATCCAAGAAGTTTATTTTCAATAAACCATAAATTCTTTGCCAATTCTTGATTGAAGTAATACTTTTGCTTGGTAACAAGCCTTTTTTATAAATGGAGCATTACCTTCTATCCATTTTTATTTCAAATCTTATTTAAGGGTCTAGAAATTAGGAGGTATGTTTTTGAACTGGATATTATGAAGTTTTTTATAAAACCCATGTTCTTTTGCTAGTAATTCTTTCTGAGTGCCTTGTTCAATCAGTTGTCCATTTTGTATGACCACAATTTTATGAGCACGAGCAATCGTTGAAAGGCGGTGAGCAATAATGATCGTTGTGCGTCCTTTGGTAAGGTGTTGAATGGCTTCATTAATTTGTGATTCGGTGTGTGAATCAAGCGCACTCGTTGCTTCATCAAGAATCAGAATTTCGCTATCGTGAATTATTGCTCTAGCGATAGCGAGTCGTTGTTTTTGCCCCCCTGAAAGATTACAGCCATTATCACCTATCTGTGTATCATAACCATTTGGCAAACTCATAATAAAGTCATGAGCATTTGCTGCTTTTGCTGCGTCGATAATTTCGGCATCACTAGCCCCTTCTTTTCCAAGCCCGATATTATATTTAACAGTTCCTTGAAAGAGAAAAGTATCCTGTCCTACATAGGCCATCAGGTTTCTCAGAGAGCGAAATGTCGTGTAACGGATGTCTTGATCATTAATCAATATGCGTCCTTTTGTAGGGTCATAGAGGCGCATAATAAGGTTGATAAGGGATGACTTTCCCGAACCGGATGGTCCCACCAATGCTGTCATTTTTCCGGCTTCTATTTCTAGGTTGATGTCTTTCAATATCATTTTGTTATCAGTGTATGCAAAAGAAACATGTTCGAAACGAATAGTTCCTTGCGTTTTACTCAGATCTTTAGCTTCTTTATGTTCTACAACTGTAAGAGGACAATCGAGTATTTCAAACATCGTATGGATATTGACCAAGCCAGATTCAATTTTTACACGTACATTTGCTAGTCTTTTTGCGGGTTCATAAGCTAAAAGTAAAGCAACAATAAAGGACATAAATTCACCTTGAACACCTGCGCGTTGGGTTGCAAGATAACCGGAAAAACAAATAATACCTGCAATAGCAATACCCGTGAGTGTTTCCATAATTGGATTGGTGATAGCTTCGAGTGTTGCAATATTGTTTGTTTGTTTTTCAACATCACAAATGGCTTTGTCCATCCGTTTTTTCATGACTTCTTCTAGTGAAAAGGTCTTGATGATTCGAATACCAACAGCCGTTTCCTGTATGATTTTGATAATTTCACCAAGTGAAAGGAGCTCTTTTTCCATCAGGCAGCGAATGCGTTTTAAAGCCATTCGAACGCCTAAAAAAGCTAGTGGTCCGACGATTAAAGTAATGGAGATTAACACAAAGTTTTGAATGAACATGACAAGTAACAGACCACTAACGGAAAGCAAATCACGTACAAAAGTTGTGATAATAGTATCAATTATGTTACGTACGGCTGTCGCATTATGAGTTACACGAACAAGAAGATCAGATGAAGTATTATTATGATAAAAAGAGACTCCTTGTTCCATAAGTCGTGCAAAAATTTTACGCTGTTGTTCAGCAATGATACTATTGCCTGCTTTGTTTAGAAAGTAAGTTTGAGAAAAAGTTGCAACTCCCTTGAGAATAAAGATAAAAGCAATGAAGCTAGAAATAAAAACAATCATAGGAAAATTTTGTGCATCAATAATCTGATTAACAACATCACGCATAATCCATGCACTAGTTGCCGTGGTACAAGAAATGATGATCATTGAGAAAATAGCTGCACTGTACCAACGCATATGTTTACGAAAATTTTCTCGCAAAAGGCGGATAATAAGATGTTTATCGAAAGAGGAAATTTGTTTTTTAGCCATGAAGTGCTTCTATATTCTCTCATTATTTTATGCAAGATTGGAACACTCTTAATTAAAAAGCCCCTTAATCTTTTTTACAAAAATAGCCTTTTCTTTCAAGGTTCATCGTATCAATCTCATGATGGTGAGAGTGAAGGGTGTAGGGCAAAGTTTCTGTGAAAGGTATAACGAAAATTCGTTGTTTATCATTATTTTTAGTTTTCAATAAAAGGTACTGGTGAGTTTCACCATTGTATTTACCAATTTCCATATTGTGATAGCCTTTGGCACTTGAAATGACTCACAAAAAACATTTCTGCTTTTTTAATAATTTTTATGTATCATCTCCATTTCTGATGTGTAAGCAAACAATTTTGCTGCATTGTATGATAAGAGAGCTTGAAATAAGGAGATCTTACGATGTGTGAGCTTTCTCATTTAATATGCAAAATAAGGAATTCTTCTTATAAATTGATAAAGCATGATTTATACACATTTATAAAATCTTAAAAGCACCACAAAAACTCTATGTGGTGCTTCTAAATAATACTATAACATCATTTTGATGAGTTGCATGCAACTATTATTCCAATGCAAAATTATTTAGGTGCTATCACCATCATCATTTGCCGGCCTTCAAGCTTTGGCTCCAATTCGATTTTGGCAATTTCACTTGTATCTTCTTTCACACGCTGAAGAAGCTTTAATCCAAGATCCTGGTGAGCCATCTCACGACCACGAAAACGCAAAGTAATCTTTACTTTATCACCATGATCAATAAAGCGATGAACAGCCTTGAGTTTGACTCCATAATCATGGACATCAACATTTGGACGCATCTTAATCTCTTTGATTTCGATGACTTTTTGCTTCTTACGCGTTTCAGCAGCTTTTTTTTGGGTTTGATATTTTAATTTGCCTAAATCGATGATTTTACATACGGGTGGCTTCGCATTTGGTACAATTTCAACCAAATCAAGTCCCGCATCTGCAGCCATAGCAAGAGCTTCTTGTATCGTGACAACCCCCTGATGTTGTCCTTCATCATTGATAAGCTGAACATGAGGTACCCGGATATCCTGATTTGAACGTGGTCCGTCTTTTTGGGTAGGCGTCATTTTAAACGGTTTACGAATGGTTTATGCTCCTTAATTTTGATTCAACTACGGTTAATTTAATATACAATTATGCACCTAAAAACAACTATAATTCGCGTCTTTTTCATTATTTGATTTATTACTTTTTGGAATGATTTAGATTATAAAAGTTTTTCTCTTAATTTAAAGAAATTGTTTTATGGAGGATACAGAGTCATGGATCAAAATATTCCTTGTCAGTTTTTTTTGTTTGAGAACACCGCACTTGCAGTACGCTATCGCAAGGGGCACCAATCTCCAGGTTTGGTTTGGCTTCATGGCTATTTATCCAATATGTCAGGGGATAAGGCGATGTTGGTTGATAATTTTGCTCAGAAGAATGATTTGTCTTGTTTACGTTTTGATTACTCTGGACATGGAGAATCGGATGGTGATTTTTTTCAAGGAACGATTTCACGCTGGGTTAAAGAAAGTTTAGCGGTTTTTGAAACTTATTGTGAGGGGCCACAAATTTTGATTGGCACCTCTATGGGCGGGTGGATTGCGCTAAAGCTTGCTATGATTCTAGGACAGAAAAATAAGAAGCTTGCTGGCATGATATTAATTGCTCCAGCACCTGATTTTACACAAACATTAGTGGAACCAGAATTAGGCCCAGAAGAATGGAAAACTTTGGAAGAAAAAGGCTATATTGAGCGACCTGCTGTTGGTGATACAGAGCCAATGCCCTTTACAAAAACACTGATTGAAGATGGATACGAAAATTGTGTTATGAAAGGATGCATTGATGTTGGGTGTCCAGTTCATATTCTACAAGGAATGAAAGATGCAGAGATACCCTATCAGCATACATTGACTTTACTGGATCATTTGCCTCTCCATGATGTAACATTGACACTTGTTCGTGATGCAGATCATCGCTTTTCTCGTCCACAAGATTTAGATTGTTTTGAAACAGTCTTGAGATCTTTTATCAATCAGATTAATACAAAATAAAGGATACATTTATTGATGAAGATAAAAATATATGAGCATTTCTAAACAGCATTTTATTTTTTCTGATCGCTCTGTACCTGTACGGGTGCGGGAAAATAAGTGCGCGCGCCGTCTTACCTTACGTATCGATATCAGCAGTCAAGAGATTTGTGTAACAACACCACCAGCGATAAGTCTCTGTACGATTCAAAGTTTTATTGAAAAGCATCGGTCTTGGATTGAGGCACGTCTTGCTCGTGTACAAATCTCTCATGAAAATGCTTATCTCAAAGAGGGGGCGACGATTTCTTTATTGGGTGTTTGCCATTCCATAAAGCATAGAGAAGGACGTGGGGTGACGGAAATTATTGCAGGAGATGCAGGACAAGAACCTCAAATTATCGTTTATGGTCAATTAGAATACCTCCCAAGACGTATTGCTGACGTTTTGAAAAAACAAGCGGCACGCATTATAACGCCTTTGGTGGCACATTATGCCCATAAAGTAGAGCGTAAAGTCAAATCAATTTGTTATAAAGATACGAGAAGTCGTTGGGGGTCTTGTTCAATAGATAAGCGTCTTTCTTTTTCTTGGCGCCTTGTTATGGCACCAAAAGAAGTTGTGGAATATGTTGCTGCTCATGAGGTTGCTCATCTTGTTGAAATGAATCACGGTCCAAGATTTTGGGCTCTTTGTGAAGAACTATGTCCTGATAGTAAAACGTATCGCGCTTGGTTGAAGGAAAATGCTCATAGATTGCAAGCAATTAATTTTGATTCATATAATTTAGAGGCGTAAAAAACTTTCCAATGAAGGCAATATTTAACGGAACTTTTTGTTGAGTGTTTTGTTGTGTGTGTACTTGCTCATACATAATGAGGAAGCTATTGAAGCTCTCAGCACGATTGTTCTCCCCTGCTTGGTTTGCTGAGTGTCTTCAATGTTTTTACTTTATCTTTTTTGTAATTCAGCATAATAACCTTAAGTTCCGATGACTTATAAAAATGGGAAGGCGACCTTATGCCTGTTCTTACAGATCCACTTCAGCTATTACAGAGACTTATCCGTTGTCCTTCTGTTACACCTCATGAAGCAGGGGCTTTATCAGCTTTGGAACAATTTTTGAAAAAAATGGGATTTCATGTCGAGCGCCCTATTTTTACGGATAAAAATACAGATAATGTTGAAAATCTTTATGCAAAAATGGGAAATGAAGGACCCCATCTTATGTTTGCAGGTCATACAGATGTCGTACCACCAGGTGCATTGGATGAATGGACCTATTCACCTTTTGAAGCTATCATAGATCAGGGGAAATTATATGGGCGGGGTGCTGTTGATATGAAGGGCGCAATCGCTTGTTTTATTGCGGCGCTAGCGCGAGTTCTGGAGAAACGGCCCATTAAAGGAACGGTAAGTTTTTTGATTACCGGTGATGAAGAGGGACCTGCTGTTAATGGTACCGTCAAACTTCTCAAATGGGCAGAAAAAAAAGGCGAAAAATGGACTGCGGCTCTTGTGGGGGAACCAACAAGTGTAAAGACTGTCGGGGATGTCATCAAAATTGGTCGCCGCGGATCGATTTCTGGTATTATTACCGTGAGAGGTCGCCAAGGTCATGTTGCTTTTCCAGAGCGGGCTTCTAATCCCTTGCCTTTGGCAAGTAAGCTTATTCAAGCATTAACACAAACTGCTTTAGATAAAGGGACAGAGAATTTTCAACCCAGTAATTTAGAGCTAACAAGCATCGATACCGGTAATTTAGCGGTCAATGTTATTCCAGCGCAGACAACAGTTCATTTTAATATACGCTACAATGATCTTTGGACAAAAGAAACACTGATGGAGGAAATTAAAAAGCGTCTTGCTTTGGTGCAATCAAAAAACAATGGTGACCAATATCCTTCTTATCAGCTTGAATGGATTCCAAGTTTAGGGGATGTTTTTTTGACCAAAAATAATAAACTCATTCAAACGTTATCTAATGCTATTAAAAGTGTAACAGGGAATATACCAGAATGTTCCACTTCTGGCGGTACTTCAGATGCGCGATTTATTAAGGATTATTGCCCAGTGGTTGAATTTGGCTTACCAGGACAAACGATGCATATGGTAGATGAGTGTGTAGCCCTTGATGCAGTGGAAACGCTTACTACTATTTATGAGCGTTTTATTGTTGATTTTTTTTCATAAAGAAATGATTTTTGGCTCAAAAATACCTTTATCTTGTTGTGCCATAAGACATTGCTATTTGAGGTGTGGTGATATGAAACACGTAAGACTTAATATATTAAGTGGTTTTAGAGTAAGTGATGAATATTCTTAAGTTGGGATTCTTGCCTGTAGAGTCTTTCGTTAAGTGAATTACATAATTGGAAAGCCAAGTGGGACCTGCTTTAAGAAGCGGAACTGTTTACAGACCATATTGGATTAAAATATTCGTTCTTTAAAGTGTAGAAAGGAAGTCAACATGCAATCATATATGGAAAACAAGGAATACTATATCATAATTGTGTGATGTCAGGTTGAAGCCATAAAGACACACAAAAACATGCTGCTATTGTAAAAAGTTCGTACAACATAAATGCGCTCATTCACAGCTCATATTTTAATATGGTTTCTGCACTCCCATAAAAGGTACTTCTTGTTTCAATTAGCCTCTCTTAGAGTAAAGCCCATAGAAATGCTCTTTAAGTTTGTTTTATTTCATATATTTTGCCCTGCTTTTTTTGTCCCCAAGAATTTCCATTGCAAAATCATTATGTGATAGAAGGTAAGCTTATTTTATCAGCTTTAATATTGGAGATGATAAAGATACACAGAAATTCTTTTGTAGCAGCACGTTGATTTCTTTAGCCAAGGATTGTCCTAGTACTATTCTCAATTTTTTAATAAAATAACCTTAAAGGATGCTATAGACACTCATAAACATGTACGCAGACAAGTAAGATCATATGAGATTAATGTCGTTTCGCTCGCTAACAAAGCAATCTCGATTCATATCTGGTATATTTGCCATTTGAGTGCTTTATTTGTTTAATAAAACTCATGATTTTGCTGTGACCTATAAATCAATACCAATCATACAGCTGCGTATCTCAAATAAATATTGGTCAGTATTTTTTGCGACAACAGCTTTTATATGCCAGAATAGGATAAAAGTATTGTGTATATCTATTTTTGTAATCTCTGAAACAGACATACAGCCACAACCTCATTGAGGGAAAAGGTATAAAGGTGAAAATCAGCGTGCTTTTTTACTCTCCTTTTTTATTCGGTTTTACGGTTTTTAAAAGTATCTAGATTAATATCTTTCTAAATAATCAGAGATTAATGCATGGTTTCATACTTGTTTTAAAGAAATTTTCCCAATGTTTGTCACATCCGTGCCACTACGGTGCTTATGATGTAGTGTAATATAAAATTTTCTGTAAAGTGTACAAAATCTATAGTGCCTCACCATCTTTACGTTTATTAAAAAGAAAGTCAGACCACCATACACTTCCTAGCTCAAAATATTGCAATAGCTTTTAGCACTTAAGAGTGTTCATAAGAGAGACATTTTTACTTCTTTATTATAGCTTTTATCCACATGCTTCCCTACTTTTAAAGTGTAAACAAATGGTGACAACTAATTTACTATAAATAGTTTTGAAATGAGAGAATCTCACGATATTTTAATCTCACCTCTGCTATGAAAAATGATAATTATGATTAAAATAAGTATGTTGTTATAAAAACTTTAGTTTACGAGTTGGCTGATGATGTGATCAAGAACAATCCGTCCTTTGGTTGTCGCTTTTAAGCGTTGGTTATCCACTATTTCTATCAATTTTTGGTGTTGTAAATCGCTTAGTTTTTCCATTGGGATGCGTTTAGGGCTTAAGGTTTCATAGCGTATAAGTTCTAAGCCTTCGCAAAGGCGTAATCCCATAAGGAGCATTTCATTTGCCTGTTGTTCAGTGGTTAAATGTTCTGTTTCAATACAGCCATGTCCTGTTGTTTCTACTAAATTAAGCCACTGTTCGGGATGCTTTTCATTTATTGTGACATAACGTTCGCAGTTTTCAAGGTGTGATGACAATGTTTTTGAACAGGTAGAGGAATGATTCGGTGCGTGCTCAATGAAACGTCCATGTGCTCCTGGACCAAAGCCTGCATATTGGTAATAACGCCAATAAAGAAGATTGTGTGCTGATTCAGCACCGGGCATTGCATGGTTTGAGATTTCATAGGCAGGAAGTCCATGCAGTGCCGTTATTTCTTGGGTAAGATGATACAGATCTGCTGCTAGCTCTGATGCGGGAAGGATAAGTCTTCCTGCATCATGAAGCCGTTTAAAAGCAGTTCCTTCTTCGATCGTCAATTGATAAAGAGAAAGATGGTCCGCTGCCAAATTAATTGCTTGTACAAGTTCAGATTTCCATTGTTCAAGGGTTTGTTCGGGGCGGGCATAAATGAGATCAAAGGATAAACGTGGAAAAATTTCCCGTGCTAAAGCAATAGCACAAAGAGCTTGTTCCACATTATGGAGTCGGCCAAGTTTGCGCAATGCTTTATCATTGAGCGCTTGTATCCCTAGAGATAAGCGATTAACACCTGCCGCACGGTATCCACGAAAGCGCTCTGCCTCCACACTGGATGGATTAGCTTCTAATGTAATTTCAACTTTATCATCGACTACCCATTTTTTTGCAAGTGCTTGCAAAAGGGCATCAACAGTTTGCGGCTCCATAAGAGAAGGGGTTCCTCCACCAATAAAAATACTTGTAATATGGCGTGGGCCTATTTTGTGATATTGCGTTTCTATTTCGTGCTTAAAGGCGGAAACAAAACGTGTTTGATCAACACCATGGATGCGAACATGCGAATTAAAGTCACAATAAGGACATTTAGCTGCACAAAAGGGCCAATGAATGTAAATGCCAAAAGGTTCATTCATGAGGATGCTAAAAGGTTTTCTGCCAAAAGTTTGAAAGCACGTGCGCGATGTGAAAGAGGGGGAATATCATTACGTTTCCAGTTGTGTTTTTGCTCTGTTGACATTTCTCCAAAGGTATTTTCATATCCATCTGGTAAAAAAATAGGATCAAAACCAAAGCCTTTGTCTCCCCGTGGAGGCCAAATGAATGTTCCTTCAACGCATCCGCGGAAGTAATCTGCATGAGCATCAGGCCATGCAATGCAAATGATGGATATAAAACGGCATTTTCGTTGACTTTTTTCTTGTGCTCCGACTTTTTGGAGTTCATTTTCTATTTTTTTCATAGCTTTTGGAAAATTACGTGTACCATCGGCTTGAATCGCCCAATCAGCGCTATAAACGCCTGGCGCACCCTCCAATGCATCTATTTCTAAGCCTGAATCATCAGAGAGGGCAGGAAGTCCTGTTTTTTTTGCTGCTGAAAAAGCTTTAATATAAGCATTTTCTTCAAATGTTTTTCCTGTTTCTTTTGGTTCTGGCAAGTCCAGTTCTTTTGCTGATTGTATTATTAAACCGAAAGGCGTAATTAAAGTAGTGATTTCATGCAATTTGCCGGTGTTATGTGTAGCAATGACAAGTTTCCTATCTGCTATGCTTCTCATATAGATTTCTCCAAAAATAATAAGGGGAACTATTTTTTGCTAAAAAACAGCTTAAATACTCATATAAACACATTCTGCTTAATTTTACATGATATGATTATTTTACACGTTTTATGATATTTTATTCCAATAAAATTTTTTATCTTGTATGAAGATAACCTTGCCAAGATATGAAAGACATGCCTTTTTTATGATAGTATTTTTATGGTAAATTTCCACTTTCCTGCTTGCTCTAAAGGGTGAAATTGTCTATTTACAGCGGTTTTTAAATAATCCAGGTTCTCTTAGCAAGTCCCTACAGCAGACCACTTTACAGATCAACTCTTAATCTTAAATATTTCTCACACACTCTAACAAAAAATACCTTCTGCGTAATTTATCAATCATCACTTTGAAAGGTAGCATTTTACGGCTCAATAGGATAATATGTTTTTATACTATTTTAGACTATTTGACCAAACCTTGGCAAAACTTATATAAGAGGTGAGTATTTTAAAAGTAGTGAAACAATTGTGATGAAGCACAAAAATATTGATAATGAACTAAAATATCTTGATAAACGTTCGCGTGATATTTTTCGCCATATTGTTGAAGCTTATCTTAATGATGGTGAACCTGTAGGGTCACGCAATCTTTCGCGGCTTTTACGACAGACATTATCGCCTGCGACGATTCGCAATGTGATGAGTGATCTTGAACATCTCGGTTTGATTTATGCACCACATGTTTCTGCGGGTAGAATGCCGACACAATCAGGTTTACGCTTTTTTGTTGATGCATTTATGGAAGCGGGTGATTTGCCAAACGAAGAGCGAGAAAATATTGAAATGCAAGTCAAAGAGGCTGGTCATGCACAATCGGTTGAACATTTTCTTGTTCAAGCAAGCCGAGTTCTTTCAGATCTTTCACGTGGGGCAGGGCTTGTTTTAGCAACAAAACAAGAAGGAACATTGAAACATATTGAATTTGTGCGCCTTGATAGGGAGTACGCTCTTGCCGTTTTGGTGACTCAACAAGGTGAAGTTGAAAATCGTATTGTTCATTTGCCGGAAGGGGTTACCCATGCACAATTGACGGAAGCAACGAATTTTCTCAATGCCCATATCCAAGGGCGTACATTGAGTGAAGCTAAAGAGGAAATTGCCCGCTTATGCGCAGAAACACAGGCTGCACTTGATGATTTATCGCATCATCTTGTTGAAACGGGATTAGCTCTTTGGGGAGGAGAAGGTGCTGATCATAAAATACACCTCATTGTTCGCGGGCGTAGCAATTTACTTGAAGATGTGAAAGCAGAAGAAGATTTAGAACGGTTACGCCATTTGTTTGATGATCTTGAAACGCGTGAGAGTATGGCACAGCTTCTCGATTTAACGGATGAAGGTTCTGGGGTTCGAATTTTTATTGGTTCAGAAAATAAGTTATTTTCACTTTCTGGTTCTTCTTTAGTTGTAGCACCTTATTGTGATTCACAACAAAGAGTCATTGGTGCTTTAGGCGTTATTGGTCCTACACGGCTTAATTATGCAAGGATTGTGCCCATGGTTGATTATACAGCTCAACTTGTGTCGCAGTTATTGCGTTAAAACGATGCAGGTAAGTATTTGTACTATAAAAGCTCATTGTATTATATACATCGATACCCCTTGATTTTTGTCTGTAGAATTTCGATATCGAGAATAACGAATCTTATGAAGGAATAAAATTTTTATGTCTGATGAAAAAAACAAAATTACTGACGCTTCATTTGGAAATTGTGATTTAAAAAATCCAGCTGATCGTAATACACTTAAACAGGCAGCCGATGAATTTTTAAAAACACATAAAACAGAGGAACACGAAGACGTTGAAAAAGAAAGCAATGAGGTTAGTGATCTTTTAGCGTCTTTGCAGGATGAAAATAAAGAACTGAAAGATCAGCTTTTACGTCTTGTTGCAGATATGGAAAATCTTCGACGCCGTACTATGCGAGATGTGGCGGATGCAAAGGCTTATTCCATTGCTAATTTTGCACGGGATATGTTATCAGTTTCTGACAATCTCAATCGTGCTCTGGAAGCTATTCCAGAAGGTGCGCGGGAGAGTGATGTTGGTTTGAAATCATTAGCAGAAGGTGTTGAAATGACTGAGCGTGCCATGATGGCAGCATTAGAACGTCATGGGGTGCAAAAAATTCATCCAGAGGGACAAAAATTTGATCCTCATTTTCATCAAGCGATGTTTGAAATTCCTAATGCCGATGTTCCAGATAACACTGTTCAGGAAGTTGTTCAAGCAGGTTACATTATTGGTGAGCGTGTTTTACGTCCAGCGATAGTTGGTGTAGCTAAAGGGGGAGTAAAAGAAGCGTCTGTTGAATCTGATTCGGGATAAATGTTTCAAAAGAAACATCTGCAACGCGAGATAACATCATTACAACATATGCCGCTTCAAATTTTGAAGCAGTTCATCGAAAAGGTTTTAAAAGGGTGTAAAAACACCCTTTATTTTTGAAGTAGCCAAGTACCTCTTACAATATAAGGGGCATTGCTTTCAGGAGATGGCGATAACAGTAAAACGAATCGGTCAACCTCAAAAGGAGGAAATGAAAAATCACCTCGAGAAGTTAGATAAGCAGGAAGATCTTCAGGTCTAATATCGAGTAGCCGTGCAAGAGTGATATGAGGCATAAATTGTTTTTCATCAGGAGCTAATTTCAAGCGGCTCCGGATTTTTTGCATCTGTTCGTGTAAAAGATTAAGAGTTTCACAAGGCTCAATGCAGACAACAAGAGAGTGGGGAGCATCTTTTGAACCAAAAACTTCAAAACCTTTCGTTTTTAGCGCAAAAGGTGGAAGCTTTATTGCTTCAAAGGCACAAATAATCTCATCTGCTACAGAGTTCTCAATTTCACCAAAAAAAGATAAAGTGATGTGGAAGTTTTGCGGGTTAATCCACTGCGCATTTGGCAAGCCATTTTGCAGCGATATGAGAGCATTTGTTGTTTCTTGTGGAATTTGAAGTGCACTAAACAAACGTTGCATGTTACCTCCTTATAATTAGGAAACATCACTATGAGCGCAATGATGTATGAATGAATAATGGATTGCTCCACTAGTAATGAGACAATCATATAGAAAAAGAAAAGCTGAAAAATGGCTAGCATAATTATCAATTGAATTTATAAAGCTTATAAATCTAAAATAATGCTCATAAAACCATGTTTGCATGAAGTTATTGCAAAGATATGGAGTTAGAATATCACTCATGCCTTCATTATCAACTCCATAAACATAGCCTAAATAAAGCAAGTTGATAGATTTTTGATTGTGGGATCATCTTTACAGCGGTCAAAAAGAGATTCAAAGCCACTTTAGCATATCTCTATAAACATTTAATTATGTGTTTTAAAAGCGGCGACAACGATTAATATTCAACAAACATGCAAATTCATCAAATAGCAATGGAAAAGAAAACTCATACAGATATTATGTATAACACAATTGCTACAAGTATTTATACCTACGATAAATCCAAGGCCAATTTAAACGAATATGAACTCAGATATTATTAAGAAAAAACGAAGAAATTAACAAAATAATTATTAGAAGAAGTCTCTTTTTATCTCAGGGATGATCACATTTCTTTATTTTGTGAGAAGTTTTAGTTCTCTTCTCCAAAGTTGTTATTGATAAGCTTTTCAAGAGCATTAAGAGCATCTATTGCTTCTGGTCCTGAAACACGAATGGTGAGGTTGCAACCAGATGAAGCCGCTAGCATCATAAGTCCCATAATTGATGATCCACCAACGATTTTTCCATCCTTTTCAACTTCAACAGTAACATTAAAATTGTCAACAGTTTGTACAAATTTTGCAGAAGCACGTGCATGCAACCCACGTTTATTACAGATATTGAAATGACGACTTATACATGGGAGGGTATCTTTGGAAAACATTGGTATTTTATTATCCGCTATAAAATCATACTTGGTACATTAATATATTTACGCCCTGCTTCTTGTGCTATTCTTAACGCGTCTGATAATGAAATATCAGGACATTTGCGAATAGAAATCAGTTTAATAAGCATAGGCAAATTAACACCCGCAATCATTTCAACGCGTCCTTTTTCAATAGCAGGAATAGCTATATTTGATGGTGTTCCACCGAACACATCTGTTAATATAATTACGCCATGATCCGTATCTGTATCAGTTACTGCGGCTATAATATCACCCCGACGCTGATCTATATCGTCATCGGGATAAATGCATATTGTTGCGAACTTTTCTTGTGCTCCAACAACATGTTCCACAGCATGTAAAAATTCAACAGCCAGCTCACCGTGCGTTACAAGCACGAGTCCAATCATTTACGCAAACTCCTGTTAACTAATAAGATCCGACCATATTGGTGGGAAAGACATTTTACAAGGCTTTGTCTTGCTGCCAAGAAAAATTTGCAAAAAAAAGGCAAAAATTGTGATTTTTTTATCTTTAGAAAAGAATTAGACAGATTTTTGCCATATTTTTCTAAACAAAAATGCTTCAATAGCTTGACAAATGGCTGTACAATCGGCTTCACGAAGAGAGGGAAGTTTTAAGAGAGGAACGTGCAAATCTTCAAATTGAAAAGTTTTATTTGTGGAAAAACGTTCAGATTCCGGACCAAGAAAAATAACACAATCGATAGTTGTGTGCTTTTCAAACTCTATCATATAAAGACCAACGCCACGAATCTCGATACCGCCCTCTAAATTATCAGGAGTGTATCCGTGGAGCTTTCCATTTTCCGCACGCAACATTGTATAATCATCGCTGATAAGCTTCGCTTCACGTTTTGACCACTCAGCACGGTCGAGCAAAGAAAGGGTAAGGGTTGATTTTCCTGATCCCGATGGACCTATAATTAACAGCCCCTTGCCGCCTAATTGAAGGCAATTTGCGTGGAGTATTTCACATTTTGTTTTCATACCTTTTACTTTGGATAAAAGATTTATTTAGCGAGGGGAAGCATAATAATAAAACGTGCACCAGTTTTACACTTCCCAAGCGTAGGATCAATAATATTTTCGGCTGTAATTGTCCCATTATGAGCCTCGATGATTTGCCGACTAATAGAAAGGCCAAGTCCAGAGTTTTGTCCAAAAACATCTTCGTTTGGTCGATCTGTATAAAAACGCTCAAAAATGCGTTCAATATTTTCTGAACGAATACCTGGGCCATTATCTTCAATGGTTAAAATAAGGGTTGAAGCATGACTTTTCATAGTAATACAAATTTTGCCACGATTCCGAGGAATAAAAGAACGTGCATTTTCAAGAAGATTTGAAATCACTTGCCCTAAACGGAGTTCATGTCCCAATACAAGATAGGCTTTTCCATGAGGACGTGGGACAATATTAAGGCTTATATCAATGGTTTGCGTATTACGATACACTTCCTGAACAGCATGAACAAGACTTTCCAAAAGCGGTTTCATATCAACAATCTCTGCGGTTTCTCGTGCAAGCTCTGCATCGAGCCGCGATGCATCAGAAATATCTGTAATCAACCGATCAAGACGGCGCACATCATGTTGAATAATTTCAAGCAATTTCTCTTGTGCTTCTTCATTTTTAGCCAGAGGGAGCGTTTCAACAGCACTGCGTAGAGAGGTGAGAGGATTTTTTAGTTCGTGGCTTACATCAGCAGCAAAGCGTTCAATGGCTTCAATACGCATATAAAGGGCATTGGTCATATCACGAATAGAGGTTGAAAGGTGACCAATTTCATCTTCACGCATTGAGAAATCAGGAATTTCTACACGCTGATTATTGCCATTACGTACTCGATTAGCCGAGGCAGATAATTTACTTAATGGATGGGCAATCGTATGGGCTAAAAAGAGAGAAAGAACCAAAAGTACGCTGCCTACAACGGCAAAAACTTTAAAGATAACCAGTCTTTCGCCTTTTACAATGTTATCAATATCGGAACCAGTGGTTGAAAGAAGAAGAGCTCCAACCACTGCGCGATAGCGTTGAACAGGAACGGCAACAGAAACAATTAATTGACCTTGTCTGTTGCGTCTTTTAGCCGTAGCAAGAGATCCGTTTAATGCGCGATACACTTCTGGATAAGCAATACCACTGGTTTTTGTTTGTTCTCTGTCAAGAGCAATACCTTTGCCATAAAATGTGCTTAAATACCATGAAGTAAGGCGATCCCACATGTTTTGTTCTTTTTTAAGTGGGGGTAAATCATAACTAAAAACTTCTCCACTAGAATAAAGAACGCGCGAATCAAGAAGGAGAGTAGCATCACGATCATAAATACGTGCTCTTGTCGTTTTAGGTGTGATGAGACGCCGTAAAAGAGGGGCAACTTGCTCAGGGTTAATAGGAAAATCCCAGGAATCGGTTGATTGAGGGGCAGGTGTAACGCTTTCACCAGTCTGTAACTCTAAGAGTTTTTGGGGATCAATGAGAATAGAATTTGTATCTACTGTTGCAGAAGCAGCAATAGCCCCAGCAATAATTTTTCCTTGGGTACATAAACTTTTAATTTTTGCTTCAATTAAACCATCGCGAAATTGGTTAAGATATAAAATGCCTGTAACTAAAACGGCAAGGGCAGCAATGTTTAATATAACAATGCGACGTGTGAGGCTGGAAAAAAGCAATTGTCTAAAGAGACGTTGTGTTCGAAGATGCAAACGAGCAAACATAAGAAATGGCGTTGAGGACGTACCATTAACGGTTGTTTTTTGTAAAGTTTCCAGTTGAGAATTGTCTGTCATCGATTTGATTGCCGTTCAAATTTTTGCGACAAAGTAGTTTTACACCTCGTGGAAACGATAACCTACACCATAAAGTGTTTCAATCATTGCAAAATCATCATCCACTTGTTTAAACTTTTTACGCAGACGTTTAATGTGACTATCAATGGTGCGATCATCTACGTAGACTTGATCACTATAGGCAGCATCCATTAAAGCATCACGACTTTTTACAACTCCTGGTCTTTGTGCTAAGGTCTGCAGAATTAAAAATTCCGTAACGGTTAAAATAACAGGTTTATCTTTCCATGTACAGGTGTGGCGTTCTTGATCCATCACAAGATCTCCACGTTTAAGAGAAGAGGTGGAAGAAGTTCCTATAGAAAGCGGTTGGTTACGTGCATTAGAACGGCGCAAAATAGCTTTCACGCGTTCAATGAGAAGACGTTGGGAGAAAGGTTTAGTGATAAAATCATCAGCTCCCATTTTGAGACCAAATAATTCATCAATTTCATCATCTTTAGAGGTAAGAAAAATAACTGGAAGATCAGATTTTTGACGTAAACGACGCAAGAGTTCCATCCCATCCATTCGGGGCATTTTAATATCAAAAATAGCTAAGTGTGGAGGGTGAAGTGTGAGACCCTTGAGTGCAGATGCTCCATCTGTATAGCTTTCAACCCGATATCCTTCTGTCTCAAGCGCAAAAGATAAAGATGTCAAAATATTGCGATCATCATCAACAAGTACAATCGTTTGCGTGATTGTTGGTGTATCTTTCATGGTTTCTTAGACCTTTCTATTGCTGTGGTAGCAAATTACCCACACTTATTTATATGGGAGTTCATATTTTTTTTGCAAAACAAATATGATACAAATTGTAGCAAAGTAAAAAACCTTTTGTCATTACTGTAAAATCTTGTTTTGCTTTCATAATTTATAATGTTTCTACGTCTATTAAGATCCCTTCGTTTGAGAGAAAATTTTCATAAAGGCTTTTTCTATCAAGGTTTATTACAAAGTTTATTATTGTATTTGTCCCATAATTGAACAGGTATAGTTTTGATTGTTGAAGTTTAGAAAATCTACCTATTTGTTTTAAGAGCAAAGAAAAGAATGTGGCAATATATGCACAAAAATTTGTTTCTGCTACACGAAAGGAGGTTGTAATGGGATTTTTTAATTTTATTAAAACTGTAGGGGAAAAGTTAGGTATTGGGGACCATGAACCAAAAGAAAAAGATTTTAAGACAGCATTTGATCATTTTCAACTCGGTACAGAAAAAGTAAATATTCAAGTTGAAGACGGTAAAGCTATTTTAAGCGGTGAAGTTCTAGACAGGGAGACACTTGAAAAAGCACTGCTGGTTGTTGGCAACTCACAAGGTATCTCTTCTGTAGACGTTGATCAATTAAAGGTTATAGATACAACGCCTAGAAAACCTTCTCGCTTTTATGAGGTTAAATCTGGTGATAATCTTTGGAAAATTGCTGAAGAGGTTTATGGAAAAGGGCAAGGTAATAAAAACACATTTATTTTTGAAGCCAATAAGCCAATGCTAAAATCTCCTGATAAAATTTATCCTGGACAAGTTTTGCGTATTCCTGAAATTGACCATAGTTAATGCATCAAAGCGGATAATTTTTACTGATGGCATTAAACAAAAAATGAAGAAGCGTATAAAAATTTCACGCTTCTTCATTTTAAAAGTGTGTATTTATAATATGTGTATTTACAATAAAAGGAGCTTAGTGAACAGGAGAGGATTTAGAAGGTGATGGTGCTTTCATAGCGTTTACAGAGAAATCAACATCAATCGTTCCTGCTTTTTCAAATGTCAATTTTGCGCTAATTTTATCACCTAACTTGAATGGTTGTGAAAGCTCCATAAACATAATATGATCACCGCCAGGCTTAAGCATGATTTCGCCATTTCCCGGAATTTCAATGCCATTGTGCATTTTTTCCATTTTCATAATATCATTAACGACAGCCATAGAGTGTATCTCTGTTGTTTTTACTCCGTTTGTGGAAATAGAAACCAAACGGTCTGGGGTATTACTGTGATTAATAATGTAAAGATAACCGCTACCAACTCTTATACCTCTAGGTGTTTCGCGTGTCCAAGGATTGAGAATTTCTATGTCGCCAAGTTTATATTGCTGAGCACCTGCTGGCAGGGTTATACCAGCAAAGAGAAGAGCACACACAATATTTATGATAACCTTTTTGTATGTATATTGTGTATGTATTATATTCTTAAAGATGAGATTTGTTATTTTCTTAATAATAGATGTCATCATTGATTTACCCTCCTTCATAAGATTTACACTTTGAATATTTTTTTATTTTAGCAGAGCTTTTATTTAAAATAAAAGAAAGAAATGCTAAAATGAAATTGATTTGAATATGAGAATAAAAATCATAGAATGCTTGGATTCTAAAGGAAGTAAATAAGGTTTACAATGACAAAACATTCCTCAACGCTTCCGTGTTCATCTCACAATATTATTTGTAAATGGTATAAAATCTATGATGCACTACTATTTTACTCAATAAAGATATAATACAGAACAATCATAAACTAATTTACCAGTTTTTAATATTACGACAACTCTTAGCATTTTAAAGCGTTTATACAGAGGCATTTTTATATATTTTCAAAGTTCAAATTATACAGTTAAGAAAAAACGCTTTAGGTGAGTTTAAAGCACATCTTTCAAATAGCAATAAACAATGAAACCGTTAGAAGGAGAATTTTGAAAGGAGATCGATAGATAATATCTTTACTGATATGAGCATTAGATATGCTGACTATTTTAGTCCAAGGAAAATTTATAATATTCGTGATATAAATTATTCGCCTTTTAAAAAGCTTTTACGTGAGTATCTTTTATTAATGATGAGAAGATCAAGAGCGAGAGTGCAATCACTCTTTTATTTTTTTAATTTTTATAGAAGGGTATATTTATTGAGAATTGCAAGAAAAATATATTATAATCTCAAGTCTCTTATGAATATGGTATTTATGGGTCATTAGAACGCTTATTTTAAAATAAATTTTTTATTTTGGAGATGTTTCTCTCATTATTCTCTTGTAGCAATAAAAGCCTGTTCTTATATACGAGGCAGCAAGGCTTATTGCGATCTTGCGATTTATTATTATTTTATGTTGCTTGAAGCAATATACGGGCTTTGAGTGTGATGAGGAGCTGTCTTAAAAAGATGCTTTATGAAGGTTGAGGTAGCTTGCTGAATGGAGATTATAATATGGCAAAAGTAATTGGTATTGATTTGGGGACAACGAACTCTTGTGTGGCTGTTATGGATGGCAAAAACGCAAAAGTTATCGAGAACTCAGAAGGAGCACGAACAACACCTTCCGTTGTTGCCTTTACTGATGGGGGAGAGCGGCTTGTTGGACAGCCTGCTAAACGGCAGGCGGTAACAAATCCTGAAGGGACAGTTTTTGCAGTTAAACGTTTGATAGGGCGTCGTTTTGATGATCCTATGGTTGAAAAAGATAAAGCACTTGTACCTTATAAAATTGTTAAAGGTGACAATGGTGATGCATGGGTTGAAGAAGCAGGTAAGAAATATTCTCCATCGCAAATTTCAGCTATGATTTTGCAAAAGATGAAGGAAACAGCTGAATCTTATCTGGGTGAAAAAGTTGAACAAGCGGTTATTACTGTTCCTGCTTATTTTAATGATGCGCAACGTCAAGCGACTAAAGATGCGGGTAAAATTGCTGGACTTGAAGTTTTACGGATTATTAATGAGCCGACTGCTGCTGCTTTAGCTTATGGTTTGGACAAAAAGGATGGAAAAACAATTGCTGTTTACGACCTTGGTGGTGGTACATTTGATATTTCAGTACTTGAAATTGGAGATGGCGTTTTTGAAGTTAAATCAACCAATGGAGATACGTTTTTAGGGGGTGAAGACTTTGACATGCGCTTGGTTGGTTATTTTGCAGATGAATTCAAAAAAGAGCAAGGAATTGATCTGAAAAATGATAAATTAGCTTTACAGCGCTTAAAAGAAGCGGCAGAAAAAGCAAAAATTGAGCTTTCTTCGTCACAGCAAACAGAAATCAATTTACCATTTATCACGGCAGATCAATCAGGTCCTAAACACTTAACAATGAAATTGACTCGGGCAAAATTTGAATCTCTGGTTGACGATTTAGTGCAGCGCACCATCGAGCCTTGTAAAGCTGCGTTGAAAGATGCTGGATTAAAGTCCGGTGAGATTGACGAAGTTGTTTTAGTGGGTGGTATGACACGTATGCCCAAGATCCAGCAAGTCGTGCAAAGCTTCTTTGGTAAGGATCCACACAAAGGCGTTAATCCTGATGAAGTTGTTGCAATGGGTGCTGCCATTCAAGGGGGTGTATTGCAAGGCGATGTCAAAGACGTGTTGCTTCTGGATGTAACACCTTTATCCTTGGGGATCGAAACCTTGGGTGGGGTTTTTACACGTCTCATTGAACGCAATACCACTATCCCAACGAAAAAATCTCAAGTTTTTTCAACAGCTGATGATAACCAGAGTGCTGTGACTATTCGTGTTTTCCAAGGAGAACGGGAAATGGCGAGTGATAATAAGTTATTGGCTCAATTTGACCTTGTTGGTATTCCTCCAGCACCGCGTGGTATACCTCAAATTGAAGTTACTTTTGATATTGATGCGAATGGTATTGTTAATGTTTCAGCCAAAGATAAGGGAACTGGTAAAGAGCATCAAATTCGTATTCAGGCATCAGGTGGTTTGAGTGAAGCTGATATTGAAAAAATGGTACAGGATGCGGAAGAGCATGCAGCTGAGGATAAAAAACGCCGTGAAGGTGTTGAAGCCAGAAATCAAGCGGAAGCCCTTATTCATTCAACTGAAAAGTCACTCAGTGAATATGGCGATAAAGTATCAACTGAAGAAAAAGGACAGATTGAAACAGCAATATCTGATTTGAAATCTGCGCTTGAAGGCAGTGATACTGAAGAAGTAACAACAAAGATGCAAAAATTAGCTGAAGTCAGTATGAAGCTTGGACAGGCTATGTATGAAGCTTCACAAGCAGCGAGCGCTGACACTGAAACAGAAGAAAAAAATGATGATGTTGTTGATGCTGTTTTTGAAGAAGTTAATGATAAGAAGAAATAGTGTCGGCATATATGTTGATTAATTTATAAACCCGGCCTTTGAAATATAAGGCTGGGCTTTATTATTTGAGTGAGTTGCAACTTTGTTGCTAAAAATATAAATTAAAAGAAATCCTATCCATAAAGATGGATGATAGAGAAATTATCAGGAATACATGATGAAGGTTGACTATTATGAAATTCTTGGCGTGACTCGTGAATGTGATGATAAAAAGTTGAAATCTGCTTTTCGTAAGTTGGCAATGCAATATCATCCTGATCGCAACGCCGGGGATAAAGAGGCAGAGCGAAAATTCAAAGAAATTGGCGAAGCCTACGAAGTCCTTAAAGATCCCCAAAAGCGTGCTGCTTATGATCGATTTGGTCATGCAGCTTTTGAAAATAGCGGTAGTCAAGGGGGAGAGAATCCCTTTGGCGGTTTTGCTGCTGGTGGTGGATTTGCTGATATTTTTGAAGATTTTTTTGGCGAAATTATGGGAGGTGCGCACCGTAAGCGTGGTGATGGTCGCGAACGTGGTGCAGATCTGAGTTATAATATGGAAATAACCTTAGAAGAGGTATTTTCAGGAAAAACTGCAGAAATTACTATTCCCAGTTCCGTTACGTGCGATGTTTGTGAAGGCTCAGGAGCGAGAAAGGGCTCTAAGCCGCAAGTTTGTGGAACATGTCATGGATCTGGTCGTGTGCGTGCTGCACAAGGTTTCTTTTCCATTGAGCGAACATGTCCTTCATGTCATGGACGTGGTGAAACTATTACGGATCCATGTCCTAAATGTCAGGGGACACGACGCATAGAGAAAAAACGTTCATTGAGCGTGAATGTTCCAGCTGGTATTGAAGATGGAACGCGTATTCGCCTTTCTGGTGAGGGTGATGCTGGTATTCGTGGTGGCCCCAATGGTGATCTTTATATTTTCCTTTCTGTTAAACCACATGAATTTTTTCAGCGAGAAGGAGCAGATCTTCACTGTCGCGTTCCTATTTCAATGGTAACAGCTGCTTTAGGAGGAGAGTTTGAAGTTTCCGATCTTGATGGTGTTAAAGCGCGTGTTAAGATCCCAGAAGGGACACAAAATGGACGTCAATTCCGCCTTAAAGGCAAGGGTATGCCCATGTTGCGTCGGCAGCAAGCAAGGGGTGACCTTTACATCCATATCACGATTGAGACACCACAGAAATTAACGCAAGAGCAACGTGAACTATTGCAAAAATTTGAAAAACTTTCAAATCATGAGAATTCACCGCAATCACATGGCTTTTTTTCACGTATGAAAGAATTTTTTGAAAATATTTCTGGTTAAAATATGTGAATGTTCTCAGAATAGATTAGAAAAAACTTTTGGAAAGTTATTTTAATTAAGCTTTCTATAGTTTTATCGTCTTTGAAAAGCATTTTTTTCTTGAAAAGAAAGAAACGATTAATTTAGGATGAGTTCCTGCCACTGATAGTTTTTTACATTTCACAAGTTTTATGGATAAGTCTTATTTTTGAGTGTCTATGATATTTTAAAAAGGGCTTATCCATACAGGAAAAACGCAATTGAGTGACTGATTTCCAGTGTCATGATAACTGCCTTTATGCATTCAGAATTTTTTGTATTTATTGTTTTATTCAATAATTCCTTTTTAAAAGCCCTATACTAAAACTGTAAAATAGGTAGTAGCTTACCAAAAAATGCTAAATAAGCTGTTAGACAATTCATCTCTTTCAAACAAAATATTAATTCCTCATAACCAATTTTATTTTTGGCATTTTTGAGAGTCTTAGCTACTGTCTCCCTTTAAATAAGGGGTTTTATTCGGAATAGCTTTTACATGCCTCATACCAGCTTCATTTGTTTTTTTCGGATTTTGTTTTGTATTTCTGGTGTCATAAAATACTTCTTCCAGATAATAAAAAAACGCTATAATCAAATTTATTTTGTTCCAAAGAAATTATGAAATGAGATGATTCATGTTGAATACTAAAGAAGACATAACAAAACATGTCTTGAGATACTTGATACACCTCTCTTTTGGAGAAACAGAATTCGATGGAATTCACCTAGTTGAATTTATTGACATGATAAAAATTTTATGGAGAGAAAGAGGGAGTTACTTTCAAAAAGAAAAAATAAACACAATAAAAAAATGGCACGATATGCTTAAAAAACAGTATGATATATTGTCCAAAGTGATTAGTGATATGGAAAGAGAAGTTTATGAAGTAAATCTTTTGTCATAAAATAACATAATTAAAACAATGCCTTAAGAGAATTAAAAAATTCTAAAAGACATTGAATAGTTTAAGCATGTCTTTCTGTACAGAAAGAAAAACTTAATAAACAGATCATGAAAATGAAAAATTTTATAAAACTTTACGAAGGTAGCAATCTAAACAATTAAATGATTTTATAAAGATACTTCTGGAGAGCATTAAGAGCTATTCGCAATAAATTTACAAGCTATGATAATATTCTATAACAAGATATTATAGAGAGGTATAAGGATTACACTGTAGCGTACTTCTTTTATTGCCTTTTGTAGGGATTGATGTTGTCTGATTAAAGACAGTAATTAATGGGATATAAAAAGCAGAATTTATTTGTATCGTAAAATTTTAGTAAAATCCTTCAGAATTCTTTTAAAAGTTTTTTATATAGATAAGCTTTAGAAAGATTTTTCATTCGGATTTCCGAACAATTTCAATTATCATGAAGACAGTTAACATAAAGAAACCATCGTATAGCTTTACTGATCTCTTCTAGAAAATTGCTTGGATAAGGTTACAGTGCTAAGTCAATCCACTGCTTATCTTGGTGATATGTTAATTTTATTATTATAAGAAAATTTTGTTTTCAAAATCAATGGTTGTATATATTCTTATTCGTTGTTAAGTATCATAGGCGTAAACTAACGAGTTGAATGTACAGCATAGCTTAAAATTTTTCAGAATTTTGCTTTTCAATTTTATACATAAAATCATAAAATAAAGACTTTTTGTATGCCTGTTTTGTTTAATTCTTCGCTGTCAATTTTTTGAGGAAGTTGTTTTCTTGTTTCATTTCGTTATTACTTTTCCTAAATTCCACTAAAAGATGGTAAAAAGTGATGAGGAGGCTCTATTAATGGATGATGCTAAAAACGGTGCTGTAGATGTTTTAGAAAAACAAGCAGCATTTTTATCGTCTGCTTTACCATATATGCAAAAATACGAAAATGAAACAGTTGTAGTAAAATATGGCGGTCATGCTATGGGTGATCCTGCCTTGGGGCGAGCATTTGCGCGTGATATTGCTCTATTAAAGCAATCGGGAATTAATCCTGTTGTTGTTCATGGTGGAGGACCTCAAATTGCTGAAATTTTGATAAAAATGGGGATTGAATCACGATTTGAAAATGGTTTACGGGTAACCGACGAGCGGATTGTTGAAGTTGTTGAAATGGTTTTGGCCGGTTCCATAAACAAAGAAATTGTTGCTCTCATCAATGCAGAAGGTGAATGGGCAATAGGATTATGTGGCAAGGACGGCAATATGGTTTTTGCCGAAAAGGCTTATAAAACTGTCATTGATCCTGATTCGCATATTGAACGTGTTTTAGATTTGGGATTTGTTGGTGAGCCTATTGAAGTTGATCGCACATTGCTGGATCTTTTAGCATGTTCTGAAATGATACCAGTTCTTGCTCCTGTGGCTCCAGGACGCGATGGTAAAACCTATAATATTAATGCTGATATTTTTGCTGGGGCTATTGCTGGTGCATTAGAGGCTAAACGCCTTTTATTTCTTACTGATGTTCCTGGTGTTTTGGATAAACAGGGTAAATTTTTAAAAGAATTGACAGTTTCTGAAGCAGAGAAACTTATCAAAAATGGGACAATTTCAGGAGGCATGATTCCAAAAGTAGAGACTTGTATGAAAGCCCTTCAAAATGGTGTTGAAGGTGTTGTCATTTTAAATGGTAAAACTCCTCATTCTGTTTTACTAGA
Organism: Bartonella sp. OT172YNZD; assembly: GCF_042193725.1. Classification (NCBI taxonomy): domain Bacteria; kingdom Pseudomonadati; phylum Pseudomonadota; class Alphaproteobacteria; order Hyphomicrobiales; family Bartonellaceae; genus Bartonella; species Bartonella sp. OT172YNZD. The sequence goes on along the minus strand of NZ_JBHILZ010000001.1, from coordinate 101,325 downwards.
ACTGTTTACCGAACAGGGAGTTGGAACGCTTATTGTTTCATAAATTGTGCGGAAAATTGGAGGAGAAAGCCTTTCATGACAAATATAAAACAGTTTAAATATCCTTTATTAAGTAAGCCAGAATTGGCAATATTTGCTGCAACAATATTGTGGGGTATCACATTTTTAGTCATTCATATTGCGGTACGCTATAGTGGTCCTCTATTTTTTGTTGGATTTCGCTTTATTGTTGCATCTCTTATATGTGGGACAATTTTTTGGCGCTCTATAAAAGGTGTAACGGTTTATGAAGTTTTCGCTGGGATGGCGATTGGTTTAGCCATGTTCTTAGGTTATGCTTTTCAAGCAGCTGGTCTTCAAACGATTATTAGTAGTCAGTCGGCTTTTATTACAGCGCTTTATGTACCTATGGTTCCAATCTTGCAATGGATTGTTTTTAAGAAACCTCCCCGTTTTACTTGTTGGGTTGGTATTATTTTCGCTTTTATTGGGCTTGTACTTATTTCAGGACAAAAGCCGGGAAATTTTGATTTTTCAAAAGGCGAAATTTTGACTTTGTTAGGCGCTTTAGCGATTGCTGGAGAAGTCATACTCATCGGAATTTTTGCCAATAAGGTTGATAGTCGGCGTGTGACCATTATCCAGTTATTTTTTAGTGGTTTTTTTTCATTTGCTTGTATGCCTTTGATGGGTGAAAGCATTCCTGAATTTTCGTGGGTATGGTTTAGTATTGGCATCGGATTAGCATTAATGAGTGCCATCATTCAATTGGCTATGAATTGGGCACAAAGGTCTATTTCCCCTACACGTGCAACACTCATTTACGCAGGTGAACCGGTATGGGCTGGTATTGTAGGGCGTTTGGCTGGAGAGCATTTATCCTCGTTAGCATTATTAGGTGGCTTGCTTATTCTGATTGGGATCATTGTGGCTGAATTACAACCTTCACAATGGCGTAAAAAAAATAAAGCAATTGAAAAAATTGATTAGCTATGCACCTTTTCTATTACGATTTTATTGCATGAGATTTTTGCTTGCAAAGTTTTCAGTTTTGAGGCTTTTTTTAATATGAAGATAAGGAAGGTTTTATAAGCTATTCCAGCTTTTGTATAGCAAATTGGAGCAATAATATTTATCTGTTTGCTTAACCTCTGAAACGGGAAATCAACCTTCATTGAGTCAAAGCATGAAGTGGTAAAGACAAAAACAGCTCTCATCTTTACTGTTATTTTAAAATTTAGCTTTACAAGTTTCAAAAACATCCACGGTAATTTTTTTGAATAATAAAAATTACGCACTGCTGCACATTATGCTTTTTGTTCTTTCATAGGATCACGCTTTTCACGTAAAATAGAACGCCTAAATCAGCCTCCCATAATGTTGTATATTAACGCGTTTTTTTAAAAGACAATTTTCTCAATATACATCATATTCATTGATGGTCCGTTCTTAAACGTTTTAATCCATACACTATAGCCTTGATTTATAATGGGGAAGCAAAAAATTTGATTGATTCACTATGAGAAGATTTAAAATGAAAGAGGCTCGCGATATTCAGAGTTTTCATTTAAATTGCAAAACAATAAACAATCATTATAAATCAATGTATTATCCAATAAATCGAGAAAGATTTGTGTTTTTTATCTTTAATAGAGAGAGGAAGGAATTGTATAAAAATACATAAAAACATCACTCAATAGAGCATATTTCTAAAGTTTTAAAAATTGAGAAGAAACGCCCTCGATATTCATGTTATTTTATATAAGATTGCTAAAAAAGTAGGTTATTGCGTATAAATAAAAAGCATTTCTTGCGAATTTTATTGCAAACCTAAGTGATATACACGCTCATCATTACAATACATTGATTTATAATGTATAATATATCGTTATTCACATTGAATTAGAACCCTGAATACCGTAAAACTTTTTCACTTCAAATCGTTTTCATGTTAAATCAATCCAAACCACTTGCGTACACGTCACAAGCGGATGGGTTATGTGGGTAAAAACTGTACAAGAAAGGCATATCTCTTTCAAGTGTAAAGGAGTGTCGCAACATTGGAGGTTGGCAAAGTGTGTGATGGTACCGGCTTATCCAGCATATGTTTTAGTACCCTTGGATTTAATTTAGCAAATAAAAGCCTCATTTTTTAGGTTATGAAAAATTGTGTTTTGAGAAGCTCTTTAGGTTTATATTCTTTTGATAGAAGCCGGAGCATAATTGGTCTTTGCGTTTTGTATTATTCTTTGCTAAATCGCCTTATATGACAATAGATCGTAATTATATTCGTAATTTTTCCATCGTGGCGCATATTGATCACGGCAAATCCACTTTAGCTGACCGTTTAATTCAAATCACAGGTGGGCTTGATACACGTGAGATGAAAGAACAAGTACTCGATTCTATGGATATTGAGCGTGAACGTGGAATTACTATTAAAGCACAAACGGTACGTTTACACTATAAGGCAAAGAATGGTGAAACCTATATTTTAAATCTTATGGATACACCTGGTCATGTGGATTTTGCTTATGAGGTTTCACGTTCATTGGCAGCTTGTGAAGGTTCTCTGTTGGTGGTGGATGCAAGTCAAGGTGTAGAGGCGCAGACGTTAGCAAATGTTTATCAAGCCATTGATAATTCCCATGAGTTGGTCGTTGTGCTCAATAAAGTTGATCTTCCAGCAGCAGAACCTGAGCGTGTTAAAGAACAAATTGAAGATGTGATAGGCATTGATACATCTCAAGCAGTAGAAATATCAGCAAAAACAGGTTTGGGTGTTCCTGATGTTTTGGAGGCAATTGTTACACAATTACCACCTCCCCATACAGGCGATGTTACAAACCCCTTGAAAGCAATGTTGGTTGATAGCTGGTATGATGCATATCTTGGTGTCATTGTTTTGGTACGGGTGATAGATGGTATTTTAAAAAAAGGCCAAACGATTCGTATGATGGGTACAGGGGCAAAATATCCAGTTGAGCGCGTTGGAGTGTTTACACCTAAAATGGTACAGGTTGATGAATTAGGACCAGGAGAGATTGGTTTTATCACTGCCTCTATCAAAGAGGTAGCAGATACACGAGTTGGGGATACGATTACTGAAGAGCGTCGTCCTTGTGAAAATGCTTTGCCTGGTTTTAAGCTGGCGCAACCAGTTGTATTTTGTGGTCTTTTTCCAATTGATGCTGCCGATTTTGATGATTTGCGTGCAGCCATGGGCAAATTACGCTTAAATGATGCGAGTTTTTCTTTTGAAATGGAAACATCTGCGGCTTTGGGGTTTGGTTTTCGCTGTGGCTTTTTAGGACTTCTTCATCTTGAAATTATTCAAGAGCGATTAGGGCGTGAGTTTAATTTGGATTTAATTGCGACAGCACCTTCGGTTGTTTATCGCATGAATATGAATGATGGTTCTGTTAAAGAGTTGCACAATCCAGCAGATATGCCTGATGTGGTTAAAATTTCTTCCATCGAAGAACCATGGATTCGTGCGACAATTATGACTCCTGATAATTATCTTGGGTCAATTTTAGAACTATGCCAAGAGCGTCGGGGAATACAGGTTGGTTTGTCCTATGTTGGAACCCGCGCTATGGTAACATATGATTTACCACTGAATGAAGTTGTTTTTGATTTTTATGATCGGCTAAAATCAATCTCAAAGGGTTATGCTTCTTTTGATTATCAGATGGCAGATTATGCAGAAGGGGATTTAGTTAAAATGTCTATTTTGGTAAATGGAGAGTCTATTGATGCATTGTCTATGCTTGTGCACCGAACGATTGCAGAAAAGCGCGGGCGTTCCATGTGTGAAAAACTGAAAGATCTTATTCCCCAGCATATGTTTCAGATTCCAGTTCAAGCGGCTATTGGTGGTAAAGTTATAGCGCGCGAAACAATTCGTGCTTTGCGTAAAGATGTAACAGCGAAATGTTACGGGGGTGATGTCACGCGTAAGCGCAAACTTTTGGAAAAGCAAAAAGAAGGCAAAAAGCGGATGCGTCAATTTGGAAAAGTAGAAATTCCACAATCGGCATTTATTCAAGCGCTCAAAATGAACAAATAATGAAAAAAGGAGTATTTTCTCTCATTGATTGCGCTGTTGCTTTTGTCGATTGGTACAGATGCTTAAAGAACAATTTTAAATAGAATTGCGCTGTGCTTCGTGTTTTTGTGTATTGCGTAATGGTGTCATGCTTCTCACGTAAAACAGAATGCTTTAAACGAAAAACATTTATGTTGCATATTGGCGTGCTTGTTTTAGTGAATCATCACTCAATGCATCAAACTCCATTTCACAATGGGGGTTGTGAAAAATATAAAGTAAAATACATTGTGAATGATATAAAATCCATTTGGCATCACCGTCTTTACGCGTTACAAAGGTGCAAAGCGTACCTATCATACTCTTTTCTTAAAGTGTTTCTTACCCACACACCAACTGCGTTTGTAATGTGCAAGGAAATGATAGTGATTGATTCACTATGAAAGAATTTGAAATGAGAGAATCCTTGTATTTGAGTTTATTATTCAAGTTAAAAAACGATGAAATATTATTGTGAATTAATCTTATGTCTAAGAACGTAAAAGATCATTAATGGATGTTTTTTCTCGTGTTTTTTGATCAACGCGTTTTACAATAACAGCACAATAAAGGCTTGGTCCTGCTTCACCATTTGGTAAAGGTTTTCCAGGGAAAGAACCTGGCACGACCACTGAATAGGCTGGTACTTCACCGATAAAAATTTCACCTGTTGTACGATCAATAATCTTTGTAGATTTTCCGATAAAGACTCCCATTCCCAAAACAGCACCTTCACGAATAATACAGCCTTCAACAATTTCAGAGCGAGCACCGATAAAGCAATGATCTTCAATGATTGTTGGATTTGCTTGCAGGGGTTCCAAAACACCCCCAATACCAACACCGCCAGAAAGATGGACATGTTTACCAATTTGTGCACAAGAACCAACGGTGCTCCATGTATCAACCATTGTGCCTTCATCGACAAAAGCACCAAGATTGACAAAGGATGGCATCAATATAACGTTGGGTGCAATGTAAGCAGAATGACGTACAATGGCTCCAGGAACGGAACGGAAATCAGCACTTTTAAAATCTGCTTCTTGCCAACCAGAGAATTTTGAAGGAACTTTATCCCACCAATGTGTTCCATTGATTCCACCAGTAATAATTTGCATAGGATTAAGCCGAAAAGAGAGCAAAACCGCTTTTTTCAACCATTGATGAACATGCCATTGTCCATTTTTTTGTTGTTCTGCAACACGGATTTCACCTTTATCAAGAAGGTGCAATGCATGTTCGACACTCTCACGGATTTCGCCTTTTGTGGTAGTATTGATAGAATCGCGATCGTCAAAAGCTTGTTCAATAATCATTTCAAGTTGTGTGAGATGGGTCATGACGAGAGTTCCGTTAAACAAGTTGAAAGCTTCAAGATTTATTCTCTATGAACTACGCGAAGAAATGTGTTCAGTCAATAAAACGATGAGGAAGTAGGACAGGTGCATGAAAAAAGGCTGTAAAGAAAAAAGAAAAGGAAAGCAAGAAAACTGGACACCACTTCTCCATACGAAGGATGCTCTACAACAAATACATAAAATCTCTAATTCAGCACAAATGTGTTCGTCTACTTATCGTTTAGCCTATATCGATCAAGATTTTATGATGCGACCAGAGTTGCGCTCACAACGTATTGGTCTTGAATTTTTAAAGCCGGAAATAACCCTTAAAGAATATGATATTCAATCAACAGTTGTTTTGTTTGGTGGTGCGCGTATTCCTGAACCTGGGCAAGCAGCGTGGGCTGCAAAAAATGAAATACAAAAGAAAAATTTGCATGCTATGTCACATTATTACGATGAAGCAAGAGAATTTGCGCGTTTGTGCTCACTTTATTCTGCTACGACAGAATATCGTGAATTTGTGGTTGTTACGGGGGGCGGACCAGGAATCATGGAGGCAGGAAATCGTGGTGCTTGTGATGTTGGTGCCCCAACGATTGGCTTGAATATTATTTTACCACATGAGCAAGAACCTAATTCGTATGTGTCGCCGCATTTGTGTTTCAATTTTCATTATTTGGGGATGCGCAAAATGCATTTTTTAGTACGAGCGAAAGCATTAGCTATTTTTCCTGGAGGATTTGGGACTCTGGATGAGCTGTTTGAGACGTTAACTTTAGTACAGACAGGGCGTATGAAACAGGTACCAATTTTATTGTTTGGCAAAGAATTTTGGAGCAATACTATCAATTTTGAGTATCTGTCTGAACAAGGTACAATTTCTCCTACTGATGTTAATTTTGTGAAATTTGTCAATACAGCAGCAGAGGCCTTTGAAGAAATTCGTTCTTTTTATAAACTGCCTTAACGACTTTTAAGACGTTCACTCTTGAAGGATAATTAATATTCTACTTTGGTTAAATAAAGTCCTGAAGGAGGAGCAACAACACCACAGTGTTTACGATCTTTAGCATGAAGAGCTGCTTCGAGATCTTGAGCTGTCCAACGTCCGATACCCACTTCCATGAGGCTTCCTGCGAATGAACGGATTTGATGATGAAGAAAAGAACGAGCTTGCGCATAAAGGAAAATTTCTTCACCTTCTCTTTGAATATCGAGGCGGTCAAGGGTGCGAATAGGGCTTTTAGCTTGGCAATGTGCTGAACGGAAAGTGGTAAAATCATGTTTTCCTACAAGCTTTTGAGCAGCTTCATGCATGGCTTCAGCATTAAGAGGCTTTGGCAACCACCACACGCGTTTGGCATTTAAGGCTGGTGGAGAGCGACGATTAAGAATTTTAAAAAGATAATGGCGTTTTACAGCGGAAAATCGTGCATCAAAGTCATCAGGGACATTTTGTACGTTTAAGACTGAAATCGCTTCTCTCTGTTTACGTAAAAGAGCATTGAGCGCATCACGTACAGTATGGGGAAGCCAGTTTTTTATGAAATCAACATGCGCAACTTGTCCTGTAGCGTGTACGCCCGCATCGGTTCTTCCTGCTGTTGTTATGGTCAATTGTTGTCCACTAAAGGAAAAGAGTGCCTGTTCAAGAGCTCCTTGTACAGTGTGAAGTTTTGCTTGACGCTGCCAACCAGCATAATTTGAACCATCATATTCAAGAGTGAGTTTAAAACGTGGCATCTTAAAAAACAGCAGAAATATGAGCACCTCGCAAAAAGGTTGCGCTCTCAAGGACTTTACCGCCAGATCTTTGGAGAGAGGTTATTTCTATCCGCCCCTGTCCACAATGGACAATCAAAGAATCTGGTTCTATCCGTCCAATTTCAAGAGAAGGGCCTGTTGTTAAGCGACTATCAAGAATTTTTATACGTTCTTCTCGTCCCCCAATACTCATATTGCACCAGCAACCAGGAGAAGGAGAGAGCGCATGGATATGCCTATGAATAAACTCTGCAGGTTTTGTCCAATCAATGCGAGTCTCTTCCTTTTTGATTTTGGCAGCATAGGTGATGCCTTCCTCTGATTGTGGGGTCAGTTTAAGTTGTCCTTTTTCAAGAGTTGATAAAGTTTCTATCATAAGTTCTGCGCCAATATGTGAAAGTTTGTTTGAAAGCTCAGCAGTGGTAGTGTTATCAGTAATGGGGATGGAGCGAGAAAGAGCGATAGGTCCCGTATCAAGTCCTTCCTCCATTTTCATGATCATGATACCTGTTTCTTTATCACCAGCCATAATCGCTCGTTGAATAGGTGCAGCACCACGCCAACGTGGTAAGAGTGAAGCGTGGGCATTAAAACAACCAAAACGCGGCGTTTCGAGAATAGCTTTGGGTAAAAGGAGTCCATAAGCTACCACAATAGCAGCATCAATAGAAAGTGTTGCAAATTGCTCCTGTTGTTGGATTGTTTTAAGCGTTTGAGGCGTGAAGACAGGTATGGATCTTTCTTGCGCTGCACTTTGAACAGATGAGGGGATTAATTTAAGTCCTCGACGTCCTGCTGGGCGAGGGGGTTGACTATAAACAGCAATAACATCATGACCTGCATCCAATAAAGCATGCAAAATAGGAACAGAAAAATCTGGTGTCCCCATAAAACTTAATCGTAAAGCCATTACAAAACTGATTCCTGCATGTTTTTTTCTTTTGCGCGTTTTTTAAATTTTCGTATCACCATATCGCGTTTGATCTTTGAAATGTAATCAATAAAAAGGCGCCCATCTAAATGATCAATTTCATGCTGCAAGCAAGTTGCCAAGAGATCGTCTGCTTCAATTTCTGTTTGTTTTCCTTCACGGTTCTGATAGCGAACACAAAGGCGTTTAGGACGTTCAACCTCTGCAAAATAGTCAGGAATAGACAGACAACCTTCTTTGTAAATATTACGCTCATCTGAAAGCCATAAAATTTCAGGGTTGATAATAACAAATGGTTTTTTCTGCTCATCTTCAGCATTCCCAGAGACATCTATAACCAACATACGTAGCGGCACACCAATTTGAATAGCAGCAAGACCAACGCCTTTAGCATTATACATGGTTTCCAACATATCATCCGCAAGTTTTTGGAGAGCTGAATCAACCTGCTCAACGGGTTTGGACACTTCCCGTAAAATCGGATCAGGTAAAGTAACTAAAGACCTCATTGGCATAAGTAGAGATTAATCAATGGTTTGTTATTGGTCAATATTGAATAACGGATTCTTGCATTTTTTTAAAATAAGAGCGTTATATTACAATTTATGTTTGATTCGTTTTTTTCCATACTCGCTGGTGATTTTTTTTCTAAACTAATGCTTTTACTTCTATTTGTACTTGTCTGTTTGGCATTTTTTATGTTGATACATTCTCATCGAAAAAAAGCATTTTGGGAAAATGAAATTGCTGAACGCGCACGTGAGGCAAAAATGCAGATGGCTACCTTGCTGAAAACACAAGCTGAAATGCAAGGGCGAATGCAAACGATGGCGGAAATTTTTGGTCAACGGCAGGCTGAATTAAATAAATCACTCAGTGAGCAACTCAATGGGATGACAACAAGCTTAGGCCAAACACTTCAGGTACAGACCAAATCCACTTATGAAAATTTGAATCGTTTGCAAGAGCGTTTAGCAGTAATTGATGCGGCACAAAATAATATTCAATCGCTTACGGGACAAGTTGTTCAGTTGCAGTCCATTTTAAGCAATAAGCAGACACGTGGTACTTTTGGTCAGGGGCGGATGGAAGCAATTATTGTCGATGCCTTACCAACAAATGCTTATGCTTTTCAGGCTGTTCTTTCCAATGGAAAGCGCCCAGATTGTCTCATTCATATGCCCAATAAAGCCCCTTCTCTTGTTGTTGATGCTAAATTCCCTCTGGAGGCTTGGAATGCTATGCGTAAGGCAGAATCAGCGCAAGAGCGTCAAGAGGCAGAACGCCAATTTCGTACTGATATGGAAGTCCATATTCGTGATATTGCACAAAAATATTTGATTCCTGGAGAAACCCATGACACTGCTTTCCTTTTTGTGCCATCTGAATCGATTTTTGCAACAATTTATGAGGACTTTGAGGCATTGGTACAAAAATCCAATAGAGCCCATGTGATTATTGTTTCACCATCTTTGTTGATGCTCTCTGTTCAAGTGGTACAAACCATTATGAAAGATGCACGGATGCGTGAACAAGCGCATTTAATTCAATCAGAAGTAGCAAAATTGATGGAAGATTTTGGACGAATGGATACGCGTGTTCGTGCGTTACAGAAGCACGTTCACAAAGCAGGTGAAGATATAGAGGGAATTTTGATATCGTCCTCCAAAATTATGAAACGGGCAAATCGCATTGAAACTGTCGAATTAAAAGAAAATTACTCTGAACCAACAAAAATGACAACATTGGATCAATCGTAAACATTGCGTTTTGCTGATGAGGAATAAAGCAAAGCAAGCTTCTTAAATATCACACGTCAGATCATGTTCTTTATTGATTGGTAATACTTTTTTAGTATCTCTATCTTGTTTTATTTCTTAAACGAGAGGAATAGGAATATGCGACACCTTTTGTTTTTAGGGGCACTGGTGTTTCTGCTAGAGGGATGTGCAACAACTACTCCCATACACACAAACAATGTTTGTGCTATTTTAGCACAAAAAAATGGTTTTTTTGACAATTGGGGTAAAGCTGCTAAACGTGCAGAAATGCGCTATGGGATTCCTATGCCTATTATTCTTGCAACCATTAATATGGAATCGAGCTTTCGACACAATGCACGTCCTCCACGTAAAAAACTATTTGGTTTTATTCCATGGAAGCGTCAATCGACAGCCTATGGTTATTCTCAAGCGCTTGACAGTACATGGGCAATGTATCTTCGCTCTACGGATAGATCTTTTGCATGGCGTACGAATTTTGCAGATTCTGCTGATTTTATTGCTTGGTACCATCGCCAAAGTGTTCAACGCAATGGAGTGAGATTTAATGATGCATATAGCCTTTATTTAAATTATCATATGGGACATGGTGCTTATGCGCGTAGTGGCGGGCATGCCACTGCTGCACTTTCACAGGCCGCACAGCGCATGGCAAGAATATCGAGGCTTTATGAACAGCAATTAAAGAGATGTGGATGGTATTAGGGAAGATTTTTGAAAATCTCAATTAGGGAATTGTTGTGGTAAAATTATTTGAGAGCCAAATTTCTTATGGCATGGTAAGGCTGTATCATTTTTCTGATTGTCAAATGAAATAAATTGTTATTTTTTAGAATAAACCCAAAAGACAGAAAGCTTTTGCAATGCACAATATATTTGAGTGCGCTCTCGATATTTCTACCTCCGTTGTTTAAAAAATTTACAATGGAAACTATCTTTTATTTGGCACTGGCATTTCGTACAGGGCTAAGTACCAGAGATTATTGAAGAAAAATTTTAAAATATAATATCATTTTTTATTTTCATTATGCATATTATTGGCTGATTATTACATGAATATTTTCTTTGCTAGGCGTATAAAATAGCAATCAAAAAAATGCAATTTGAGCATCATAAAAAAGGTAAAACATTCAATATAAAAAAATGAGAAATGCATTAAACGAAAAAACATTGCTTCATAAAACGTTGCTTTGTATAAAGAGGACGCTACAGTTTTCAAAAGGACAAAAGGACTAATAGTATTTAGTATTGTATGAAATGAAACATATTCGTCTATCCAGTCCATCTTAATTGAAAGAAGTTATCTGATTGTATTGTAGAAATACTATCGTTTATAGGATGGTAAAGTATATGCAACTTTACAAACAATGAATATTAAGGGTAGGGAATATTCAGAGAAAGATTTGTCTGTGGCACCTATGAAGTAACAAGTCAGCCTCCAATGTTGTGATAGCTTTTGCATTTGAGAATATTTATGAGAAGCATTTTTATTCTTTTCTTAAATGGTTTACAGCATATTGATTTATAAAGATAATATATCGTTATCCATATTAAAGTAAGAATCTCGAATGCGTAGGGTTTTATCGTTTCAGATCTCTTGAGGTTGAATCAATAAAAACAATTGGCTTGCACATAACAAGCGCAATTGGCATGTGGATAAAAACTGTGAAAGAAAAGACTAAAAATATTTCTTATGAACATTCTCAAATGTAAGAATTATCGGTAATATTGGGAATTAGCACATATAATGATGGCGCCCTTTGCTCTCATACCCCAACCTTGTTTGTGATGTGCAAGGAAACAAAATTAATTGATTCAATATATTATCTAAGCATTAATATACCTAGTATTGAGCAGGTAGATGCTACTCGAGGTGGATAATTTTTTAATTTGCAGGACATATGATCAGGCTAAAAATACTCGAAAAAAGTCCTGCTTCACAATAATTGAGAAGTATATTTTAATATTTTATTCTCTAATCTTTGTTTAGGTACTTCGTACCTTTTAAAAAGACATCGATAATCAACATATTATGACTTTGTGGAAATATTGTAGTAAAGGGAATTCAAACTTTGTTCTTTAAAACAAGGCGTAAGTTAAACAGCTCATTTTCTATTTCTGTGCAAAGCATAAAAAATTATCTACTTTCACGGTTAGGACAGTAAAATTGCATAACCCAACAAATGATTAAAAATGTATTATAATATCATTAAAATGCAAGGAACAGGCACTATTGGAATGATGATTAAATAGCACATAAACCTTTAAATTAATGCACACATTCTCTATAATAATTAATTCCCTTGATAGAATAAGCTGGTCCTTGTGGTGGAGCTAAGCGGGATCGAACCGCTGACCTCTTGCATGCCATGCAAGCGCTCTCCCAACTGAGCTATAGCCCCTATAAAAAAAATTTTTTCCAAAAGGACAGTATACAATTTCAGCTTTTCTAGAACGATCAAAATTGAAGATCAAGAAGAATTTACATTCAATGGAAAAGATGTCCTCTTTTACTTCTCTTAAGCATCGTCATCATTAGAAACACCGCCTCCGAGAATATCAGTAACATCATCATCTTCATCGTCATCATCATGAGATAAAAATGTATCATCGTCATCACCGAGATCTACATCACTATCTTCTAAATCAGGAAGATCGTCATCTTTAGAATCCTCATCATCCTCTTCAAGAAGCATAAAAGCAGATTTTTCAAGTGCTGTATCAAGCTCTTCAGTATCAACTTCTTCTTCATTGTTTGCTTCAGCTGCTGCAACTTCAAAGTAAGAACGCGGATAAGAAATTCCTGTATAGGGCGACACAATAGGATCGCGATTTAGATCGTAAAATTTTTTTCCTGTTTCTGGATCAACACGTTTAGTTCCAAGTTCTTGTTTTGCCATAAACCGTGCCTCTTTGATTAACTATTATTCCATTAAAAGATAAATTTTATGGTGCTTAATCGAAAAATAATGCCTTTGTCAAAGATAAATACACTGTTCCACAGTGATTTTTTCATGACGTCTTTTAAAGCATGTGCTAAAGGATACACAATTTCATAAAAGTTAGATAGAATTAAATAGAATTTCCATGCAAAAAGCAATCCCTATAACCACCTATAAATCGAGTAATCTCTCTGGAAAAATTCAAATACCAGGAGATAAATCAATCTCTCATCGCTCTCTTATATTGGGAGGATTAGCAAGTGGTGAGACATATATTCATGGATTACTTGAAAGCGCTGATGTACTCAATACAGCTGCTGCTATGCAAGCTATGGGTGCCTGTATTATTAAAAAAGATGACTTCTGGACCATACGAGGAACAGGGAATGGTTGCCTTTTAGCTGCACAAAAACCTTTAGACTTTGGAAACGCTGGAACAGGTGCTCGTTTGGTTATGGGAATGGTTGGTCCGTATCATATGAAAACAACCTTTATTGGTGATGCTTCTCTCTCTAAACGTCCAATGGGACGTATCCTTGATCCACTGCGTCTCATGGGGGTTGAAATTGAGGCAACGCACGAAGATCACCTTCCTTTAACTCTTTATGGTCCGAAAATGGCTAATCCGATTCGTTACCGTGTTCCAATAGCTTCCTCCCAAATTAAATCAGCAATCCTGCTTGCTGGACTCAATACCGCCGGCATTACAACTGTTATTGAACCAGTTCTGACACGAGATCATACGGAAAAAATGTTAAAAGCATTCGGTGCGCAACTTGAAATAGAAAAAGATAACGAAGGTGCGCGTTTGATTCATCTTAATGGTCAACCTCATCTTACTGGGCAAACAATTCATATTCCAGGTGATCCTTCTTCTGCTGCTTTTCCAATTATCGCAGCCCTTCTTGTAGAAGACTCTGATATCACCATTGAAAATGTTTTGATAAATAACTCTCGAATAGGATTGATCGAAACATTGTGGGAAATGGGGGCTCAAATTGAATTTTTGAACCGACGTCAAACAGGTGGAGAGGATGTTGCTGATCTACGGATAAAATCATCGGTTCTTAAAGGCGTTACGGTGCCCAAAGAACGTGCTCCATCGATGATTGATGAATATCCTGCTTTGTCAGTAGCAGCAGCCTTTGCAGAAGGCAAAACAGTGATGCTAGGAATTGAAGAATTGCGTGTAAAAGAATCAGATCGACTGTCTGCTGTTGCTCAAGGACTCGAAATTAATTGCGTAGACTGTGAAGAAGGTCAAGATTTTCTTATTGTTTATGGGAAAGGTTCTGCCAAAGGTTTGGGTGGTGGACATGTCTCTACACATCTTGATCATCGAATTGCTATGTGTTTTCTCATTTTTGGGCTTGTATCAGAAAAACCTGTTACCATTGATGATAAACGAATGATCGCTACGAGCTTTCCAGAATTTATTCCTTTTATAAAACAACTTGGGGGGAAAATCGCTTGAATCCTTTTGTTATTGCCATTGATGGACCTGCAGCCTCAGGCAAAGGAACCTTAGCACGCAAAATTGCTGCACATTATCGTCTTCACCATCTCGATACTGGTCTCACTTATCGTAGTGTTGCTCATACGCTTTTACAACAAAATTTAGCTCTTAATGATGAAAAAAATGCTATTATTTATGCTAAAGAACTTGATTTTAATACTTTAAATCCTGATCTTCTTTCTTCACATGAACTTGGTGAAGCGGCTTCAAAAATAGCGATTAACTCTGCTGTACGCAAAATTCTTGTCGAAAAACAACGCGACTTTGCTAAAGTTTTGCCCGGATGTGTGCTTGATGGGCGTGATATCGGAACTATTGTTTTTCCTGATGCCGATATCAAGTTTTATGTTCTAGCCAATGTTCAAACACGCGCAAAACGTCGCTACCAAGAGATTTTAAAAAAGGGTGTTCAAGCAAATTATCATGAAATTCTAGCTCAACTTGAACAGCGCGACAGTCGCGATATAACGCGCAAACAAAGTCCACTAAAACCAGCAAAAAACGCCCACTTGCTTGATACGTCAGAATTGAGTATAGAAGCAACATTTGAAATTGCATGTAGTTTTATTGATCCAATCATAAAAATGCATATAATTAGATAAATTCGTTCAGGTGACTTCCAGCCTAGCGCTAACTTTTCTTCCTTTATTCAAGGAAAAAGGCAGGGAGTTCCTTATGTTAACACTAACCTAGCGCTCATACCTTGTAATACAAGGTATATATTAGGAGTTCTTATGTCACAATACAATCCCACAACAGCGGATTTTGAAGCCCTTTTAACAGAATCTTTTCAAACCAATGACCTTAATGAAGGATCTGTTGTTAAAGGTCGTGTTATTGCAATCGAAAAAGATATGGCCATTATTGATGCTGGTCTTAAAGTCGAAGGACGTATTCCTCTCAAAGAATTTGGAGCTAAAGCAAAAGACGGTTCTTTGCAAGTTGGCGATGAAGTTGAGGTTTACATTGAACGCATTGAAAATGCGATGGGTGAAGCTGTTTTATCGCGTGAAAAAGCACGGCGCGAAGAAAGTTGGGTCCGTTTGGAGGAAAAATTCAATGCTGGTGCACGCGTTAATGGAGTGATCTTTAGCCAAGTAAAAGGTGGGTTTACAGTTGATCTTGATGGTGCTGTTGCTTTTTTGCCGCGCAGCCAAGTGGATATTCGTCCCATTCGTGATGTTTCACCTCTCATGCATAATTCTCAGTCCTTTGAAATTTTGAAGATGGATCGTCGTCGTGGCAATATTGTGGTCTCACGTCGTACTGTTTTAGAAGAAAGTCGCGCCGAGCAACGTTCAGAAATTGTACAAAACCTTGAAGAAAACCAAATCGTTGAAGGTGTAGTGAAAAATATCACAGATTATGGTGCCTTTGTTGATCTTGGTGGGATTGATGGTCTCTTGCACGTTACAGATATGGCATGGCGGCGTGTTAACCACCCATCTGAAGTCCTCACAATTGGTCAAACGATTAAAGTTCAGATTATTCGCATTAATCAAGATACGCACCGTATTTCTCTTGGAATGAAACAGCTTGAAAGTGATCCTTGGGAAAGCATCAGTGTTCGGTATCCGATTGGTAAAAAAATTACGGGTGCTGTTACCAACATTACTGATTACGGTGGTTTTGTTGAAATTGAGCCAGGAATCGAAGGGCTGATCCATGTTTCTGAAATGAGCTGGACAAAGAAAAATGTTCATCCTGGAAAAATTCTGTCTACATCACAAGAAGTAGAAGTGGTTGTTCTTGAGATTGATCCTTCTAAACGGCGTATTTCTCTTGGCTTAAAGCAAACATTTGAAAATCCATGGGAAGCTTTTGCCAATAAATTTCCTGTCAATTCTCAAATTGAAGGAGAGGTTAAAAATAAAACAGAATTTGGTCTGTTTATTGGGCTTGAAGGCGATGTTGACGGTATGGTTCATTTGTCTGATCTTGATTGGAACCGTCCTGGTGAACAAGTCATTGATACTTACAATAAAGGCGATATCGTTAAAGCTGTAGTCCTTGATGTTGACATTGAAAAAGAGCGCATTTCTCTTGGAATTAAGCAGCTTTCCAGTGATAAAGTTGGAGAAGCAGCTGCTTCTGGCGAATTGCGAAAAGGTGCTGTTGTAACATGCGAAGTGATTGCTGTTAACGACAATGACATTGGTGTGAAATTGATTGACCACAACCTTGAGACAACCATTCGGCGTGCTGATCTCGCGCGTGATCGTGATGAGCAACGTCCTGAGCGTTTCGCAATTGGGCAAAAGGTTGATGCTCGCATCACAGCATTTGATAAAAAAACACGTAAAATTTCAGTATCGATTAAAGCTTTAGAAATTGCAGAGGAAAAAGAAGCTGTTGCACAATATGGTTCTACAGATGCAGGTGCTTCTCTTGGTGATATTCTTGGTGCAGCTTTGAAAAAACAAGAACAAGATTAATCATCAATCATTAAAGTTGACGGTGTTATTAAGGTCACTCATTTTAGGGTGACCTTTTTTATTTTCTAAAAAAATTGTCTGCTTATTTTCTAATTATTGCATCAAAAATTATAAATGCTTGCAACTAAAAACAAAAAGTTTGTTTTTTGTCTATCAACGGTTCACTATTCAGATAAAATGCTTACAATTTAAATAAAAAATGATGTAATTGAATAACAATAGGACATTATGACGTGCATAATACCTTTCATAAAGTGCTTTTTTTCTCAAAAAGAGAAAAAAATCATTTTATTAATACGGATTTTCCTCTTCGCGCAATTTATAAGGTACAGGAAGATCTTTATAACTTAGGGCATGATATAGCTTCTGGTAAAGAAATTTTACTCCCTGAATATGAAGGAGTAGAAGATTTTCGCAAGAGATTGAATGAAAATGCTAAACTTATTTTTCATGCCTTTCATACCAGTGATTTTGCTGCCCGAAATGATGAGACTATCGCACCGTCTGCTCAATGGCTCATTGATAATCATTACACCATTGATAAAACCATACAAAAGCTACGTCGTAATCTACCCAAGTCCTTTATAAAGCAACTTCCTCTTTCTACACACAAAGCGAGAATACCACGAATTTTTGCTTTAACGTGGCTTTATATTGCGCATACCGATAGCAGCTTTTCACAAGAAACACTCACGGCTATGACCAATGGATTTCAAGAAGTTTGTGCGCTCACAATTGGTGAATTGTGGGCTCTTCCTTCTGTTATGCAAATGCTGCTCATTGAAAATGTCCGTCGTCTTTCAGTACGTATCGAAAAAGCCCGACATATGCGCCATCTTGCTAGTCAAGTGGCCGATAAAATTTCTCTTGTAGAAAATAAAACAAATCTACACTCTCTTTTTACACAGTATAAACCATTTACTGTTGATCCAACTTTTTCAGCACATTTATTCTATCGCCTGCGCAGTGCATCTGTTGATTCAACCATAGCATTAACTTGGCTTGAAAACCAATTGAAAAGCCAAGGAAGTAGCTTAGAGATTGCAACAGCCGATGAACATACCCGACAAGCAGCAGATGGTGTGACCATGGGAAATATCATCCGTGCTCTTAAAGCTATAGATGATGTTGATTGGACAGCATGGTTTGAAACAGTGAGTTGTGTCGATTCTATTTTGCGTAAAAATAGTGATTTTTCTGAAATTGATTCTCACTCACGCAATATTTACCGACAAGTCATTGAAAAAGTTGCACGCTTTTCGCCTCTTAGTGAGCTGGAAATTGCACATAAAGTTGTAGAAATGGCAAATTCCACTTCTAAAGATATGCCTCATCATTCTTGTGTGGGATGGTACCTTGTTGATGAGGGTCGTGGCATATTTGAAAAGGCTTGTGGATATATCCCGCCCTTTCTCATAAAATGGATACGCGCTTCCTATTGTTCAAAATTGAGAGTGATCGCCATTCCTGTCTCTTTTCTGACGCTCGCTCTTTTGCTTGTAATTTACGCCCTTTTACAAATATCTGGCATGACACAATGGATGACTTTTTGCTTTACTGTATTAGCGCTTTTTCCTGCTATCGATGCTGCTTTTGCTTTATTTAACACTGTTGTTTCGTGGTTTGTCCCATCAAGACAACTCATTGGTTATGAATATAAAGAAGGTATTCCAAAACATGCACGGACAATGGTTGTTGTACCTACTTTGATGACATCACGCGATGATATTGATGAACAAGTGCGCAATCTTGAAGTGCACTATCTTTCCAATTCTAAAGGTGCCATTCATTTTGCACTAATTACAGATTGGGTGGATGCACCATTGAGAGAAACGCAAGATGATCTTGATTTATTGCACTATGCGCAAAAGAGTATTGATAAACTCAATAGTCGTTATCATGGTGATGAACTTCCTCTTTTTTTCCTTTTACATCGCCGACGCCTTTATAATACAAGCGAAAAATGTTGGATGGGATGGGAACGAAAGCGAGGAAAACTTCATGAACTTAATCGGCTTTTAAGAGGCGATAAAAACACAAGCTTTTATCCTCCCAATCCACATCTTCCTATGGATTGCCGTTTTGTTATGACGCTGGATTGTGATACACGTCTTACTCCAGACAGCATTACGAAACTTGTTGGAAAGCTTAACCATCCACTCAATCATCCCATTTTTGATCCGCAAAGTGGAAAGGTTGTAAAAGGCTATAGCGTTTTACAACCACGCATTATTCCTTCTCTTACAACAGGAAAAAAAACATCAATTCTCCAACGGGTTTTTTCTATCAACCGTGGCATTGATCCTTATGTTTTTGCTGTTTCTGATACTTATCAAGATCTTTTAGGAGAAGGCACCTTTATCGGTAAAGGTCTTTATAATATTGATGCATTTGAACAAGCGCTTGATGGCAAAATTAAAGAAAATACTATTCTTAGTCATGATCTCTTAGAAGGAGGTTATGCTCGTACTGCTCTGGTAAGTAGCATAGAAGTCATTGAAGATTATCCAACCGCTTATAATATTGATGTTATGCGTTATCATCGCTGGATTCGCGGTGATTGGCAACTTTTGCCTTATCTTTTTTCCCACCGTCAAATAAGTTCCGTGATGCGTTGGAAAATGCAGGATAATTTACGTCGTTCTCTCACTCCACTTATGTGGTTAATTGCAGCATTTGCAGGATGGGCTTTTTTGTCTTTAAAGAGTGCAATCGTCTGGCAAATATTCTTGTTGTTTAGCTCCTTCATTTCACCCATTCTATGTGTATTAAAAACGCTTGTCTCGTCCAATATAGATCATTCTTTGCGTGGACATTTTCAATTAATTTGGAACAAAACTGCTCTTACAAGCGCTGATATATTTCTTAAAACGACGTTTCTTGCTCATTCGGCGTATTTTATGAGCGATGCGATTATTCGTACACTCTATCGTATGACGATTTCAAAACAGCATCTTCTTGAATGGAAAACTTCTTCCTCAACAAAATCAATGCCCAATAGTTTGCCTTTCTATATTTTTACAATGGCACCAGCATCGCTTATTGGTGTCCTTACTGTAGCACTCCCTCTTTTTTCTGATAGTTTTGCAAGCTTGATTGCTCTACCTTTTGGGATAGCATGGTTTTTTTCACCCTTCATTGCTTGGATTGTGAGTCAACCTTCAACCTTTCAAGATAGCCTTGATCTTTCTTCAAAAGATGAAAAACAACTTCGCTCTATTGCACGGCGGACATGGCTTTATTATGCAACCTTTGTCAATGCACAAAACAACTATTTGCCTCCCGATAATTTTCAAGAAGATCCTGAACCTCTTGTTGCTCAACGTACATCTCCTACGAATATTGGCGTTTATCTCCTTTCTATTATTGCTGCACGTGATTTTGGCTGGACTGGTTTTGAAGAGACGATTACCCGTATTGAATGTACATTACGTTCTCTTACAAAAATGGAAAAGTTCCGTGGTCATCTCTATAATTGGTATGAAACAGATACACTCAAGCCTCTTTTACCTACTTATGTATCAACCGTTGATTCAGGAAATCTTGCCGGTCATTTGGTAACACTCTCTTCTGCCTTAAGTGAATGGGCGGAAAAACCGCATCTTTTTTTTCAAAGTAATCGAGAAGGCTTATCAGATGTTCTTGCTATTCTTGAAGAAACTGTCAGAGAAATTCCAGATCATCAACCCAGTTTACGCTCTTTACGCCAAAAAATCGAAGAAAACATCACTCGTTTTCATGACTCTGTCTTCACGTTTGTAGAACAAGAAAATGAGATTCCTTCTCACATCATAGACCTTTCACTTGCAGCCCACGATATTGTGCACTTAGTCGATGAACTTGACCACAAAATTCAAACGATAGAATCTTCTCGTGCGCTTTCTTGGGCTAAATGCCTTATCGATACCTGTAACGCTTATCATCATGATGCGACTGCTCATTGTGATACTGAAAAATTACGTAAAAAACTAAACAGGCTGGCTATAGTGGCACGGCAAATAGCCTTTGATATGAAATTTGACTTTTTAGAACAGCCTAAACGGCATCTCTTATCCATTGGATATCGTGTTCAAGAAAACAAACTCGATGAAAATTGTTATGATCTACTTGCTTCAGAAGCACGTTTTGCAAGCTTTTTTGCCATCGCAAAAGGAGATATAAAACTTAAACATTGGTTTCGTCTTGGTCGACTCCTCGTACCCATAGGTTGGAAAGGTGCGCTCCTATCATGGTCTGGATCGATGTTCGAATATCTTATGCCATCTCTCGTAATGCATGAACCTTTAGGATCTCTCCTAGATCAAACAAATCGATTGATTATTCGTTGTCAAATACAATATGCTCATAAACGGGGATTGCCATGGGGGATTTCAGAGGCCGCATTTAACGCTCGCGATCATTTAATGAATTATCAATACGCTCATTTTGGTGTTCCAAACCTCGGACTCCAACGTGGTCTTTCACGCAATGCTGTCATTGCTCCCTATGCTAGCCTTCTAGCGGCACAATATGCTCCTGCTTGCGCTGTCGCTAATTTAAAACGACTCCGTAATCTTGGAGCTTTAGGAACATATGGTTATTATGACTCTGTCGATTTTACCCCTTCACGCGTGAAAACAGGGGAAAAATACGCTGTTGTACGCAATTATTATGCGCACCATCATGGTATGTCTATCCTTGCTCTTAACAATGTTATTTTTCAAGGGCGAATGCGTGATCGTTTTCACCGTGATCCCGTTGTTGAAGCAACGCAATTGCTGTTACAGGAAAGAGCGCCTCATCTCATTCCTATTATTCATACCAAAGCTATTAATCGTATGCGCAATAAGTCTCAAGCATTTGACGCAGCCTCTTTGCGCATTATTACAAATCCATTGCTTAAACCACGAGCAACTTTACTTTTGTCTAATGGCTTTTATTTTACTATGTTAACAGCAAATGGTTCTGGTTATAGCCGTTGGCATGATTATGCGATTACGCGCTTTATTCCTGATGCAACAGAAGATCAACAAGGTACTTTATTCTTCTTACGCGATACGCATAGTGGGCGGTGGTGGTCTGTTACTGGTGAACCAACACGTGTTATTGAAGAAGAATCTGTCAGCATTTTTACAGATGAAAAGGCTGAATACACAAAAATGGTTGATGGTATAAAATCAACACTTGAATGTCTTATTACATCTGAAGGATGTGGAGAAGGTAGACGTATTCAACTGATGAATACGATAAATAAAGACCGCCTCATTGAAGTGACTTCTTATGGTGAATTAGCGCTTGCCACAATGGATACAGACCAAGCTCATCCTGTTTTTTCCCGTATGTTTATAGAGACAGAAATTGCTGAGGAAGGTAAAACAATTTTTGCCAAAAGGCGCAAACGCTCACCTAGCGATCCTGAAATCTATGTTGCCCATTTTGTCTCCAGTACAACAGATATTCTTCAAGAGACAGAAGCTGAAACGGATCGTTCGTTGTTTATTGGGCGGGGTCGATCCATTCATCGGCCCGCTGCATTTGACCAAAATGCTCATTTCAGTAACAGTCAAGGTTGTGTTCTTGATCCTATTATGTCATTGCGATGCCGTATAAAAATTTCAGCATATGGAAAAGCAGAACTTATTTTTTGGACTTTTGCTGCTCATACAAAAGAAGCGCTGCATAATCATATAAAACATTATCGACAACCTGATATGTTTCAAAAAGAACTTTCAAGGGCATGGACGCGCTCACAAGTCGCACTGTATCAGAGCGGAACCCAGCCTAAAGAAGCTATTGTCTATCAAAAATATGCCACATCGCTTATCTACCTTGATCGAACATGGCGTCTTCCTCCTGAAATATTAGCAAAAACGCTTGGAAAACAGTCTGATCTTTGGCCTGTGTCCATTTCAGGAGACAATCCACTCTGTCTCCTTAGATTAAATAACGAGGGAAATATTACTGTACTACGTGAGCTCCTTAAAGCACACGAGTATTGGCGTATGCGCGGCCTCATCGTTGATTTGGTGGTTCTCAATGAACAAGCATTTTCTTATATACAAAATACACAACGGGCTCTTGAATGGGTCTGTGAATCTTATCGACACCACACACAAGAAGCAGATGAACGCCAACATATTTTCATACTTCAGCGTGATAAAATAAATGAACAAAATTTTAAAACGCTTCTTGCATCAGCGCGCATCGTTCTTGATGCCCAAAATGGCTCTTTATCTGAACAGCTTAAACGACTTGATGAGAGTGATTTTGATCTTACAATTCATAAAAATCATCATGAATTTCATGATCAATTAGATTCCCCAAAATATAACGAAGGAAAGAAAGTTACAACACAAACTGAACAAAATTTTTTTGCTTCCATTGGTCTTATTAGCCAACAAAAACCATCACCTTTTCCCACAAATGGAGAAGATCTAAAATATTGGAATGGTTACGGTGGTTTTAACCAGTATAACCATTATATAATACGTCTTCATGGACGTACAACTACACCCCGCCCGTGGATTAACGTCATCGCTAATCACAAATTTGGTTTTCATGTCTCTGCTGAAGGAGCAATTTTTACTTGGGTTAACAATAGCCGCGATTATAAATTAACTCCTTGGGCAAATGATCCAACGTCTAACCGGCCAGGAGAAGCACTTTATCTGGTTGATCGCCAGTCTTTAAAACGTTTTTCACCCGTTTCTGCTGTAGAATGTGATGAAAATATTGTCTATGAGGCTTGTCATGGTTTTGGATTTTCAACTTTTAAATCGACACATTCAGAAATTGCATTAGAACTAACTCATACACTCGATCCGGAAAAACCAGTTCGCTTTTCACGTCTTACCCTCACGAATGAAGGGAAAAAACCACGCAGTTTACGCCTTTATAATTATGTTGAATGGGTTTTGGGAAATATCGATACAAAATATGCCCCCTTCATTATTTTCTCTTATGAGGACAAAAGGGGTGTACATTTTATTCAAAATCCGTATCACATTGAAAAATCTCAACAAGTCACATTTTTATTGGCATCTGAAATGCCAAACAGCACCACAACCAATCGTGCTGAATTTATTGGTGCAACGGGAACCGTAACGCATCCAACTGTGATCCGTAAAGCTGGTGCTCTTTCAAATACCATTGAAGCAGGATGTGATCCTTGTTCAGCATTTTCCTATGATATTGATCTTCAAGCAGGGCAAACAAAAGAAATCATCTTCTATCTTGGCAGTGCTGAAAATAGACAAGAAGCTGAAAAATTACTCAATCAAGTACGTGCAAGTGATTTTGAAATTCTACTCACAAAACAAAAACAGCAATGGAGTGATTTTGTTTCTCCTTTTCAAGTTAAAACACCGGATCCCTCTTTTGATATTATGGTCAATCATTGGCTCCCTTATCAGACCTATGCATGCCGTATCATGGCACGCGCAGGATTTTACCAAGCTAGTGGTGCATTTGGCTTCCGTGACCAGTTACAAGATAGCTTATCTTTATTATTGCTGGAACCACAACTGGCACGTGCACAATTGTTAAACGCCGCCGCGCACCAATTTCTTGAAGGGGATGTGCAACATTGGTGGTTACCTGATACAAATGCTGGTGTTCGTATGCGCATTTCTGATGATATCGTTTGGCTTGCATATGCAACAGCTCTTTATGTCAATACCACTGGCGATGATGCCTTTCTTGATACGCTCATTCCTTTTATTGAAGGCGATGTTCTCAAAAGTGGGCAACAGGATGCTTATTTTCAACCCACCCAATCCTCAAAGGTTGCAACAATTTATGAACATTGTGCTTTAGCTTTAGATCTTGCCATTAAACGTTGTGGACCCCATGGTCTCCCTCTTATTTTAGGTGGGGACTGGAATGATGGCATGAATTTGGTAGGTGTGGAAGAAAAAGGTGAAAGTACTTGGTTAGGATGGTTTCTTGGCACTACATTACAAGCATTTATTCCTTTGGCCAAAAAACGTGGTGATAACAGCCACATGCAAATATGGAGTACATACCTTGAACGCTTAACAAAATCCCTAGAGGAAAACGGCTGGGATGGTGCTTGGTATCGACGTGGT
Source organism: Bartonella sp. OT172YNZD (assembly GCF_042193725.1). Taxonomy (NCBI): domain Bacteria; kingdom Pseudomonadati; phylum Pseudomonadota; class Alphaproteobacteria; order Hyphomicrobiales; family Bartonellaceae; genus Bartonella; species Bartonella sp. OT172YNZD. The sequence goes on along the minus strand of NZ_JBHILZ010000001.1, from coordinate 76,457 downwards.
TATTTTGATGATGGAACACCTCTTGGTTCTAAAATCAATGATGAATGCCAAATTGATACCATAGCTCAATCTTGGGCTGTCATTTCTCAAATGGCGTCGCCTGAACATCAAAAGCAAGCAATGACATCAATGTTAGAACATCTCTATGATAAAAAAAGCGGACTCATTCGCCTTTTTTGGCCACCTTTTGATAAAAGTACACTTGAGCCCGGTTATATAAAAGGTTATCCTCCAGGAATCCGAGAAAATGGTGGTCAATACACGCATGGTGCCATTTGGAGTATTTTAGCATTGGCAAAAATGGGGCAAAACGATAAAGCTTATGCGTTATTTTCTATGATTAACCCGATTACCCATGGACAAGATCCTGAAACTTATCGTGTTGAACCTTATGTGATGGCCGCAGATATTTATTCTGTTGAACCACGATGTGGTCAAGGCGGTTGGACGTGGTATACAGGCTCAGCCGGTTGGTTTTATCGCGCCGCAACACAAGCTATTCTTGGAATACAGCGTCAGGGAGATCTGTTTTTTTTACAGCCACATTTACCCTCTATTTGGCCAAAATATGAAGCAACAATGAAGTTTTATGATGCCGTTTATACCATTAAAGTAAAATGGGGACCTAAAAATATGCTTCATGTTAATGGCAAAAAATATACCGAAGTTCATGCAGGGATAAAGTTACACAAAACAGGTCAGCATGAAATTATACGTATTGTTAAATCTTAAAGATGAAGATGAAAAAAGAGAGCAGACCTTTTTATTCTTGCCCAAAACTGTAGATTTGTTATATTGCACCACCTATATTGTCCGTTTTGGTGCATAATATTTTAGATTTTATGAAATTGAAAGAAAAAGGTTATGAATCATCCGGATATTGCTAGACGTGTTTACAATCATACTTGGAAACTTGATCCCATTATTCGTTCACTTCTTGATACGGATTTTTATAAGCTTCTTATGGTACAGATGATTTGGGGGTTGTATCCTAATGTTAATGTTACTTTTTCCCTCATAAATCGCTCTAAAACAATACGTCTTGCTGATGATATTGATGAGAGTGAATTACGTGCTCAACTTGATCACGCTCTTAGCTTGCGCTTTACAAAAAAAGAAATGATCTGGCTTGCTGGTAATACATTTTATGGACGCAAACAAATTTTTGAACCAGATTTTCTTCAGTGGCTTGAGAATTTTCAACTCCCAGAATATGAACTAACCCGTAAAAATGGCCAGTATATTCTTCATTTTTATGGTTCGTGGGCTTATAGCTCTATGTGGGAAATTCCAGCTCTTGCTATCATCAGTGAATTACGTTCACGTGCTGCTCTCAAAAAACTAGATCGTTTTGCTCTTGATGTGCTTTATGCGCGTGCTAAAGCAAAAATGTGGAGTAAAGTTGAACGTCTTAAAAAATTGCCTGATATTAAAATATCTGACTTTGGTACAAGGCGCCGCCATTCTTTTTTATGGCAGCGCTGGTGTGTAGAAGCATTGAAAGAAGGCATTGGTAATTCTTTTACTGGAACTTCTAATGTTCTTCTTGCCATGGATACGGATTTAGAAGCTCTTGGAACCAATGCACACGAATTGCCCATGGTTATTGCGGCTCTCAGCAACAAAGATGATGAATTACGCAGAGCTCCGTATCAAGTCTTGCAAGATTGGAACCGTTATTATGGTGGAAATCTTCTCATTGTTTTACCTGATACCTTTGGTACAGAAACATTTTTACGCGATGCACCAGATTGGGTCGCTGATTGGACGGGTTTCAGACCCGATAGTGCACCCCCTATTGAAGGGGGCGAACGTATTATTCAATGGTGGAAAGAAAAAGGAAAAGATCCACGCGAAAAACTTTTAATTTTTTCTGATGCTCTTGATGTCAATACAATTGAAAAAACTTATCATCATTTCCATGGTAGAGTGCGCATGAGTTTTGGATGGGGCACAGATCTTACCAATGACTTTACAGGCTGTGCACCTCAGGAAATCGAAACTCTTGATGCTCTTTCCCTTGTTTGTAAGGTAACCTATGCCAATGGTCGACCAGCCGTAAAACTTTCAGATAATCCTGAAAAAACGATCGGTGATTCAAAAGAAGTACAACGTTATCTCAATTTTTTTGGTAATAAAAAGCGAATTGCTAGATCTATAAAGACGTAGTTTCCGGTTCTTTAAAACGAGTATATTGACTCATCATATTGTTTATAAGATTGATTTTTGTCCTACCCTAAGGATGAGGATTCTTAACCTTTGCTGGTCTGTAAATAGTTCGGCTGTTTTTTGAGCAGATTCTACTCGGCCTACCACGCGTACGCTTCACTTACATAAGGATCGACAGATCAGATTTAAAATATTCTACTAGGCATTAAAAAATACTTAACATGCTAGGGAAGTTTAGCCAAGGAGTCCTCCTTATATCATTGTCATACATAACGGTGTTATACGGCATAACAAGATACGATCATTTTGCATGTTGAATGAGCGCGCACGAATATCATAAGTTTTCTCATTTCAACCCTGTTAAATCAAGCACACTCATCTCCTTGCATGTATGAAGGTTTCATGTTTTAAGGGTTATTGTTGTAGTTTGACAGTAGGTTTTGTACTAAGTGGGAAAGGATTAAGGAGGGATACGTGGTAATTTGTTGTTTTTATGTACAGTTTTTACTATTAAATGCGCGTTTTGTCAAAATAGATTTTGACACCTAAAATTGCAAAAATTACCGAAAATTAGAAAAAAGTGTGTTTCCATAGTAAAAATGAGAAAAGGCTTTGAAAACCCTTTGAGGACACCTTTAAAACTCTTTGAAAAAAATAAATTGGTACAAAACCAGATGATAAGCTACAATTGTAACATTAGGAATTGCTAAGGCAACATTGGAGGATGACAAATACATAGTGACTATCGGTGTGCATTTTGCAAGGCAAGGATGATGGTGCTCAAATAGATTTTATACACTTTACAGGAGATTTTACTTTATCTATGTATGGTTTGCTATCATGAAATGAGTAAAGCGTTGAGAAATGTTTCATTAAAATAAATGTGTAAATAACATGATTTGGGAGGACTTTTGTTTTACGTGAGGGGCATGACCTCATTAAAAAATAGAGAATGCAATAATATTTTTATTTTGAATAAGCTTTATAAAAAGACAGAGAATTTATTTATTTGCATATTATAATAAGAATGCGTGTATGTATAAAACTATTTGAAAAACTCTGCTGTTTCTTATGAATTATTCTTAAGCTAAGAACAGATATAACATTAAAGATTGATATAATAGGCCGGCTTCTTAACTGTATAAGTATAAAAATGATGCTGTTTAGTAAGCTTCGTATTATCTCCTCATTAAGAGATATGAAAACAAATGAAATGTCTTTTTAGAAAGAAATAGCTATCATATCCATGATGTATGTATAGAGATTCATACAAACATGCCTTACAAAAATAATGATCTTTTCCATGAATCTGATTTATCATTGTTTACCAAGTGAGAACATTTTTAGTGTTCGTAAACAGTCTTCTTTGTCCATAAAAATATTTCACCAACATATTATTAATTAATTGCTTTCAAAAAGCTTACTATTTCATATGCATTTTGGATATGGAAGGGTTTATATTCACAACTTAAAAGTCCTCATAGTTTTTTTACAAATAAGTCGAATCTAAAAAGAGTATCTCATAACCTTTTCTATCATTATGAAGATGGACGTGTTACAATATAAATGGCAATCAGCAATAATATAACCGCAAAAAGTAAGGCAATCCACAAAGGAGGGTGTACCATTACGAAAAAAGATAAAAATCCTCCTATCATACTCATTATTGCAAAAACTTTAACGAATGGAGAGATTGCTTTTTTTTCTTCCCATCGCTTAATAGGGGGACCAAAAATACGATGATTATTCAACCATTGATGAAAACGTGGAGAAGAACGTGTAAAACACCATGAGGCAACCAACAAAAAAGGCACGGTTGGTATAATAGGCAATACTACACCTATAATACCTAATATAACCATTGCCCATCCTGCTATATAATAGCAGATACGCAAAAGGTGCGATATCTTCAAATCTTTTTTCATTCTCTCGTACTATTTTCCTCTACGCAAAACTCTATACAAAAACATTGTATCTGTTTTTTTCTGTTTACATGTCTGAGTGCAAAATTACGCTCTACCCCTTCATGCCGTAAGCGTTTTTGTTGTTATAAGTTCCTTGAAAATACCGAATAGCTTATGCAATATGATAATCATTTTAAGTGATTTCAAGAAAAGAGAAGAAAAGAGATTTTAGAAAACCAAAAAAATAAAAAGGCTGCAGAATAAATCAATGCAGCCTCTTAATTAAGAATGCAGCTTTGGGGGGGAGAAAATGCACTGCATTCATCTGCTAGACATTAGGAGGAAAAATAACCTAGCACTCAGAACTCTAATTAAAATAAAAATGAGAAACAATATATAAAAATGCATGGCTGATATGCATGAAATTTAACACTTTCGAGTTTCTTGAACTGTGTTTCGCCGAAAGAAAATTATCATGAAAATAGCCATAAAAATCAACGTCAAGATCAATACAATTGTGGAAGCAGAATCTGAGCCGATAAATAAGCTGAGATAAATCCCTAAAAAACCAGAAAAAGCTGCAACAAGTATCGCGATCATTAACATAAAAGAAAACCGCTTTGTAACAAGATAGGCAATTGCTCCTGGTGCTATCAGTAAAGAAATAACGAGCACGATACCTACAGCTTTCAAAGCCGCAACAATTGTAAGAGAAATCATCGTTAGAAGGGTATAGTGGAGTAGAGATATTGGTAACCCCATTGCATGTCCTTGAACTGTATCAAAAATATACAGCATAAAATCGCGCCATTTTGCTGCTAAAATAAAAGTGACAACAGCAGAAATGATCGCCGTCTGCGTTATATCAAGCCAGTTAACACCCAAGAGATTACCAAATAGAATATGATTCAAATCTAAGCTACTATAAATAGACGTGGCTAAAACAAGCCCCAAACCAAACATCGAAGAAAAGACCACTCCCATCACCGTGTCCTGTTTGATACGGCTATTGCTACCTAAAAAACCCGTTAATAGTGCACACACCATTCCTGCAACAAAAGCACCGCAAGTAATCAAAGTCATTGTAATATTCTCTGGACGCATATGCTGAAACCAAGCAAGTGGCAAAGAAGTTAAAAATGCAATTACCCATGGTGTTGTCATATAACCAACAACAACACCTGGAAAAACTGCATGAGAAATGGCATCGCCTAACAGCGCCCATCCTTTCAAAATAAGAAAACAGGAAAGCATCGCCATGGGAATAGAAAGAATCATGACAATAAGCATACCTTTAAGCATAAAAGAAAACTGAAACGGAAGCAGTAACTGATCAATCATGATAATATTACACCCTTTTTTGCCGCATTTCTGCGTAAGCGCGCAGCAATAAAACCGTGTTTAGGAGCAAAAATAAAAGCCAAAAAAAATAAAGATGCTTGAAAAAGCACAACAACCCCTCCCGTTTGTGCATTCAAAAAATAACTCACATAAACACCCAAGATACTTGTGAAGGTTCCAATTACAACTGCAATAACCAAGATATTCACGAAACGATCACTTAAAAGGTAGGCCGTTGCTCCAGGTGTCACAACAAGACAAATGACTAAGAACGCTCCAACGGTTTGCATAGCAGCAACAGTACAAGCGGCAAGCAATGTGAAAAAGAGAATTTTTAAAAACTTTACGTTTAATCCAATGGCATGCGCATGCGTTTCATCAAATAACGAAACAAGAAGATCTTTCCATTTCAAAAGCAATATAAGTAAAGAAAAAAAGCCGATAAAAGCCAATTGTAGAATATCTGTTAAACTAACTGCTAAAATATTTCCCAAAACAATGGTATCAATATTAACAGCCATTGGTTTTAATGATTTGAGAAATAAGCCGAAGGCAAAAAAGGAAGAAAAAATGAGCCCAATAATGGTATCTTCTTTAAGCTTTGTCCGGTGGTTAAAAAAGAGCATTGCTGCTGCTGCAAGACCACCAGAAAAAAAAGCGCCGAGTGAAAAAGGTAACCCTAAAAGATAAGCTCCTGCTACACCAGGAACAATCGAATGGGAAAGAGCATCACCAATCAATGACCAACCTTTTAACATCAAAAAAGCCGAAAGAAAGGCACAAACACACCCAACTAACCCAGAAACCCACATTGCATTCACCATATATTGATAGCTCAGTGGCTCAAGCAACCAAGAAATCATGCAACGTGCTCCACTCTTTCAATATCTTCACAAACTGCAGACTGCTTTCTTCCCATGAAAACATCATTTTTTTTTGTGCTTTGAAGATCAAAAATATGGTGGTGCAAAGACCCTCCAAAAGTTTTCTCCAGATTTTCCTTTGTAAAGATTTTTTCTGTTAACCCAGAAGCTAAAACGGTTCCTTTTATTAAAACTGTATGATCACAAAATTCGCGAACAGAACCCAAATTGTGAGTTGAAACCAAGATCACTGCTCCTTCTTTACGAAGATCTTGTAACAAAGCAATGATTTTATCTTCTGTTGTAACGTCAACCCCTGTAAACGGCTCATCTAACAGAATAGCTTTTGCTTTTTGTGCAAGAGCGCGCGCTAGGAAAACACGCTTTTTCTGCCCACCAGAAAGTTCTCCAATTTGGCGCTTGGCAAAAGCCAACATATCAACGCGTTCTAAGGCAATACGAACGGCTTCATAATCTTGTGTACGGGCATAGCGAAAGAAATTCATATGACCATACCGCCCCATCAATACAACATCTTCAACCAAGACAGGAAAATCCCAATCAACATCTTCACTTTGAGGAACATAAGCAATGAGGTTTTTTTTCAAAGCTATATCAACGGGCAAATCAAACATACGAATTTTTCCCTTTGAGGGGCGTACAAATCCCATAATCGCTTTAAATAACGTTGACTTACCGGATCCATTAACACCAACTAATGCCGTAATAGAACCCTTTGGACTTTCAAAATTTACTTCGCGTAAAGCTGTATGTCCATTACGATAAGTTACCGTTACTCCTTGGGCAAATATTCCACATTCCGTCATTGGCTTTTTACTCCCTCTAATAAAGCATTGCTAATACGCCCACTCGTGACACGTAATAAATCAATATAAGTGGGTACCTCACCATTTTTCTCACTTAAAGAATCAACATAAAGAACACCACCGTATTTAGCCCCTGTTTCTCTGGCAACCTGCTTAGCAGGCGCAGGGGAAATAGTGCTTTCAGAAAAAACTGCATGAATATTGTATTTGCGAACCATATCAATAACATGCTTGACTTGCTGTGGTGTTCCTTGTTGGTCAGCATTAATGGGCCATAAATAAAGTTCTTTTAGATCAAAATCACGCGCCAAATAGCTAAAAGCTCCCTCACTGGTCACAAGCCAACGTTTATCTTGCGGTACGGCTTTTAATTCAGCCTTAATTGGATCAATCGTTGCACGAATTTTCTGTTTATAAATTTCAGCATTCTCTTTATAAATAGCAGCATGTTCAGGATCATATTTTACAAAAGCATCGCGAATATTATCGACGTAAATCAAAGCAGAGGTCGGTGACATCCACGCATGAGGATTGGGTTTACCGCTAAAGGGGCCCTCACCAATTTTAATGGGTACAATACCTTTTGAAACAACAACACTTGGAACATCCTTGATATTTTGAAAAAACTTTTCAAACCAAAGCTCTAACTCTAATCCATTCCACAATACAAGGTTAGCTCCCTGAGCACGCATAAGATCGCGTGGGGTGGGTTGATATTCATGAATTTCCGCACCTGGTTTTGTAATGGATTCAACATCAGCGGCATCACCCGCTACATTGCGTGCCATATCAGCAATGATAGTGAATGTTGTAACAGCTTTAAATTTACCAACACACAAAGCAAAATTGGGTGTAAAAAACATAACACTTGCAAAAACTATGGTGAAAAACGTTCTTACGTTCATTGATTCTCTCTTTCCTTTATATGCCTTTTTTTATTGCAAATAATTTGCATTATCATTTAGCAATAGCAGTTATCCTTTACATTTGCAATGAAGGATTAAGAGAAAAAATAACTTTTCAAGATGTTTAAAAACAACTTTTTTCATATTGAAAAAATTAATGATTTAAGCAGCTTGTTTTGGTAAGGAGCTTCGCTTTCAAGAAGCTTTATAGTTCTTGAATGCCAAACCAAAAGGAAGCACTCAAAAATGCTCCCACTTCATATAAAATATCTCATAAAAAATAAGAATACTCAGTAGCGCAAATATGCACCTGTCATTTTGGTAACATTATCCACGATCTTTAAGGCGAGCTTTTCTAAGTCTTCATCTGTTAGAGTCCGTTCTATGGGCTGAATAGTTACTTCAATCGCAACAGATTTTTTATCTTCACCAAAGCTTAAATCTTCAAAAATATCAAAAACCTGCACTGAATGAATAAGTTTTTTATCGGCTCCACTTGCCGCACGAATAATAAGAGAAGAGGCAACAGTTTTATCCGCTATAAAGGCAAAATCACGTTGCACCATTTGAAAAGGTGAGAGTTTCAAAGGAGGACGGCTTTTGGTCGTTTTTTTCTTTGATTCTGGAATTCGGTCTAGAAAAATTTCAAAGCCGCATAAAGGGCCACTGACATCTAACTTTTCTAATGTAGCAGGATGAAAAACACCAAAAAAACCAAGAATAATCTTTGATCCAAGTTTTATGACACCTGAACGACCAGGATGATACCAATCGGGCGCTCCAACTTCAATCTGCACTTTCCTAATATCCATATTGCATGCTTCTAAAATAGCTAAAGCATCTGCTTTGGCATCAAAAACATCAACGACGGTTGCATTTCCATTCCAAAAACGCCCAGCCCCTTTAAATTGCTCTGTTCCGCGACGAATCCCACTAACAACACGGTGCTGTTTATCAGGGGTATCGCTTTCATAAATACTGGAAACTTCAAACAAAGCAAGATCGGAAAAACCCCGATCAGCATTTCTCTGTGCCGCTATAATCAAACCAGGTAAAAGGGAAGGACGCATCATTGACATATCAGCAGCAATAGGATTAACTAATTTAAGCTCTTCTTGACCTCCTCCAAAAGCAAGAGCTTGATTTTCAGAAATAAAAGACCATGTTACCGCTTCTTTCATACCACGTTGCACTAGAGCCAAACGTGTAGCACGTGAACGAATTTGTGCGCATGTTAAAATTTGATCTTTTCCTTCTGCAAAGTTTTCCAAAGGAATAGGTTTAATTTTATCTAACCCATAAATTCTCATAACCTCTTCCACCAAATCGGCTTTACCCATAATATCAGGGCGCCATGATGGTACTTTTACCGTAATAACATCTCCTTTTCCTTCAACAAAAAATCCAAGTTTTGTTAAAATAGAGATGACTTTTTCAGGCTCTATTTCCAAATTTGTTAAACGTTTAATTTCAGAAAAAGGAAAAGCGATCTGTTTGATTTCTTGTTGCTGATAGCCAACGATCCTCTTTTTAGATACTTCACCACCACAAAGACGTAAGACCAATTCTGTTGCAATCTCAAGTCCTGTTTCTATAAAAGCCGGGTCAACACCTCGTTCAAATCGATAACGTGCATCACTGATAAGACCTAATGCTCTTCCTGTTTGTGCAATGCTTCGCGCATCCCAAAGCGCCGATTCAATAATAACGCGATGTGTTGTTTCATCACAACTCGTTCTTTCACCGCCCATGATACCGGCAATCGAAACAACCCCCTCATCATCTGCAATGACACAATTCTTAGCGCCCAGATGATAGATTTTTCCGTTCAGTGCTTGAAGCTGCTCTCCCTCACGCGCGCAACGTACACACAAATTACCTTTAATTTTATCTGCATCAAAAACATGGAGTGGACGACCAAGGTCAAAACTGATGTAATTGGTCATATCAACAAGCGCATTAATCGGTCTCAAACCAATTGCATTCAAACGCTGTTGCATCCACTGTGGTGATTCGCCATTTTGAACATTGCGTACTTCACGCCAAGCGAAACCTAAACATAATGATGAACCTTGCGAAAAATCTAATGAAACATCGAGAGGTGTTTCAAAAGAAGGCTCAAATTTTGACAAAGATAATTCTTTTAATTTTCCCATTCCAGTGGCAGAAAGATCACGGGCAATACCGCGAACACCTGTACAATCGGAACGATTGGGGGTTAAACCAATATCAATGATCGGATCACCTAAACCAGCATAAGCTGCAAATGAATCTCCAATAGGTGCATCTTCTGGAAGTTCGATAATTCCCTCATGTTCATTTGATAATTCAAGCTCCGCTTGCGAACACATCATCCCAAAACTTTCAACCCCGCGGATTTTTCCTACAGATAATGTCACATCAAGTCCTGGGATATAAGTGCCTGGTAGTGCCAGAACACCTACAAGACCTGCTCGTGCATTTGGTGCTCCACAAACAACTTGAACAGGTGTAGCAGTTCCTGTATCCACTGATAAAATTTGAAGTTTATCGGCATCAGGATGTTTTATTGCTGTTAAAACTCTTGCAATCATAAAACCTTTTAAAGAAGACCGATCATCAACGTGATCAACCTCAAGACCGATAGCGGTTAATTTTTCACAAATTTCATTCAAAGATGCATTTGTTTCTAAGTGATCTTTTAACCACGACAATGTAAACTTCATTTTAAAACCTCACATGAAAGCGATGACTAAGATCACACGTTTTTATTAGGAAAAAAAGCAGGCATATCAAAGCAACGAAAGCCATAATGGTCTAACCAACGCAGGTCAGCATCAAAAAAAGCCCGCAAATCAGGCATACCGTATTTCAACATGGCAACACGATCAATGCCCATGCCCCATGCAAAACCTTGATATTCATCGGGATCTAAACCAACATTTTTCAAAACCTGGGGATGCACCATTCCGCATCCTAAAATTTCCAACCAATCCTGTCCTTCTCCGAACTTTACTTCTGAACCAGAACGATCACATTGAATATCCACTTCCATAGATGGTTCGGTAAAAGGGAAAAAAGAGGGACGAAAACGCATTTTTACAGAAGGAACTTCAAAAAATTCTTTACAAAAGGTTTCATGTAGCCACATCATATGGGCAATGGTGGAGGTTTTATCGATAACAAGACCTTCTACCTGATGAAACATGGGAGAATGTGTTGCATCCGAATCCATGCGGTAAGTTTTTCCAGGAATAATGATTCGTATCGGTGCTTTTTGTTTTTCTAGTGTACGAATTTGTACGGGTGATGTATGGGTTCGCAATAATTTTCGTTCTCCCATTTTATCAACATCAAAAAAGAAGGTATCATGCATTTCACGCGCTGGATGCCCTTCAGGAAAATTCAATGCCGTAAAATTATAATAATCTGTTTCAATATCAGGTCCCTCTGCAAGAGAAAAACCCAACTTTGTATAAATGGCAATAATTTCCTCAATCACTTGTGAAATAGGATGAATGCGTCCCCGTTCTATAGGTGAAGAGCGAACAGGCAAGGTAACATCAACTGTTTCACGAGAAAGACGGGCATCTATTGCCTGTCTTTTCAGAAGATCACGCTTTTGTGCCCATAATTCTAAAATGCGATTTTTTAATCCATTAAGAACTGGTCCAACTTTATGGCGCTCGCTAGCATCCATCTTCCCTAATGCTTTTAATTTTTCAGAAATTATACCTTTTTTACCCAATGCTGCAATACGCACTGCTTCAAGTGCCTGTTCATCATCCGCTGCCTCTAAGGCTAAACAAATTTCTTGTTCCAGACGCTCAATATCGTTCATATTTTTGCCTATTTTTTTAATGAAAAAACCCGCACTCGCAACAGCCAGCACGGGACCTCGAATAAATGAATGCTTTAAGAGAACACGACTGGCTTATTTGACAGCGCCTTCGAAAGCATTAGGTGTCGTATCTTTTAAATATTCTAAAGCTTTTTTTGCCGAAGCTACTAAAGCAGAAAATGCTTCTGCCTCATGGATTGCTATATCTGAAAGAACCTTACGATCAACCTCAATACCGGCTTTTGATAAGCCATCAATAAAACGTCCATAAGTTAAACCTTCTGCGCGAACAGCCGCATTAATTCTCTGAATCCACAAAGCACGGAAAGTACGTTTCCTATTTTTGCGATCACGATAAGCGTATTGCTTTGAACGATCAACCGCTGCTTTAGCTGCACGAATGGTATTTTTACGACGACCGTAAAAACCTTCAGCCTGTTTAAGAACTTTTTTGTGCTTAGCGTGTGCTGTCACACCTCTTTTCACACGAGCCATATTATAATCTCCTCAAAATCAAAAGCGTAAGGTTTAAATACCATTCGGCAAATAATGCTGAATGACTTTTTTAGCATCTTGTTCACACAAAACCATTGTTCCACGTGCATCGCGAATAAATTTATTCGAACGCTTAATCATGCCGTGGCGCTTACCGGCAGCTGCTACTTTAATTTTGCCTGACGCAGTGATTTTAAACCGCTTTTTAGCGGATGATTTGGTCTTCATCTTGGGCATTTTGCTACTCCGTACATTAATTTATTCAATCAAACATTTTATTCACTCAAGCGGACCAACGCTTGAACAAGCATTTAAACAGCCACGGCATGCCCTGCCGGGCGGCTCTTAAAGACGTTTTCATAAGCTAGTATACACAAAATAGCAAGACCGTATTACAAAAAAATCGGCGCTCCATTGCCTTGAAGCTCAACCAAAGGTGCTGGAATTGCATTTGTTTTGATGGCTGCTTTACATAAATCGGCAATAATGCATTGCGTACATTGTGGTTTACGGGCTTGACAAATATAGCGACCATGTAAAATCAGCCAATGATGCGCATGGCGAATATAATGAACCGGTATAATCTTTAATAATTTTTTCTCAACAATTTCTGGTGTTTTGCCAGGCGCCAAACCAAGACGATTGCTTAAGCGAAAAATATGTGTATCTACTGCCAATGTAGGCTGACCAAAAGCAACATTCAAGACCACATTAGCGGTTTTGCGCCCCACTCCAGGAAGGGCCATGAGTGCTTCACGCGTATCGGGTACTTGACCGCCATAATAATCAATTAAACAGTTGCAAAGCGCATAAACATTACGTGCTTTTGCACGCCAAAGGCCAATTGAACGGATATGATTTGCTATTTCTTCTTCTCCTAATGCAACCATTTTTTCCGGTTGATCAGCAAGGCAAAATAATTCTTTTGTCGCTTTATTAACGCTTCCATCTGTCGCTTGAGCCGAAAGCACAACGGCAACTAAAAGTGTAAAAGTATTTATATAGATAAGATCACTCTTAGGCGCTGGGCGTTGCACAGAAAAACGGCGAAATATTTCTGCAATTTCATTTTCATTATATAATATACCAGATAAATTTCGCACTTTTGACAATTTTATGGTACTTTGAGGCATTGAACACTCTTAAATCTTTTCTCTTGAAGTTATTATTCACGCTCGCCATATGAGAGGAATGCAGCGAACACTTTTATAGAGTTTGGTTAAGTAAAGCCGTTTTAAAGAGGATACTCATGAATGACACATGTGACACCTTTCTCCAATCCCTTTCTTTTAGGGTTTGAAACCGTAGAAAAAATATTGCAACGTATCGGTAAAGCTGATGAGGCTTACCCAGCCTATAACATTGAACGTTTGCATAAAAATGATGATGCAAATCATATCCGGATAACTTTGGCTGTTGCTGGATTTAAGATTAACCATCTTAATATTTTGCTCGATGATAATCAATTGGTTATTCATGGTAAACAAACAGACAACCAAAATCATCAATATTTATATCGTGGTATAGCTGCGCGGCAATTCCAGAGAACCTTTGTTCTCGCGGAAGGGATGCATGTTACAAATGCAGAGTTGAAAAATGGTCTTTTATCAATTAGTCTGTATCAACCGAAATTAAAAAAAGAAGTAAAACAGATTCCAATTAAAGTCAGTAGTGGTGAGTCATAAAAGTTAAGGCGTAAAGGAACAGTGAAATGGGAGAACATAAACAAAACTTGTCGTTTCAGAACACATCCTACTCTGATGCAGGACAGATTGCCTATTTAAAAAAAGTTTGTACAGATGATCTGGCTAAAAACTTTCCAGATCTTCCACCAATGACTCCAGGCATTACGATATGGGCTCTCTTTGGTGAAACAGGTTATCCTATCATTTTATCCGATGAGCGTTCTATCGCCCTTGCTGGAGCTAATGAGCATGAACTACAAATTGTAACTCTGCACTAGATTACCTTACGAGAAGAAGCTGTACTCTTTAATAAATTCTATCTGTTTTTTCGTAAAGGGTGTAATGTGAGTTATAATCAGATAAGTATTGATTTATGTTCATAATTAATTTTTTACAACTGGAATGAGAGTCCTGAATATCGTAAGGTTCTCTCATGTGAGATCCTCTTATATTGCAACAATTAAAGTCATTTACTTGTATGTCATAAGCAGGGAGAGTTGTGTGGATAAAAGACACTTGAAGAAAGGGATAAAAATATGTCTTGTGAATTGTCTTACTTACCAAGGACGTTCGCAATATTGGGGATAAGAAAAATGTATGATGGTGTCAGTTTGCTTCTTCATAAGTGTGAAGATGTCCTCTATAGATTTATATTATTCACGGGGGCTGTTATACCATTCATGGGCGCTATCGTGGAATGGGCTCGAGTGCATTGAAAGATGTTTCTTTAAAATGAGTATATGAAGGCTATACAAATGTATTTTGTTTGGGGTGTTCTGTTCTTCCTGAGGGTAGTAACTCCATTGAAGAGTGTAAAAACAAAAGCATGAGATAATGCGTCATCATTATTTAAAAGATATTGCTATGAATGCTTTTGAAAAATGTAAAGCTGAATTGTAAGGAGATGATAGATTTTGACCATGATGCCTTTATATTCTTTCCAAATTAGGCTGTCTTCTTGTTCCGGAAGTTACGCAAACAGATAGATACAATATATTGACCAAAATATTGACCCAATCTGGCATATAAAAATCTGGAACAGTTCGTACCACATTGAAACGTTTTGATATTTGTCTCAAACGTGGAATTGCACAGGGATTAGATGTTGATTAACAGGTAATAAAAAAACAAAAGCTTTACGAAAAAGTTTATGCAGAGTTTTTAACTTTGTGCTTCAACTGCTTCAACAAGATATTTTTCTCTTTTGAATATTAAAGCTCTTGTTTTTATAATGAAGTTACAGCACAACAAGAAAAATGGAATTATTTGAGGGGAAAAAACAATGCCTTCTTACCGTTCAAGAGTATCGACACACGGGCGTAATATGGCAGGAGCCCGCGGGCTTTGGCGTGCAACAGGGATGAAAGATACAGATTTTGGTAAACCCATTATTGCGATTGCGAATTCTTTTACACAATTTGTACCAGGGCATGTCCATTTAAAAGATCTTGGGCAATTAGTCGCACAACAGATAGCAGTTGCCGGTGGTGTTGCGAAAGAATTTAATACCATTGCTGTAGATGATGGAATTGCGATGGGGCACGATGGAATGCTCTATTCTTTGCCCTCACGTGAAATTATTGCTGATTCTGTAGAATATATGGTTAATGCACATTGTGCGGATGCACTTGTCTGTATTTCTAATTGTGACAAAATTACGCCTGGTATGTTAATGGCTGCTTTACGGTTGAATATTCCGACAATCTTTGTTTCAGGTGGTCCTATGGAAGCAGGTAAGATTAAATGGAAGGATCGAGATCTAAAAGTTGATTTGGTCGATGCCATGGTTGCAGCGGCTTCAGAACAGAACTCAGAAGAAGAAGTTGCTGAAATGGAGCGTGCTGCTTGTCCTACATGTGGTTCTTGTTCAGGAATGTTTACGGCCAACTCCATGAATTGCTTAACGGAAGCATTGGGGCTTTCGCTTCCCGGAAATGGATCAATGTTAGCAACACATGCAGATCGACGGATGCTTTTTGAAGAAGCTGGAAAACAGATTGTTGCATTGGTTAAACGTTATTATGAAAAAGATGATGAAACAGTTTTGCCGCGTTCTATTGCTTCACGCAAGGCTTTTGAAAATGCAATGACCGTTGATATTGCCATGGGGGGATCAACCAATACAGTACTGCATCTTTTAGCCGCGGCGCAAGAATGTGAGGTGGATTTTACCATGACGGATATTGATCATCTTTCACGTCGTGTTCCGGTTTTATGTAAGGTTGCTCCTGCTGTTGCGAATGTACATATGGAAGATGTTCATCGCGCTGGTGGTATTATGGGGCTTTTAGGCGAACTGGATGCGGCGGGACTCATTGATACGTCAACTTATACGGTTCACGCAAAAACGATGCAAGAAGCTCTTTACCATTGGGATGTAAAACAAACTAATGAACCAACAGTTCGTGCATTTTATCGTGCTGCTCCTGGTGGTATTCCAACACAGACAGCTTTTAGCCAATCTTGTCGCTATGAGACCCTTGATCTTGATCGTGAAAAAGGTGTGATTCGCGATAGAGAACATGCATATTCACAAGATGGAGGATTGGCAGTTCTTTATGGAAATCTTGCAAAAGATGGCTGCATTGTAAAAACAGCAGGCGTTGATCAATCAATTTTAACTTTTAAAGGTCCGACAAGAATTTTTGAAAGCCAAGATTCAGCGGTTTCAGCTATATTAACTGATAAGATTAAAACAGGTGAAGTCGTTTTAATCCGTTATGAAGGTCCACGTGGTGGACCTGGAATGCAAGAAATGCTTTATCCAACAAGTTATCTCAAATCTAAAGGATTGGGCAAGGTTTGTGCACTTGTTACGGATGGACGTTTTTCAGGGGGAAGTTCAGGGCTCTCGATAGGACATATTTCACCAGAAGCTGCTGAAGGAGGAGAAATTGCGTTAGTGGAGGAGGGGGATATCATAGAAATTGATATTCCAAATCGTAGAATTCATATGTTTGTGGATGACGTTGAGATGAAGCGGCGCCGTGCTAAGATGAAAGCAAAAGGAAAAGGCGCTTGGCAACCGATTGAGAAGCGTCAGCGTAAAATTTCAAAGGCTCTCAAAGCCTATGCAGCGATGACCACATCTGCTGCAAAGGGTGCAGTACGTAATATTTGATGAGATGAATGAAGTATCTTAAAAAGAGAGATAGTATTCTGTTTTTTGCACCTTTTGCACGATATTCTAAGCTAATTATTTTATGAGTTTATGAACTTATCAGAATATTTCAAGTCATAATAAGTATGATTAAAAAGCTATCAATATAACTAAAAGCTGCTGCGGATTGTTTATTGTAGCAACTATGTAAGATAGATAAAGATAAATATGATATGATTATTTTTCATATCATATTCCAGTTTTATACGAAATTACGATTTCCTGTTCTCATATTTATGAAAGATATTTATTGTATTGGTGGCATTATCTTGTTGTACCGTAAAATACTGTCATTTAGGGCTTTAATGTACGGCATCCTTCTTAATATATTAAGTGTTTTTTAGTGTGTGTGAATATTCTTAGACTTGTTTGTCAAGCTTTGAGTTTAAGTGAATCAGATGACTAGGAAGTCAAGGTACGTCTGTTAGAATCTAGTCTGTTTGCAGACTTCGAATGAAAATCTTTATCCTTTGAGGTGCAGAAAGGAGTTCAAATGATGTTTAGGAAAATAAAATGCTACTGTGATATATCTGATTATATGCTTCATATGAAAACAGTAAAAGAGCTCTTTATAACTTAAAATGTGAAGAAAATGTGAGACCCATTATCCATGAATTTATTATATAAAATGAGGTGATATCCAAACACTGACAGCTTTAAACTAAAACTGTTGCTATGATAACGATAATATTGATCGTGAAAAAGCATAATTCATTAAATATTACATATTTGCAAGGTGGAGGAGATTTCATGACAATCTTTACAAAAAACGACTATCTTGTAAAAATAGTTGATATTGACCAATTTTGTGTATAAGAGCCAATATTGATTTAAGGAAATATGAAATATAAATGCATAGGATTTTGCTTCTATATGCATTACACTTATCAAAATATATTGTGTAGAAAAGCGATGGGAATACGGTAAACAAAAGTTTGTGCTGTGGCATATCAAAAAGGGATACTTTCTTCTATTAAGGAAGCTTTTTAATAAAAAATAACATCTTTTTTCTATAAAGGGTTACTCTTTTCAAGCTTTTTGAGGTGGTAAATTGCTTCTAAAGCTTGTTTAGGAGAGAGTTCATCGGGATGGATATTTTTTAAAGCTTCGTGAAGTACACAATGTTTGTTTCTTGCTTCATTGACGGGAGATGTTGCTTTAAGAGAAAAGAGTGGTAAATCATCAATGAGTTTATGTCCTTTTCCAGCCATTTCACCTTGTTCTAATTGATGGAGTACATCTGTTGCTCGTGTAATAACGGTTGGGGGAAGTCCAGCAAGCTTTGCGACTTGTACACCATAGGAACGGTCAGCAGCTCCTGGTGTGACCTCATGAAGAAAAACTACATCACCATCCCAATTTTTGACTTTCATGGTTACATTATGCAGTCTGTCAAGTTTTTCGGTAAGAGCAGTCATTTCATGAAAATGGGTAGCCAGAATAGCACGACAATGGTTAACTTCATGGAGATATTCAACAGCAGCCCAGGCAATAGAAAGTCCATCAAAGGTTGATGTCCCACGTCCTATTTCATCTAGAATAACAAGGGAATGGTGGCTAGCATGATTGAGAATCGTTGCTGTTTCAACCATTTCCATCATAAAGGTTGAGCGTCCCCGTGCCAGATCATCGGAAGCCCCGACACGACTAAACAGGCGATCAACGACACCAATATGTGCTGAAGTTGCTGGAACGAAGGATCCCATTTGCGCCATAATAGCAATGAGAGCATTTTGCCGCAAAAAAGTTGATTTTCCTCCCATATTAGGCCCTGTCAACAGCCAGATTGCTGCATATTGCTGATTTTCTTGCACAGAGAGATCACAATTATTGGCAATAAAAGGTTCAGCTGCTTGTTTGCGGAGTGCTTGCTCGACGACAGGATGGCGTCCTGCTGTGATATGAAAGGTAAGTGAAAGATCAATTTTAGGGCGGCAATATCCTTGTTCTTCAGCAAGATATGCTAAGGCGACAGAGACATCTAAAATAGCAAGTGCTTCAGAGGCTTTACGAATAAAATCAACTTGTTCGGTAATTTCCTGAACGAGAATATCAAAAATCTCTAGTTCAAGTGTCAATGCGTGATTGGCAGCATGGGCAATACGGCTTTCAAGGTCAGCAAGCTCTGTTGTTGTAAAACGCATAGCGTTTGCCATTGTTTGCCGATGAATAAAACGTGCTTTAGCTTGTGGATTATTTGTAAGAGCAGATGCTTGTGTACTGGTTACTTCAATGAAATAACCTAGAATATTATTATGCTTTATTTTAAGCGTCTTAATATCTGTTTCTTGAGCATATTGCGCTTGAAGTTCAGCAATGACACGGCGCGATTCATCACGTAAAGCACGCATTTCATCAAGCTCTTTATGATAATTGGAACGAATAAAACCACCATCACGTTTAAGGAGTGGGAGATCATCAGCTAATGCTTGTTCTAAATGAAAGTATAACGCTGTGGGTAAGTTTGAGAACACTTGTTGTACATCACTTATTTCTTGAGGTAGAAGCTCATTATTAAGAAGTTGATGTAATTCACGAATGATTCCAAAGCCGCGCTGGATTGTCGCTATATCACGGGGACCTCCTCGTCCAAGAGCCAAACGTGAAACGGCGCGGGGCATATCTGGTCCCCCTTTTAAAATAAGCTTTATCGCTTCTGCAAGAGAAGGATTACGTAGAAAAAAATCGATAGAATCCAAACGCGTATCAATAGCTGAAGGAGTAGTGAGGGGAGCAATAAGGCGATCGATAAGAAGGCGTGATCCTCCTCCGGTTACAGTGCGATCAATAGCTTTTAATAAACTTCCATCCCGTTGACCTGATGTTGTACGAATAAGTTCAAGGCTTAATCTGGTTGCGGCATCAATAAAAAGAGTCGCACTTTCATTTTGGCGCTCAGGCTGCATGAGGGGAGGACGATGCGTGATTTGTGTTTTTTCGATATAACGAATAGCAGCTACAATTGCAGAGAGTTCGGAACGTGAATAATCGGCAACGCCTTCAAGAGTTGAGAGTTTAAAATAATTGCAAATATCGCGTTCAGCGGTCAGTGCATCAAAGAGACAAGCAGGTTGAGGTGAAACGATACGATCAAGAACATTAAAAAGTGATTTGTGAGATTTATCATGAAAAAATGAATCAGCAACAATGATTTCTTGTGGATCCACACGCATAATATCTGCTAAAAGTTTTTCTTGGCGGCTTTCTATTACACGAAATATACCTGTTGAGATATCAATCCAAGAAAGAGCAAATTCTTCTCCATCGCTAGTTTTTATACGGGAAAGTGTCATCAAATAATTTGCGCGTGTTGGATCAAGGAGTTTTTCTTCTGTTATCGTTCCAGGTGTTACAAGGCGAACAACATCACGCCGAACAACAGATTTTGAGCCACGTTTTTTTGCTTCAGCGGGATCTTCTATTTGTTCACAAACAGCAACTCGGTAACCACAAGCAATCAGTTTTTGTAAATAATCATCAGCAGCATGAACGGGAACACCGCACATAGGAATATCTTGTCCTAAATGTTTTCCGCGTGCTGTGAGTGTGATTCCTAAAGCCTGAGCAGCTTCAATCGCATCATTAAAAAATAATTCATAAAAATCTCCCATTCGGTAAAAGAGAAGGGAATCATGATGGACGGCTTTGATTTCTATGTACTGCTCCATCATAGGTGTCAGACGTTCTTGAGGGGAAGCAGATGAGGAGGCCGGCTGTGGAATTAAATTATTTTTATGGTTGTTTTTTTTATCCATTTGTACGAGGCTTGTTTTCTTTAAGTGAAGTTCTTACTCTTTTTTGTTTACTTCAATATCTATTTATCTCTAAATTGCAACGCATCATCAGATTTGCTAAGGCAAGAATAGCGATTTCTAATATATGAATCAAATTTAATGACTATATGCATTATCAAGCAAAATTTACATTGTTTTTGGAGAAAATAAAGTGAGATGAAAGAGAGTGAGCAGGATCATAAAATATCTCAAACTGTTTACAGTGCGAGCGAACGAGAAGCTCTAGATTTTCATAGTCGTGGTCGACCAGGAAAGCTTGAGATTGTTGCAACAAAGTCTATGGCAACACAGCATGATTTAGCACTTGCTTATTCACCAGGTGTTGCAGTTCCAGTTAAGGCAATTGCTCAAAATCCAGCACTAGCTTATGATTATACAGCAAAAGGCAATCTTGTTGCTGTTATTTCAAATGGTACAGCTATTTTAGGGTTAGGTAACTTAGGTGCTCTTGCCTCTAAGCCGGTTATGGAAGGCAAAGCAGTGCTGTTTAAGCGTTTTGCTGATATTGATTCCATTGATTTAGAAATTAATATAAACGATACAGAAAGTTTTATCAATTTGGTGCGTCATTTAGAACCTTCTTTTGGTGGAATTAATCTTGAAGACATTAAGGCGCCAGAGTGCTTTATGATTGAAAGCCGCCTACGCGAGGTAATGAATATACCTGTTTTTCACGACGATCAACATGGTACAGCAATTATTGTTGCTGCTGGTGTTCTCAATGCTTTGACTTTAACAGGGCGCGATATGCAAAATACGCGGTTAGTCTGTAATGGTGCTGGTTCTGCAGGGATTGCTTGTATTGAACTGATTAAAGCGATGGGCTTTCGTTCAGAAAATATCATATTATGTGATACAAAGGGTGTGGTCTATGAAGGTCGCAAAGAGGGAATGAATCAGTGGAAATCTGCGCATGCTATTCAAACAGATAAACGTACGCTTATGGAAGCAATGGAAGGTGCAGATATATTTTTTGGGGTTTCTGCTAAAGGTGCTCTTACTCCTGAAATGGTAAGATCCATGGCACCTCAGCCGATCATTTTTGCTATGGCTAATCCCGATCCAGAAATTACGCCGGAAGAGGTTATGCAAGTGCGTCATGATGTCATTGTCGCAACAGGACGTTCTGATTATCCAAATCAGATTAATAATGTGCTCTGCTTTCCTTATATATTTCGTGGTGCGCTTGATGTGCGTGCAAGAGTTATTAATGAAGAAATGAAGATTGCTGCGGCAAAGGCTCTTGCCAATTTAGCGCATGAAGAAGTGCCTGACAGCGTTGCAGAAGCTTATCGTGGAAAGCGATTAAAATTTGGTCCTAATTATATCATCCCTGTTCCTTTTGATCCGCGTTTATTGACCGTTGTTTCAATAGCGGTAGCAAAAGCAGCAATGGAAAGCGGTGTTGCGCAAAAGAACATAGATGATTTAGAGGCCTATGAGCGCGATTTGAATGCGAGACGTGATCCTACTTCTTCGATGATGCGTGGGGTTTATAACCATGTTCGTCAAGCGCCAAAGCAAATTGTTTTTGCCGAAGGTGAAGAAGAGCAAGTTATGCGGGCAGCCGTTTCCTATGTTCATCAAAAATTAGGACAAGCGATTTTGGTTGGTCGTGAAGAGCAAGTAAGAGAAGCGGCTGTTATCGCTGGAATTGATCTGGAGCGTGAAGGTATTTCTATTATGAATGCTAAGCTTTCTTGCCGTACAGATGCTTATGCGAATTATCTTTATAAAAAGATGCAGCGTCAAGGCTGGCTGTTGCGTGATTGTCATCGACGTATCAATAATGATCGCAATTATTTTGCTGCGTGTATGGTGGCACTAGGAGATGCTGATGCAATGGTTACAGGGGTAACACGCAATTATGAAACAGCGCTGATCGATATACGTCGTGCAATTGATGAAAAACCAAAAGAACGATTGATTGGTATCTCAATGGCCATTTGCCGTGGACGAACTGTGTTTATTACGGATACAGCTGTTTATGAAAATCCTAATGCTGAAGAACTTGCGGATATAGCGGAACAAACCGCTTCGTTTGTACGTGGATTTGGATATCAACCACGGGTAGCATTTTTAGCATTTTCTACGTTTGGCTATATGAAAGGGCAGATCACACAACAAATTCAGGATGCGATTAATATTTTGCATGAACGCAAGGTTGATTTTGAGTTTGATGGAGAAATGAGTGCTGATGTAGCACTCAATTCCAAATTGATGCAGCAATATCCATTTATGGGATTAACAGAGTCCGCTAACATTTTGGTTATGCCTGGATATCACGCGTCTTCCATTGCAAGTAAAATGTTACAAGAACTTGGTGGAGCAACCATCATGGGTCCTATTTTAATTGGATTGGAAAAATCTGTCCAAATTGTACCGTTTAGCGGAAACGATACAGATGTTGTCAATATTGCAATGCTTGCAGCTTATCATGCCGCAAAAGTCGTCTAAAAGAAAAAAGCCCCTAATATACCAATAATATATCAAGGGGCTTTATGATAGCAAAAGAATAAATTCTTTAAGAGGGCTGTATTTGATTGTCTTTTTGTTCTTCAGCGAGACGCTTTTGGAAAAGGGCTGCAAAATCAATAGGATCAATCCATAAAGGTGGAAAACCACCATTTTGAGTAGCATCAGATATAATTTGGCGAGCAAATGGGAATAAAAGACGGGGACATTCAATAAAGACCAAGGGCATAACATGTTCTTGTGGAATGTTTTTAAGGTGGAAAACACCACCGTAAATCAGTTCTACATGAAATAAGGTTTCAGTTTCATCATCGGCTTTGACGGAGAGAGACAAAACGACATCATAATTGTCATCACCAATTGGGTTAGCATTGACGTTAATATTGATATCAATTTGTGGTGATTTTTCACGTGCACGCAATGAACGAGGAGCACTTGGGTTTTCGAATGATAAATCTTTTAAATATTGAGTTAATACAGCAAAAACGGGCTCTCCACCACTGTTATTCATTTCACCTTCGGCCATACGACGAACCTCTCTCATTATAATATGTATATTTATTTTAGATCTAAAGACCGAATTGGTTATCATGCCTTGCAAAAGGTTTCAAGAAATGCGTTCTTTATCTTGAATATTTTTTTAGTTTGTTACAGCTTTTTAAGCATTTCAATGGTTATCATCATTTTTGCGCCATGGAGATTCTGTCGTATCATAAATTGTGTAATCTTCTGCGTTAAGATCAATTATTTTTTCAGAGTCATCTTTTCTTTTAGTATTGGGATTCATTTTGTTTTTTAATGATGTAAAGAAATACCAAACAAAAAAGCGAATTGGTTTAATAAGAAGTAATATTCCCAAGAGATCACTTACAAAGCCAGGAAGGATAAGTAAAATTGCGCTAAACATGATAAAAATATCATTAATAATATTATTCTCTAATGTGCGTCCTTGGATAAGTTCAGTTTGTATGTTTTTTAAAAGGCTAAACCCTTGAATTCGCAATAAAACAACCCCAACTATGGTTGTGAGAATAACCAAACTCAAAGTTGCCAAAATACCAATTTCTTGACCAACAAAGATAAAACCAGCGATCTCGATTAAAAGAATGCAAAGAAAGATAACAACAAAAAAACGAGGATTTATAGAATAAAGTTTTATCACATGAAAATTTCCTTCTGGATGAGTAGGGGAGAAATTCTTAAGAGCACTCCGTTTAATATAAAATCTATAAAAATATTTGAATGGTAGGATTCCTTATTTTACATATTTATTGATAAATGGTATTGACTGCAATGTTTATTAGAGACTTAAGGGAGATTGACAGCGCCCATGGAATTTGATGTTATATTTGTCATAGCTCTTGTTGTTATGGTTGTTATTTTTGTGCAACTCCGTAATGTATTAGGGAAACGAATTGGGTTTGAAAAGCCACCCTTTGATCCTTATTCACGTCGTTCTAAAAAACAGGTTGAAGCAGAAACGGCTGATAATATTGTTTCGTTCCCTCATCAGAAAAATTCACAAAAAGACGACTTTAGTGAAATTGATAAAATTTCACCGGAGGGGAGTGTTTTGAATAAAAATTTGCGGGAATTGCATAGAATTGATCCTCATTTTTCTCCTCAATTTTTTATAAAAGGTGCACAAATTGCTTATGAAATGATTGTAACAGCTTTTGCCAAAGGTGATCGCAATCAACTTAAAAGCTTGCTTTGTCAGGATGTTTTTGAGAGCTTTTGTACGGCTATTGAGCAACGAGAAAAAAATAAAGAAAGAATAGAGTTCACTTTTGTTGGAATTAATAAGATTGAATTTGTTGCGGCGGCAATACAAGAAAAGGATGAGTTTTTAACGATACGTATTGTCAGTGAGATGATTTCTGTTACTTATAATGAACAGGGCGAGCGTATAGATGGTGATCCTGATGCTATTGTAGAAATCAGGGATATTTGGACTTTTGTTCGCAATAGTTTATCGTCAGATCCCAACTGGAAGCTTTTTGCTACAGAAAATGAAAATTAAAATACTTTTTATTTTTCTTCCATAAGCATTCAATGATTTATGAGAAATTAAAATGTCCTCAAGTAAATGGAGACAAAAAAGCGATTTATTGGCTTCACAAGATCGTCTTTTATGGGAGATGGTTTGTCGTACGATAACACCGCTTCACGGTAAGAGGCTCTCTTCCACTTCAGAAACTATTGCAAATATTAGTGATAAAAAACAGCCTGTAACTCAAATCTCTTCATTGTCTCAAGAAAATCAACAATCCTCGACAATTATTAAAAGAGAAAAGAGGGCAGTTACACAAGCACAAAAGATTCATTTCTTTGATCATGTTGCACATCGTAAAATTTCCCAAGGACGTTATCCTCTTGAGGCGCGTCTTGATCTCCACGGTTATATGCAAGAAGAAGCTTATTTTTTCTTAAAAAAATTTCTACGATCTTCTCAGCAGAGAGGATTGCGTTATGTCCTTGTGATTACAGGAAAAGGACGATCCGTTGGGAGCGATGGAGCTTTGTATAGATTTGTTCCGTATTGGTTATCAACACCAGCTTTTCGATATTATGTCCATGCGTTTGAGCAAGCAGCGCGTCAGCATGGCGGAGAAGGTGCGCTTTATGTTTGGTTGCGCCGTTTTGTGTCGGGAAAAGGAAAGTGATGTTCTAGGTTTAATATGGATTTATAATTATAATTTATTGTTTTCTTATATTGCGTAAGAGCTTTGAATACAATATTCCCTTATTTATAATTTTTTATAAAAAATTATAAATATATTATTTTACATTCTACATATTGCTTCATGCTTTTGTTTATCGCGTTCTTTAATGGAGGCACATCCCTCACGCAAAATAGAACGCCATTGGATTGTATATATTCACGGGCTTTTTTTAAAGAAACATCTCTCAATGCTCTCAAGCCTATTTTGGGACAGCATCCGTGAAGGGTATAACGATAAATCTATTAAGCACCCCTATCTGTATGTTTAATAAAAGAGCAAGCTGGCATCATCACACACTTTGCCAGCTCCCAATGTTACGACACCCCTTGAAGCCCTTGGCACTTGAAAGCATTTATAAGAGGCATGCTTTTCTTTAAGTGTTTTTACTCTCTACAGTTTTCATCTCGCTCGTGACGCTCAAACGAAAGATTTTGATTGATTCAATATAAGAGGGCTTAAAATGAGAGAGATATTGATGGATCTCATTCAGGTTGCAAAGCGATAAATTATTTTTATAAACCACAGCATTACTCTATTAAATGCACGAAGAATAAAAACATGAGAAATTGAGAAACTGTATTATTCAAAAGATATTGCTATGGATAGTGTTAAAAGCAGTACAACTAAATTAAAGAGAATCTTGAAAATAAATAGGAATATAACTTTACAACACATAGCTGCGCAATAGCACCAAAAGATACAATTTTGTTGAATAGTTTCATGAAGAAATTTTTTCACTCATTAAAAGTTCCATCCAATTTCTTTTTTAGAATAATTCGATAATTAAAATTTAATAACGAAGCGTAGAAGGCGTAGAATACGAGATTCAATTGAGGATATTACACTCTTATCCGACGTCTTTCAGATATTGGTTGAAATGCTAGCTTAGCATGAAAGGCACAATAGGGGCTATTTTCATCAGAATCTGCACCACAAAAATGAAAATCTGCTGATAATGGATCGCCAACCGGCCATCTACATGTATTTTCACTCAATTGTAGAAGATTAAGTTGACGTGATATAGGCACAACTACATTGGATTTTGTGGACATATCAACTTCTTTTACATCTGCCGCTACAAATTCTGTCTTTAAAGCTGTTTCTTCAATACTTACAGATGATGTGTTTATTGGCGATACCGTGGATGTATTACGACGCACACGTGGAGATGATGGGCTGCTTCCCACGGGAGTTTTTTGCGCACGCGCGCTTCCTTGTGCTGTCTTACCACGTCCTGGCAACTTTAATCGATGTACTTTGCCGATGACTGCATTTCTGCTGACCCCACCTAATTGAGCAGCAATTTGACTTGCACTTAACCCTTCACTCCAAAGATTTTTAAGAAGCTCAACGCGTTCACATGTCCAACCCATACCAGCACTCCATTCCGATTACGTCACTAAGATGCCCTCCGCCTTTGCATCTTCAAATATTTTATAATGTTTTCATTACGCTGAATGAAAAATTTTATACTCTAAGCGAGCATGAGAAAATCATCCAACCTCTGGACTTACAAATCAACACACATCATCTTGCTTATTATCTTGTAAATTATAATATGCACTCACTCTATGACAAGAGTCTTTACGTCTTGAAGAGTTTATTTAGAATGTTTTCCCCAACTTGCAAATCAACCATAGGTCAAACTGTCACTTTTGTTTAGAGCTTTTTCCCAAAATGTTTATTAGTAGAACCTTCATTGACTTTTTTTCAATTGGTGTAATGATCTATTCAATAGGTGTAACCATTAATCGTAATGAAATGTTGAAAGCACCGTAACGAAATGTACCATGTTGTTTTATTTGTAGTGTCGCTTTGTATATATATATTGAAAAGGTTAAAATATAAAGGAAATAATGATGGATGCCGTCTCTATACAACCACTTTATGAATGCTTCGCACGACGAAATTTGCATTTTGAACAGGGGCATGGTGTATGGCTTATTTCCGATAAAGGAGAACATTATCTTGATTTCACATCTGGCATTGCTGTTAATGCATTAGGGTATTCACATCCAAAATTGGTTGATACGCTTAAAATACAAGCCGAAAAACTTTGGCATGTTTCTAATATTTTTCATTCTCCTGAACAAGCAGCTCTTGCCACGCGGCTTTGTGCAAATAGTTTTGCGGATAAGGTTTTTTTCTGCAATTCAGGCACTGAAGCATTGGAGTGCGCATTCAAAACAGCACGTCATTATTACTATGCTGCTGGTTATTCAGAACGCATTGAAATAATTACTTTTGAAGGGGCATTTCATGGACGCACACTTGCAGCACTTGCTGCGACTGGGCATGAAAAATATCTTGAAGGCTTTGGACCTAAAGCTGGTGGATTTATTCAAGTACCTTTTTGTGATGAAATCGCTTTGCGTAACGCTATTAATAAAAATACCGCCGCTATTCTTATTGAACCTATTCAAGGAGAAGGAGGAATACGAACGGTCTCTCATGAATATTTAAGATTTTTGCGCAAAATATGCGATGATAATGGTCTGTTATTGATTTTGGATGAAGTCCAAACGGGTATAGGACGAACAGGAAAGCTTTTTGCTTATGAATGGAGTGATGTCTCGCCTGATATTCTTACCCTCGCAAAAGGATTAGGAGGAGGATTTCCATTAGGTGCTTGCCTTGCAACGTATAAAGTTGCAAAAAGCATGACACTTGGGACCCATGGTTCAACCTTTGGAGGAAATCTTCTTGGAATGGCTGTAGGCAATAGTGTTCTTGATATTTTGTTAGAGCCAAATTTTCTCAACCATGTTCAGTGCATGGGGAATAAACTAAAAAGTGGACTTTTGCACATTCTCAATATCTATCCTGATATTATCTGCGCAGTTCAGGGGATGGGCCTAATGGTGGGTATTCAGTGTGTTGTGTCTTCAAATCTTGTCGTTAATGCTTTAGAAAATGAATATCTCTTAAGTGTTGCTGCCAACAACAACGTTGTGCGCTTATTGCCTCCTCTTATCATTAGGGAAGAAGAAATAGATGAAAGTTTGTATCGTATTGAAAAAGCAATAGCTTGTCTTTCGGAAGTCAAAAAAGAAAGACAAATATTACACACATGACAAATACTCTTCGTCATTTCACGGATTTATCTATTTTAATGCCAGCAATAGCACGCGCACTGATCGATTATGCAAAAATCCTTAAAGCATCTTTTAAAGCAGGGAAAGGTTCAAAACCTTTTATGGGTAAAACACTTGCGATGATTTTTGAAAAACCATTTACACGAACCCGCATTTCATTCGATATCAGTATGCGCCAGCTTGGGGGAGATACAATTATGCTCACGGGTTCAGAGATGCAGCTTGGTCATAGTGAAACTATAGCTGACATAGCTCGTGTTTTATCCCGTTTTGTGGATATCGTGATATTACGAACAACAAAACATCAACGTATGCTCGAATTGGCACAATATGCACAAATTCCTGTCATTAATGCCCTTACAGATGATACACATCTTTGCCAAATTCTAGCAGATATATTAACCTATGAAGAGCATCGGGGGCCAATTTCTAGCAAAATATTTGCGTGGATGGGGGACAGTAATAATGTGCTCCATTCCTTAATTGAAGCCGCAGCTCTTTTTTATTTTCATTTGCGTATTGCCACTTCAAAGGGCAGTGAACCACAAGAGAAATTTATACATTGGGCATGTAAACGAGGAGCGCACCTTACACTAACCCATAATCCCCCAAAAGCAGCTCAAGATGCTGATTATATTATGACCGATACATTGGGTTCTCCATGGGACAAGAATTTTGTGCTTGCAGTCATTCTATTTTCAGCTTTATCAAGTCAATGAAGCTCTCATGAAATTAGCAAAACCTGATACTCTTTTTATGCATTGTCTTCCTGCTCATCGTAGTGAAGAAGTTGTTGATTCTGTGATTGATGGACTGTACTCCGTTGTTTTCGATGAGGCTGAAAATCGTCTTCATGCTCAAAAAGCAATTCTTTCTTAGTGTTTACAAAATGCGTTTTTATCTCCACAATAGCCTCTCTACAACAAATTATATAAAAAAGGCAAAGCTATGAGTGAACAAGCTAAAGATGAAGCCTCTCTCAACAACAACTTCTTGCATGAAGATGATACTGTTATTCCTTTTCAAGTTGAAGAACTTGATATCCGTGGACGTGCCGTACAACTTGGGGAAACTTTAAATTCTATTCTCACAAGACATCAATACCCTGAACCGGTTTCTTATCTTCTAGCAGAAGCTTTACTTTTAACTGTTCTGCTTGGAACTTCTCTAAAGCTTACGGGAAAATTTATTTTACAAACTCATTCCGATGGACCGGTTAATATGTTGGTGTGCGATTTTTCGCCTCCTTCCAGCTTACGTGGATACGCTCGTTTTGATAAAGAACAGCTTAAACAAGCCATAGACAATAATCAAATCTCTTCAGAAACACTTTTAGGAAAAGGCACTTTAGCTTTTACAATTGATCAAGGTCCCCATATGCAACCCTATCAAGGGATAGTTGCATTAGATGGATCAAATTTACAAAAAGCTTCTCGTATTTATTTTGATCAATCAGAACAAATTCCTACCGATATCCGTTTGGCTGTTGCTATATTAATTAATCGTGACCAACAAGGAAAACCGCAGAGAAGCTGGCGAGCTGGAGGTATTTTGATCCAACTTTTACCCCAAGAATTGTTTCATCATAAAATAGATGCCCCTCATCAAAAGGGAGAAGAAACGAAAACCCATACCCAATTGGATAACCAATGGCAGGAAGCTAAAATACTCATGGCAACGATTGAAAGTTCAGAATTAACAGATCCCCAAGTCGGTAGTAAACAGCTCTTGTTTCGTCTTTTTCATGAACAAGGTGTTAGAGTTTTTAATCCTTTTTCTCTTGTCGATCAATGTTCTTGTTCACACGAAAAAATTAAAGGAATCCTAGAAGGTTTTTCTATTGATGAACGCAATAAAATGGTTAAAAATAAATATATTTCAGTCACGTGTGAATTTTGCTCAACAACGTATAGTTTTACATCTCAAGAATTTTTAGAAAAAAAAACATAATCAAAAATTTTTCATAAAAAATGATGATTGCAACAAAAGCTTATTTTATTTGCGTCATAAAAGTTTACGCATAAGCTCATATGAACGTCCAGAATATTTCTTGTCTTAGAGTTTTTTTAATGTATACGAGTGATCGTTCTGTTGAGATCAGTAATTACGTCATAGAGTGCTTAAAAAAGAGTTCTCTGTAAAATATATTTTCTCCTCTCGAAAAAGCTTCTTTTGTACTTTTTACATCTCAAAAGTTTATTTCTTACAATGAATTCTTTTATAATGTTCATTGATAAATTGATTATGCACTCATAACTTATCTTCTCTGTTAAATAGAGACTTTTTGATTGTAGTCATATTTTCTTACTCGAATTTATCTTATTAAGACTCAATAAAGCTTATTACTTATAATCATAAGGGAAATTATCGAGAGAATAAGAATGTATAGATTCAATATAGACTTTATGGAGTCTATTACGAACAGATAAGTGTAATGGGAATAAATATAAAAATGACGCTGCAAAGGAACGGATTTGTTATTTTTAAAGATGAAAATAGTGGTGAAGTCCCCTCATAACAATGTGCATTTCAGATAAAAAAGCGGAGACAGAACATTATATGATTTTGAAAATAATAGCTGGTTGCTTTCACTAATCTAACGATGTTTCTATAGCAATATTGTTTTGTTCAAATAATCAAAAATAAAGTTCCAAAACAGATATTTAAGCGCTAAAGAAAAATGAAAACTACTTAAATTTTTGCCATATTTTGGAGATTTTCTCTACAGATATTTCTTTATACATATTTTTGAATCAACAATGGTAATGCTCTTATCAAATTTTTCTAAGAAGAATGAGGGTTCGTATAAATAAAATAGCATACATAGCATAATAAAACGTTATGTTTTTACAAACCTGCATTATTATATTTTTCAACTTAAAATATTGCCAATTATTTTCACGTTTAGACAATTCATAAAAGGTATTTTTAGTCTTTATCTTAAATGTTTTTTTTGATTCAACATATAGAAAATTTAAAAAATTTCATAATATACGGTATTTTCATTTAATAGATAGAAATGGTAAATTATTATTTATAAATCAATATTTTGATATTTTATTTTTCTTCTGTCATGATCGCTTGTTCAATTTTTGGTAGAATTTTTTTTTGATAAATTTGCCATGTTAAGGGACCAACATGTTTGGCAATAATGATGCTCTCTTTATTCAAGAGAAAGGTTTCTGGGGGGCCATATATTCCCCAATCAATGGCTGTATATCCTGAAACATCAAAGCCAATAAATTTAAAAGGATTACCAAAACTGTTTAAAAAGCGCAGAGCGTTTGTTTTGTTATCTTTATAATTAATACCAATCAGATCAAAACGTTTATCTTGTGCAATTTTCATAAGAATAGGATGCTCTTCGCGACAGGGTAAACACCAAGAGCTCCAAAAATTGACCAATGTGACACGTCCTTTAAACTGTTTTGAATTGAGATAATTTTCTTTATCAAGGAGAGGAAGATGAATATTGGGAGCAGATTTTTCAGCCAATGCATTTGAGAGATGAGAAGAATCTTGAAGGTGCTTTTTATCCATAAAATTGAAAAAAAGCACCATGAGAAGAAAAAAAAGCACAAATGGTCCAAAAAAAACAAGCAGAACAGGCAAAGATATATTTTTTTTAAGTTTTGGAGGGATGTTTTTCATTATATTTTTCTTTTTGTGATAGCTCTTTTTTGTTTAGCTGTTGGAGAATTTTTTTTTGGTATAGGGCTTTGCAAAGAATATATCCAATAAGACATAAGAGGGATATTGCAGAAAGTACATAGCTTAAAACAACAATTTGCTCGTGTTTAAGGGTGCTAAGGAAAAAATCAATTTTCTGAGATAGATTTCCTAAAAGTCCGCCCTGGATGCCATTTAGGTCGAGCATGATGAAGAGTCCTGTTGTTGTGCACGACGGGATTTTTTAATCTGAAGTATTCGGATATAATGACTATTGATTTCATTTCGCATAGCCATCAAATAGAGCGCAATAAACATAAAGACGAAACAAAATAGCATTGTTATAAGGGGCCATAACATAGCATTGTCGATTGCTGATCCTGCAGCACGTAACAATGATGCTGGTTGATGCAATGTATTCCACCAATTAACGGAAAATTTAATAACAGGAATATTAACAAATCCAACAAGTGTAAGAATTGCAGTAGCGCGAGCGGCTTTTACTTGGTTGTCAAAAGCACGTCCAAGCAGGATAATAGAAAGATAGATAAAAAGCAGAATTAAAACTGATGTTAACCGTGCATCCCAGACCCACCACGTTCCCCATGTAGGTCGTCCCCAAAGTGCTCCTGTCATGAGAGCCAAGGCGGTAAAAACTGCTCCAATAGGCGCCCCACATTTAAGTGCCACATCAGCAAGATGATATTTCCAAATCAGATTTCCTAATGCCGCTGCACTCATCGTTACATAACAGAATGTAGACAACCACGCAAAGGGTACATGCAGGTACATAATCTTAACAGTAATGCCTTGTTGATAGTCATTAGGGGAATCCATCACCAGAATAAGCCCTAAGATAAGGAAACACAATGTTATGCCGGCCAACCAAGGTAAGATGATACTGCTTATTTTCATGAAAAGGCTGAAACTTGCAGGGCGTGACCTGATTTTATATATACGAGATAGTTCATTCATGAAATTCATAATAGTCAGAGTTTTGCTATGCGGCAATCATCTTTTATTATTCTGATAAAAGTTTAAGCGTTATTGCAGCAACAAAAGAACTAAAGAGACTCAAAAGAAGTGAAAAAGCGCTGAGAAGAGCCAAGGACGTGAGAAAAGAAATATTTGGATTTATTGGGGATGTAGCAGCCGAAACACCAAAAATCATAATTGGAATGATCCACGGCAAGATAATGATAAAAATAAGCAGAGTACTGTGCAACAATGAGGTTGCGAGTGCAGCGCCTATAGCGCCGATAAAAATAATAGCTGGTGTTCCGCATAAAAGGGTAAGTATTGTTGTAAAAGTTATTGTTACATCTAAATGGAGCATGAGGGCTAAAATAGGTGTAGCAAAAATAAGAGGAAGCATTGTTCCTACCCAGTGGGCAAGACATTTGGTAAAGACAATTAGTGTAAAACTTTGTCTTTTTCCTGAAAGGATAAATTGGTCGAGATTACCATCATCGCGATCGATTTGAAAAAGTTTGTTCAGATTGAGGATTTCTGCAAGAAGAGCTCCAAACCACAATATACCTGGTCCTATTTGTGCAAGAATTTTGGGATCTGGTCCAATGGCAAAGGGGGTTATGACAACAACAGCGATAAAAAACAATAGTCCTGTTAGTGAAGAGGCTTGTGGTGCTAATAATAGTTTAAGATCACGCCAGAACAGTGCTTTCATTTGATTTTCTCCTAGAGAGGTAAAAATTTTTCCAGAGCGATTTTATGGTTTTCTGGGATACCTAGGGAATTATGAGTTGCAGCGATAATCATACCACCTTGATTGAGATGGCGCTGAAAAATACGAGCAAGGAGTTTTTGAGCATGGTTATCAAGCCCAGATATTGGTTCATCTAAAATCCAAAGAGGACGATAGGAGAGCAAAAGGCGAGCAATAGCTACGCGTCTTTGTTGTCCCGTTGAAAGAGCGTTAAAGGGTAAATGTTCAAGGTTAGAAAGACCAATATCGGCAAGAGCTTCATGCACAACGCGTAAATGTTGACCGTAAAAATTTGCCCAAAATTGCAAATTGTCCATGACGGATAAGCGAGGTTTCATAGCATTTTGAGGACCAAGATAATGACACGCAGTTGTAACAGGGTATATTTGATCATGGTCTTTAAGTATTATATGACCTTCAGCAGCTTCAAGAAGACCGACAATGATTCGGAGTAATGTAGACTTTCCGATACCATTAGGGCCGGTGATTGTCATAAGTTGCTGTGAAAATAAACAAAAAGAAAGACCTTTAAACAGAATTTCCTCGTTTCTGTAAGCGGCTAAATCTTTGCCTGATAACACCATGTGATTGCCTATTTTGTTTTTATTGTCATTCTTTATTGCATTATAGAATAAAAAACACATTTTTTATGCAATTGTACCTAGAATAGTTCTAGAAATAGTTCTATAAGGAACACTTTACATCAATATCTGGTGTAGAATGGTTTCTGGCGCTGATTTCCGCATTTGCCTATGAGAGGGTGGAGGGGGAAATGGATAGCGGAGGTAATTGCGTCTGCGCTCAAGCTGCGACCTTGACTCGTAGTTTGTGTTGTTCATTCCTGGAGATTGGGCGGTTATAGTATGAGAGTGGACAGTCATGACTCAAATTGATAGCTTTAATTGTCGCAGAGTATTAAATGTTGGTGGCAAAGAATATACTTATTATAGCTTGATCGAAGCGGAGAAGAATGGACTTGAAGGTGTTTCTCGTTTACCGTTTTCGATGAAAGTTATTCTCGAAAATTTATTGCGATTTGAAGATGGTCGCACAGTTAAAAAAGAGGATATGCTCAATGTTGCTAAGTGGTTAAACGACAAAGGGAGTGCTGGGGCAGAAATTGCTTACCGTCCTGCACGTGTTCTTATGCAGGATTTTACAGGAGTTCCAGCAGTTGTTGATCTTTCTGCAATGCGTGATGCTATGGTTAAACTTGGCGGTAACGCTGAAAAAATCAATCCTCTCATTCCCGTTGATCTCATCATTGATCACTCAGTTATTGTTGATGCTTTTGGCAATTCTATGGCTTTTAAGGAAAACGTTGAGCATGAATATGAACGCAATGGTGAACGCTATCGTTTCCTTAAATGGGGGCAGCAAGCCTTTCAAAATTTTCGCGTTGTTCCTCCAGGAACAGGGATTTGTCATCAGGTTAACCTAGAATATTTAGCACAATGTGTATGGATGAAGAATGAAGAGGGGTGTGAGACGATTTATCCTGACACCTGTGTGGGAACTGACTCGCATACGACTATGGTAAATGGTTTAGGGGTTTTAGGTTGGGGTGTTGGTGGTATTGAAGCAGAAGCAGCAATGTTAGGCCAACCTGTTTCTATGTTGTTACCTGAAGTGATTGGTTTTCGTCTAACAGGTAAACTTAAAGAAGGTGTAACAGCCACCGATCTCGTATTGACGGTGACTCAAATGCTACGCCGGAAGGGTGTTGTCGGTAAATTTGTTGAGTTTTTTGGTCCTGGTTTGGAGCAGATGACGCTTGCTGATCGGGCAACGATTGGAAATATGGCACCTGAATATGGAGCAACGTGTGGTTTTTTTCCAGTTGACAAGGAGACAGTGCGTTATCTCAATATGACAGGGCGTGATGAAAATCGGATTGCCTTAGTAGAGGCTTACACCAAAGCACAAGGGATGTGGCATGACGAAATGGCGGCTCATCCCATTTTTAGTGATACAATTGAATTAGATATGGGAACTGTTGTCCCTTCTATGGCTGGTCCTAAACGTCCTGAAGGACGTATTGCATTGGAAAATGTTGGGCAGGGTTTTGAGAAAGCATTGGTCGAAGACTATAAGAAGACTTCTGGACAAGATAAGCGTTATCAGGTCGAGGGTGAAGAATATACGCTTGGTCACGGTGATGTGGTGATCGCTGCGATTACGTCGTGTACGAATACATCGAATCCAAGTGTTCTTATTGCGGCGGGTCTTTTGGCACGAAATGCTGTAGCAAAAGGTCTCAGGAGTAAACCATGGGTAAAAACTTCTCTTGCACCTGGTTCACAAGTTGTTGAAGCTTACCTTCAAAATTCGGGTCTGCAAAAAGATTTAGATGCATTAGGATTTAACTTAGTAGGATTTGGGTGCACAACATGTATTGGGAATTCTGGTCCTTTGCATCCAGCTATTTCCAAAACGATTAATGAAAATGGTATAATTGCATCTGCAGTTCTTTCAGGAAATCGTAATTTTGAAGGGCGTGTTTCCCCTGATGTGCAAGCGAATTATTTAGCTTCACCACCGTTAGTTGTTGCACATGCGCTCATCGGGACGGTGTGTAAAGATTTAACCAAGGAACCTCTTGGTGAAGATTCGAATGGTCAACCCATTTACTTGAGAGATATTTGGCCAACTTCTCAAGAAATACAGGAGTTTATCGAAAAAAATGTCACGCGTAAGGTTTTTGCCGAAAAGTATGCAGATGTTTTTAAGGGAGATGAAAATTGGCAAAAAGTTCAGATTCCTACGGGCTCTACCTATTCTTGGGATGAGCAATCCACCTATGTACGCAATCCACCTTATTTCGATGATATGCAGAAAACACCTGATATCTTACCAGATATTAAAGATGCACGGATTTTAGGTTTATTTGGTGATAAAATCACGACAGATCATATTTCTCCTGCTGGTTCTATTAAAGCAGCTTCTCCTGCCGGAAAATATTTAATGGATCATGGTATTAAAGTGGCTGATTTTAATCAGTATGGAACGCGTCGTGGGAATCATGAAGTTATGGTCCGTGGGACCTTTGCCAATATTCGCATTCGTAATTTCATGTTAGGGGAAAATGGTCGAGAAGGAGGTTATACAGTTCATTATCCGTCAGCGGTAGAACAAGCCATTTACGATGCAGCAATGGCGTATAAACAAGAAGGTATTCCACTCGTTGTTTTTGCTGGTATTGAATATGGCAATGGATCATCCCGCGATTGGGCAGCCAAAGGTACAAATCTTCTTGGTATAAAAGCAGTGATTGTGCAGTCTTTTGAAAGGATTCATCGCTCTAATCTTGTTGGTATGGGCATTGTTCCCTTTGTCTTTGAGGAAGGTATAAGTTGGAAATCTTTAGGCTTAAAGGGAGATGAAAAGGTGACAATTGAAGGAATTCATAACTTGAAACCTCGTCAAAAGACAGTAGCGATAATTACTTTTTCTGATGGTACGATAAAAACCGTTCCGTTATTATGCCGTATTGATACTGAAGATGAGCTAGATTATTTGCATCATGGGGGAATTTTGCAATATGTCTTGCGTAAGTTAGTCGTTTAAATTCTTTTGTTTGTTGAGGAATATCTATTATTAAGCTATAAAGTTGCAAATCACAGAGTTTGGCGTCGTTTTTTTATGACTATCTTTGAAAATCTAATTGACGTTAGCTGCGGGATTGCGCTATAAGCCACACAGTTATAGGCAGCTTTATAGTTTTGCTTGGGTTGGATTATTTGTATTGGTAGAGTTTTTTTTAGACTCATTTTACCAAGGCGTTGAAAGAGAGATTATATTTATGGCGAATACACCTTCTGCTCGAAAAGCGGTACGCAAGGTTGCGGCGCGCGCACAGGTTAATAGGGCCCGCCGTTCACGCGTTCGTACCTTTATACGTAAGTTTGATGATGCTTTAGCGGGTGGCGATAAGGCATCTGCGGAGATTGCATTTAAGAATTTTGAGCCTGAAATTATGCGTGCGGTTTCTAAAGGGGTTTTTCATAAAAATGCTGCTGCGAGGAAAGTATCGCGTTTAGCTAAACGTTTGAAGGCTCTTAGTGTTTAAGCTTTTTCTCCTTTATTGAGAATAAAGCCAGTATCCATGAGGATGCTGGCTTTTTGTTTATTATTTCAAAAAGTTTCTATTGAAAATAAGAATCGATAATGATTCTCATCTTGAAAAAGGAGAGAAAGTTTATAGGGGGGAGTATGGTTATCCACAAGCTTTGTGGATTTTTACAGAGTCTTTTTTGTCAAGCATTTTATTTTTTTTTTTTAATCTGAAGAGATTCTTTAATTATTGGTAAATTTAAAGAAAAAAAATGAATTGAATCAATATTTTTTTCAGGACTCATTGATATAAGCATTTTTTTCGGGGTTTTTGATTTTATTTTGACCTCTTGCATTTTACCTCTGCTGTTTTGTATGGTTCTTATGAAGACTAAAAAGCATGAAGGGGTCACATCAGCACATTATTCTATATTTTGTTGAATACAAGATGTTTTGATTTAGGCTTTTCGAAGCTTTTGTGCTGGAGAGGTTTTTTGAGGGTTTTTTAGTTTTGTTAATGGATATGTTTACCATTTTAGAAGGGTAGATCATATCATTGAGTACAAGTAAATCTTATTGGTCATCTTTATTAGTGGGGTTGTGATGAGGCTATCCTAGGGGAGGATGAGTAATCTTATTTGGGGTAGGGCGTTTTGCCTTCGCTAGATTTATTTTAGCTGTTTGGCATGACAAAATGTTATTTTTATCAGGATGGAAGATGGTGGATAAATTGAACTCTAAAGCTAGTTCCTTTAAAAGGGTTTCGGTGAATATCCTGTCGGCAGAGAACATAATAAAGAATAGGATGACGGAGAGTGATGAGGATGTTTGTAGAAATGCTTCTATAGGGCATTCTATTGTTTCAGAGGAGGAAAGTGCGGCGGCTTTTATACGTGTTATGGCGCAATTAAAGGTGCAGGTTGGTGTTGAGGCTTATACGAGTTGGTTTGGACGTGTGAAGCTTGCTGAATATAGTCATACTCTTGTAAAGCTTTCTGTTCCTACTGCTTTTTTACGTTCATGGATTAATAATCACTATGGTTCTCTTTTGACTCATTTGTGGAAACAGGAGAATTCAGCAATTCTTCGTGTTGAAGTTATTGTTCGTGGTATGGAACGCGTTTCAAGAGATGTCGTTTGTAAAAGAAGTGTTCCTTCTGTTGTGCTAGAGGAGCAGGCGACTTCATCTTTTGTTGAAAGTTGTGCAGAGCATTCAGTTAAGAGTTCTCAAACGGGAGTTTTTGGGTCTCCACTTGATTCTCGCTATACTTTTGAGAGTTTTGTTGAGGGGGCTTCTAATCGTGTTGCTTTAGCAGCTGCGCGTTCAATTGCGGAGGGGCATAAAAGTGCTTTGCGTTTTAATCCTCTTTTTATTCACGCATCTGTTGGTTTAGGAAAAACACATTTGCTTCAAGCGATTGCTTCTTCTGCATTGAAGCGTTTAACGTCTGCGCGTGTTATTTATTTAACTGCTGAATATTTTATGTGGCGTTTTGCAACAGCTATTCGTGATAATGATGCTCTTTCTTTTAAAGAACAGCTTCGTGATATCGACCTTTTGATTATTGATGATATGCAGTTTTTGCAGGGTAAGTCGATACAACATGAGTTTTGCCATTTGCTTAATATGTTGCTTGATAGTGCAAAACAAGTTGTTGTCGCTGCAGATCGTCCACCAGCAGAATTAGAATCGCTTGATCTTCGCGTTCGCTCTCGTCTTCAGGGAGGGGTAGCCCTTGAAATTGAAGCACCAGATTATGAAATGCGTTTGCAAATGTTGCGCCAGCGGTTGAAGATGGCACAACAAGATGATGGTATGGTATCAATTTCTGATGATATCTTGGAATATATTGCGAAAACAGTTTTAGGGTCGGGGCGTGATATTGAAGGTGCATTTAATCAGCTCTTGTTTCGTCAATCTTTTGAGTCTAATTTATCTTTAGAGCGGATTGATGAGTTATTAGGTCACTTGACACGTCCTGGTGAACCTAAGCGCATTCGGATTGAAGAGATTCAGCGTACGGTAGCACGCCATTATAATGTTTCTAAACAGGACTTGTTATCTAATCGTCGAACACGTACGGTGGTGAAGCCGCGGCAAGTTGCAATGTATTTAGCAAAAATATTAACTCCTCGCTCGTTGCCAGAAATTGGGCGCCGTTTTGGTGGTCGTGATCATACAACAGTTTTACACGCTGTGCGTAAAATTGAAGATTTGGTTTGTGGTGATCAGATCTTGGCTAAGGAACTTGAATTGCTTAAGCGGTTGATTGGAGAACAGGCTGTATAGTGTTTATTGTTTCTTTTTTCGCAGAAACTTTAAAGAATTTAATGAAAAGATTTATTTTTTCTTATACAGGAGTGACTTGCCATTTTAAGAGAGGTTTAATAAACTCTAGCAGGCGATTCTTTAAAGAGGATCTATTTTAATTCTGAGCAATTCTTATAGTTTTTAGTAAATCATACAGGGCTTTTATGCGTATTACAGTTGATCGCAGTCAATTTCTCAAGTCTCTTGGTCGGGTTCACCGTGTGGTAGAGCGCCGTAATACTGTTCCTATTTTATCGAATGTGCTAATTGATGCAGAAAATGGTCGTGTGCAGTTAAAAGCAACAGACCTTGATTTAGAAGTTACGGAATCTTTTGCAGTTAATATTAAACATGCGGGAGCAACAACTGCTCCGGCACATTTGCTCTATGATATCATTCGAAAACTTCCTGATAGCAATGAGGTTATATTATCGGTCGATGAGAATAAAGCAGGTATAATGTCCGTTGTTTCGGGTTGTGCACATTTTCAGCTTCAGTGTCTTCCGAAGGCAGATTTTCCAGAGTCGCTTCCTGGGCAGTTTGGTTATCGTTTTTCGCTATCGGCATCAAGCTTAAAACATTTACTTGATTGTACGCAATTTGCTATTTCTACTGAAGAAACCCGTTATTATCTTAATGGTATTTATTTACATATTATTAATGATGGTGTTTTGAAATTGCGTTTGGTTGCGACTGATGG
The DNA here is from genome assembly GCF_042193725.1 of Bartonella sp. OT172YNZD. Classification (NCBI taxonomy): domain Bacteria; kingdom Pseudomonadati; phylum Pseudomonadota; class Alphaproteobacteria; order Hyphomicrobiales; family Bartonellaceae; genus Bartonella; species Bartonella sp. OT172YNZD. Next base: position 34,739 of record NZ_JBHILZ010000001.1, on the reverse strand, counting down.
TCATCGTTTGGCACAAGTTGAGATGGAGGCTCCTCCAGGAGTTGAGGGAATGCCTGGTGTTATTGTGCCCCGTAAAGCTGTAGGAGAATTGCAAAAACTTCTTTCAGAAGAAAATGGTAGCGATGTATGTATAGAGCTTTCAGAGACAAAGATTCGTTTTTCTGTAGGTTCTGTGATTTTTACATCAAAATTAATTGATGGAACATTTCCAGATTATCAACGTGTTATCCCTCTTGGAAATGATAAAGAATTAATTGTTAATAGGCAGGACTTTTCTTCTGCAGTTGATCGTGTTTCAACGATTTCAAGTGATCGGGGGCGTGCAGTTAAATTAACGATTAAGCATGGACAGTTAAGGCTTGTTGTTAATAGCCCAGATTCGGGCAGTGCAGAGGATCAATTATCAGTAACTTATGCATCTGAACCGCTTGAGATAGGATTTAATTCACGTTATCTTTTGGACATTGCTGGGCAGCTTTCAAGCGATGAGATGGTTTTTATGTTCGCTGAGGCTGGAGCACCAGCTCTGATTCGTGATAATGATGATGCGGATGTGCTGTATGTACTGATGCCTATTCGCGTTTAGGGGCAATTGTTTTGCAATGCATGACCAGTCATGTACACAAAGTGGCAGTGAGGCAATTGAAGCTTTTACGTTATCGCAATTATTCTTTTTTCAATATTCATTTTTCTGGTCAGCATGTGGTTTTTACTGGCCATAACGGTGCTGGTAAGACGAATCTTTTAGAGGCGTTATCTTTTCTTTCTCCTGGTCGTGGTTTGCGACGTGCTGCTTATTCTGACGTTAGCTTTGTAGATGGTGGCGGTGGAGGATTTGTTGTATTTGCGCGTCTTGAATGCGCTCTTTATGGTGAAGTAAAGATTGGTACAGCTTTAGAGGTTAGCGATAACAGTCGAAAGGTCCATATTAATGGTGTGAATGAATCAGGTGATTGCCTAACAGATTATTGTCATATTAGTGTCTTAACACCGTCTATGGATGGTCTTTTTACAGGTCCTTCGCTTGAGCGCCGTAGTTTTTTGGATCGTATGGTTTTGGCGATTGATCCCTTGCATAGGCGCCGCATAGCCGATTATGATAGAGCTATGCGCGCACGTAATCGTTTGTTTTTAGATGGAAATGAAGATTGTTCTTGGTTTTCTGCTTTAGAAAAGCAGATGGCAGAACTGGCGACAGCTATTTCTGCGTCGCGTGTTGATGTTATTCGTCTTTTAAATGATATGTTTACACAAATGCCATCACAGATACCTTTTCCACGAGCTTTTTTGCAAATTGATGGTTTTTTGGAAACAGCTCTTAGTGAAATATCAGCAACTGAAGTTGAAGAGCAATTTTGTGATCGATTACGGCGTAATCGCGCAATGGATCGTGCTGCTGGTCGAACGTTAGAAGGACCACATCGTGCAGATTTGCAGGTTTTTTATGCTGATAAAAATATAGCAGCAACATCTTGTTCAACAGGTGAACAAAAAGCGCTGCTGACAGGTTTAGTTTTGTGTCATGCACGTCTAACAGGTATGATGTCGGAAAGAGCTCCCATTCTTCTTCTTGATGAAATGGTTGCTCATCTTGATTCGCATCGACGTGCTGCTTTATTTGATGTTCTAGATGATTTAGCTGTACAAACATTTATGACAGGAACAGATCGTCTTTTATTTGATGACTTAAAAGGACGCGCAGAATTCTTTGAGATTAAAGATGGAGCTTTATTGCCGTAAAAACATGCTAAATATTTTTAATAAGTGATAGGTTTGAAAGAAAAGGCTTGCTATGTCTGAGATAATAACGATTTTAAATGGTCCTAATTTAAATTTCCTAGGTCAACGTGAGCCAGAAATTTATGGAACTGAAACTCTAGAAGATATTGAAAAAAGATGCAGAGAATGGGCAAAAAAAAATGATATTATAATAAATTTTTATCAAAGTAACTGTGAAGGGCAATTAGTAGCATGGATACAAGAGGCAATAGAGGCAAGTTCTGGATTGATTATTAACCCAGCGGCTTACAGTCATACATCTGTTGTACTTCTTGATGCCCTAAAAATGTTTTCAGGTCCGAAAGTGGAAGTTCATTTATCTTATATTTATAAGCGTGAAGCTTTTCGTCACCATTCTTATACATCTGCAGGTGTAGACGCTATCATAACTGGGTGTGGAGGTGATGGATATTGGTTTGCACTTGAATATATTGCAAAACAATTAAATTGTGATAGATAAAGAGTAAGCGTTTGATAAGAGTAATATAGGCATTGAATTCACTTGATAATTATTTTCAAATCTGTACAATATGAGGTATATATATATTTATGACAATTTTTGGTGCATATGACGGGGGTAAATAAAGATGAAAAGCTTTGTTAGGCAATTGGAAATGCTTGTGATTTTAGGGGGAGCGCTGCTTTTGTCTGGTTGTAAAATTGATGTTATGCAGCCATCAGGTTATGTTGCACGTCAACAGCTCATTTTAATAGTTGTTTGTGTGGTGGTAATGCTTTGCGTTGTTATCCCAGTTATGGTGAGTGTGGTATTTTTAGCTATAAAATATCGTGCATCGAATATGAAAGCGGACTATTCTCCTGATTGGGCGCATTCAAATAAAATTGAAGCATTGATGTGGGGTATTCCAGTTGTAATTGTAATGGTTTTAGGTTCATTAACAGCTTATTATACTTATAAGCTTGAACCTACAAATCCTCTTCCAGTGGAAGTTGTAGGTGAAGGAAAGCCATTACAGATTGATGCTGTTTCTCTTGATTGGAAATGGCTTTTTATTTATCCTGAATATGGTGTTGCATCGATTAATGAGATTTATGCGCCTGAAGGGCGTCAAGTTTTATTGCAATTGACGTCAGAGAATTCTGTCAATGCTTTTTGGGTCCCCAAATTGGGTACTGTTCTTTACGCTATGCCGCAGATGAATGCTAAGTTGCATTTGGTTGCTGAAGAGCAAGGAGTATTCAAAGGAACCTCAGCAAATTACAGTGGTGATGGTTTTTCGGGTATGCGGTTTAAGTGGCATTCTGTTTCTTTGAAGGACTTTGAGGATTGGATTGTAAAAGCTCGGGCTAATGGTCGAGTGCTTGATCGTGCATCTTATCGTCAACTTTCTATAGCGCCTCGTATGGGTGATATTGCTGCGAAGGAAAAAGATGCTGAAGTTCGTTATTTTGCACCTGTTGAGAAGCGGCTTTACTATCGTGTTGTTAATCGATGTGTCGATGAAAATACGGTATGTAATGAGGATTTAATGAAACGTGCTGCTGCTCAGACGCTATGGGGTGCATTATGTTCAGTATTTGATCCTGATGTTATTTAAAGCGTCAGTAAAGAAAGAGCCCTTTTAACATAAGGTTTCTTTTAAACTTGAATTTCATTTGAAATGGGTTGAGAAATGTTTGGAAGACTTACAGATCCTACGGCAGGTGCTTTTCATGCACTTGCACATGAACCAATCGTTTTATACACGTGTATTGCGATTGTTTTGGTTGGTTTAATTGCTGTTGTTGCTCTGACGGTACTTGGGTGGTGGGGGATTCTATGGCGAAATTGGATTACAACTGTTGACCATAAACGCATAGGCATTATGTATATAGTTCTTGGAATTATTATGCTTGTTCGCGGTTTTGCGGACGCACTTATGATGCGAACACATCAAGCTTTAGCTCTTGGGAGTGAAACTGCAGGTTATTTGCCTCCTGACCATTTTGATCAAATTTTTTCGGCGCATGGCACTATCATGATTTTTTTCATGGCTACGCCTATTTTATTTGGTCTTTTTAATTATCTTATACCGCTTCAAATTGGTGCTCGTGATGTTGCTTTTCCCTTTGCAAATAATCTAGGTTTCTGGATTACAGCTGCAGGGGCAATATTAATTAACATATCCCTAGGTGTTGGGAATTTTGGTCGTGGTGGTTGGTTGATGTACCCACCTTTTACAGAATTGCAAATGAGTCCAGATACAGGGGTAGACTATTATTTATGGTCGCTTCAACTTTCTGGTATAGCGACAACAATGGGGGCGGTCAATTTCGTTGCGACTTTGATTAAAATGCGTGCTCCTGGGATGACGATGATGAGAATGCCTGTTTTTTGTTGGAGCGCTTTTGTTAGCAATGTTCTTATTTTAGTTATTTACCCTGTCTTAACTGTAGCATTTGCACTCTTGGCATGCGATCGTTATTTGGGTATGAATTTCTTTTCTAATGTTGGTGGCGGAAATCCAATGGTATGGATTAACTATGTTTGGGTTTTTGGTCATCCTGAGGTTTATGTTTTGGTTGTTCCTGCTTTTGGAATTGTTTCTGAGGTTGTATCAACTTTTTCTTCAAAACGCCTCTTTGGTTACACTTCGATGATATGGGCCATGTTGGTTATTTTGATTCTTTCGCTTCTTGTTTGGGGACATCATTTCTTTACAATGGGTGGCGGTGAAGCTGTGAATACTTTCTTTGGTATTGCGACAATGATTATTGCCGTTCCAACAGGTGTAAAAGTCTTTAATTGGCTGCTAACTATGTATAAGGGGCGGATTCGCTTTGAGCCTCCAATGCTTTGGTGCATGGGAATGATTTTTACATTTGTTGGTGGTGGATTAACCGGGGTTTTATTATCTATTGTGCCTGCTGATTGGCAGTTTCATAATTCGTTGTTTTTGGTAGCGCATTTCCATCATACAATTATTGGGGGTGTCGTTTTTGCGTACTTAGCGGGGATTGCATTTTGGTTTCCAAAAGTTTTTGGTTATAAACCAAATCGGGCATTGGGTATTGCATCTTTCTGGTGTTGGTTCATTGGTTTTTACCTTGCCTTTTTCCCAGTTTACGCACTTGGTTTAATGGGTGGGACGCGTCGTCTCCAGCATTACATGGAACCTAGTTGGCAACCGATGTTTATGATTGCTGCATTGGGTGCTTTTATTATTTTGCTTGGTATCCTTTGTTTTGTGCTGCAAGTTGTTTTGGCGATTTGGTACGGTGTCAAACATAAGGGACGTTTACCTGTAACATTAAATGATTCTTGGGGTGATGCACGGACCCTGGAATGGTCTATCTCTTCACCGCCTCCTTCTTACAATTTTGCAATAGTTCCGAAAATACAGTCTGATGACGCTTATTGGAATATGAAAAAAAGTGGTTATCAACGTCCTACCAGTGGATTTACAAAAATTCATATGCCGTCCAATACATCGGCTGGAATTATTGCGGGATTCTTCTCATTAGTTGTTGGTTTTGCGCTTGTCTGGCATATTTGGTGGCTTGTTGCGGTAGGCTTGATTGGTTTTATTGCAACGCTTGTGTGTCATTCATTAACAGGTGACCATCATGGTTATTATATTCCGGCTGAAGAAGTACAAAAAACTGAAGATGCCTTTACAGCTGTTCTTAAAGAACAAGGAGTGACAGTATGAGTGCAGTAACAATGAATAATGTGAGTGCTGTGGATGAACATCACCACGATAGTAGTTCGGTAATGACGTTTGGTTTTTGGATCTATATTCTTTCAGATTTGATCCTGTTTTCGACACTTTTTTCAAGTTTTGCTGTGTTTTCTGCTTCTTATGGTGGTGGTAAGGCGGGCAATGAGTTTATTGATTTAAAATTTGTTTTGGTTGAGACTGCTTTCTTGTTGTTTTCATCCGTCACTTATGGTTTTACAATGGTACAAGCACATAAAAATAACATCAGTGGTGTGCGTTTATGGATGGCTATTACCTTTGTATTTGGGTGTTGCTTCATTGGTATGGAACTTTACGAATTTCATGAACTTTTGGGTGAGGTCTTTTATTACGATCCAAATGCTTACGCTGGTATTGATTCTGCAACAGGTTTACAGCTTTTTGGACGGGAGATTCTCTCTGCTTATTGGTCAGCATTTTTTTCTTTGGTGGGCACACATGGACTTCACGTAAGTGTTGGTCTTCTTTGGATGGTTGTGATGTTTTTTCATCTTCGTTGTAATGGTTTGGATCAGAACAATAAAACACGTTTAGCATGCCTTTCCATTTTTTGGCATTTACTTGATATTGTATGGGTTGGTGTTTTCACCATGGTTTATTTATTAGGAGCGTTGTGATGAGCGTGCAAAATGAAACACATGGTCCCAGTACTGGTTCCTATTTGGTTGGCTTTATTCTGGCTGTATTTTTCACTTTGGGTTCTTTTGTTCCTGTGATGTATGGAATGATGGAAAGTTGGGCAGTTAGTACAAAGGTTGCGTATCTTATTGGGATGGCGATTATTCAGATTATAGTACAAATTGTTTTCTTTTTGCACTTGAATTCTGGTCCAGATGCCAAATGGAATTTAAGCGCGTTGTGGTTTGCTGCTATTTGCGTTTTTGTTATTATTGGAGGAACTTGGTGGGCTATTTCTCATTTGAATTATAATATGATGGGTGGCTCAGGACGTGTTATTGAACCGGAAACATCAAGTAGAGATGATTCTTCAATATCTGAACAGTTATCAAACAAAGATATATCCGTAAGAAAACAGCTAGAAAAGATACAGGGCTCAGAAATGTCTATGGGGCAGGGGTTAAGTACGCAAACTTCCGTGGAGTAGTTGTTAGAAATATCTGTGGAGTTGATGCGTCATGTATCAGCTCTTACAAGAAATTCGTAGGATATTAAAGAGGGGGGCAAGTACAAGATATCAGTGGAATGAGTATCATGATTTTGAATGTACTTTTATTTTAAAAGAGAAATTCCATGGGGTATTTAATCAAGCTTTAATTTTTGAGACAAATAGCTCTTTGTAGAGTATACAAAAAGTGATGTTTATACAATTTACTACAAAGAAAGAGAATGTGAGAAACAAGTTTTTATGTTGTGTAAGATAAAGGCTACGAAGCAGTAATGTTTTTATGATTTACCGGATTTATATTAAAGATGGCATTAAAGTTATTTGTAATAATAATATGCACTTGAAATCAAAAATTTAGAGAATAATCAGAAAACTTAATGAATACCGTTGCAATGTCAATTATTGGTGCTGGTTCTTTTGGTACTGCATTAGCGATTGCTCTTGCCCGTAATGGTCATAATGTTTTACTTTGGGGATATAATTCTCAACATATCAAAGAATTACAGGAACAACGTTGTAATCAAGTATATTTACCCGATATTCAATTCCCTGAGAATTTATTACTTGAAGCTTCGCTTGAAACTGCAATAGCAGCAAGTCACAATATATTAATCGCTGTTCCAAGCCATGTATTTCATCAAGTTTTGTATAATATTCAGCCTTATTTAGATCAGCATTCACGCGTTATTTGGGCAACAAAAGGTTTAGAACATGGTACCGGACGTTTCTTACAAGAGGTTGCTCGTGAGATTTTAGGTGAAAAAATTCCTTTAGCTGTTTTTTCTGGACCAACTTTTGCTCAAGAACTAGCTATTGGTTGGCCTACTGCAATGACGATAGCTGCTTCTGATGTTGAGTTTGGTAAAGAATTGCAGCAACTTTTTCATTGTAACAAAAGTTTTAGAGTTTATAAAAGTTCAGATATGATTGGTGTTCAATTAGGGGGAGCAGTCAAAAATGTTATTGCTATTGGTGCAGGAATATCAGATGGCATAGGGTTTGGGGCAAATGCACGAATAGCTCTTATCACACGAGGACTAGCTGAAATCAGTCGTTTAGGGGAGGCTATAGGTGCTGAGCTTTCCACATTTATGGGAATGACAGGCTTAGGTGATCTAGTTTTGACATGTACTGATAATCAGTCGCGTAATCGCCGTTTTGGAATACTTCTTGGTAAAGGAATAGATATAAAAGAAGCGGAAAAACAAATTGGTCAGATTGTGGAAGGGTACTTAAATACCAAGGAAGTACATACGTTGGCGCAACGTATTGGGGTAGAAATGCCCATTGTAGAACAAATTTATCAAATTCTCTATTGTGGTAAAAACATAACTGAAGCGGCGAACACATTATTAAGCCGCACTCTCAAGGATGAAATACAATGATATCCTGTTTTTTTAAATAATTCCAATCGTAAAAAATAGAAACATGCTATGATAGACATATAAAATAGATTGTATTGATGGGTTTATAAGACAGTCATACTCCAGAAAATTATAGATTCATATCATTCGATTCTTTATGAAGCATGGTTGAAATATAAAAGTTTTGGCTTTTGTCTAAGAACTATCTCTTTGAAAATAAATTATCGTTTCCACTTACACATGTTTATGTAATGTAATGAACAAGATATTTTGATTTTCTCTTAAATTCATCTCACAATGATATTTGCAACCAGAATAATACAAGACTCATTAGATAGAAGCATCTTATTTATGTAACGTATAAGCTAAAAATATCATTGCTATTATTGAATTTCCAATATTATTTGCTGCGTGTAACAGCTTTTGTATCTAAATAGAGGCTGGGATATTGTGTATCTCTGTTTGTGCAATTCTTTAAAACAAGAATACAATCTAATTTGGGAAGAAGATGAAATTTTAAAGATGAAAAACAGTTTCCATCTCTACCATCATTTTTAAATTCAGTTTTACGCTATCTAAAGCAATATCTTTTAAATAATGGAGATTGTCTCATACCTTTATTTTCTGATTTTTTAATGAAAGCATTTCTCTGATGTGTCAGGTAAAATAGAACGCCCAAAACAAAACACTATTGCTGTTGTATATTCACGTGCTTGTTTTAAAGAGCCCTCTCTTAAAACTTCCAAGCCCAATTCGCGGCGATGACCCTGAATAGTGTAATGATAAAGCCATTGTGCACATCTCCATCTTTACGTTTATGAAGAAGGAAGCCGAGCATCATCATACATCCTGCCAGCCCCCAATGTTGAGACAGCTCTTGGCACTTGAGGCTGTTCAGTAGAGATATTTACGCCTTTTATTTTCTCACATGTCAATTCTGTTTTTTATATGCAAGAAATGATTTTTGGAATTATAAATTTGAAAGTCTAAAATTGAAAAAATGTTATTGTACTTGTTTGTGGCTGTCATTTAAACTGAAAAATAATGTGATTATAAAGATAAGAAATTGATTTATATAAATAATTCATTTAATTTTTGTATTGAATTAATTAAAAATATACGTTTTCTTGTTACAAGGGGGGTAGTTATGTGGATAAAAATTATTAAAAATACTTCTAATGAATCATCTCAAGTGTCAAGGGTTGTTTCAACATTAGAATATGACGAGTAAAATGATGGTATCGGTTTGTCATCTGTATAAACATTAAAATGGTGGTGCAAAAAGGATTTTATGTACTTCACAGGGATTTTTTATACGTTCTACAGGTACTATTGTGAAATGGAATTGCGTGCATTGAGAAATATCTTTTAAAAAAATGCAATGAAGGAGAAACGGCTATAGTGTTTTTGGGCGTTCTATTTTACCTGATACATCAGAAAAATGCTTTCATTAAAGAACGAGAAAAATAAAAGTGTGAGGTGAAGCGTAACCTCCATTATTAAAAAAATATTGATGTGGATTCTTTTAAAACCGTAAAGCCTCATTAAAGAACAATAGTAAGATTAATGATTGATTTCCTTACGCCTTCATATTCTTCCTACATTAGATTGTATTTGCGTTTCAAGAATAAATCAAACGGTAGGCAATATTTTTTTCAATCTGGTATACAAAAGCTGAAGCTAAGGATTTTAATAATCTTCTAATCTCTGTTCCAAACTGCGATGACATGAGGACTGGATATTGATTTATAAGCAACAGCAAAAGCGTATGCTTTAGTAAGGTACATAATGTCATAAAATACTTTGCGAAACAAGGCATCATATATCTGGTTTTGTATTACACTTATTGTTATAAAGATCTGCACACGTGCCTTACGTCATATTTTTCTAAGTGCGATGATTTTTATCTTTCTTGAGCATCGTCACTTTTTTTCAGTTCTTCAAGTATTGGCATAGACATGATGTTATAGCCTGAATCAACATAATGGATTTCACCTGTAACACCTGATGATAAGTCAGAGAGTAGATAAAGAGCAGATTTTCCAATTTCATGAATATTTACAGTACGCCGTAATGGGGCATTACGGCGTTGATGTGAAAATATTGCACGTGCAGCTGCAATACCATTACCTGCTAAAGTTCTAACAGGACCAGCGGAAATCGCATTGACACGGATATTTTGAGGACCAAAGTCCGCTGCTAAATAACGTACCATAGCTTCTAAAGCTGCTTTAGCAACACCCATGATGTTATAATTAGGCACAACTTGCTGTGAAGCACTATAGGTAAGAGTTAAAAGTGTTCCTCCATTGGGCATAAGCTTACCCGCACGCTGGGCAATTTCAGTAAAGGAATAAGCTGAAATAACCATCGTGCGTTGAAAGTTTTCACGTGTTGTAACATCAACGTAACGCCCTTTTAGCTGAGTTTTATCTGAAAAACCAATGGCATGGACAATAAAATCAATTGTTTTCCATTCTTTTTCAAGTTGCTCAAAGACGTAGTCAATATTTTCAATTTTTTCAACATCACACTCCAGCACTAATTTGCAGCCAAGTTTATCTGCTAAAGGCTGAACACGTTTTCCAAAAGCATTTCCTTGATAAGTCAATGCTAATTCAGCTCCCGCTTGTGCGAGTTGACAGGCAATGCCCCAAGCAATTGAATGGTCATTTGCAATTCCCATAATAAGGCCACGTTTGCCCTCCATCAAACCTTTCATACTATTCTCCGTAAGACCGTACTTTTTCAATTACTAAGAACTTTTGTTTATACATAGCGTTGGAAAACAAGCGTTGCATTGGTACCGCCAAAACCAAAAGTATTTGACAATACGGTGTTCAGTTGTTGATGATCACGTCGTTCACGAACGATTGGCATATCAGCAAAAGCTGGGTCAAGTTCTTCAATATGGGCACTTTCACAAATAAAATTATGCTGCATCATTAACAGTGTGTAGATGGCTTCTTGAACACCAGCTGCACCCAAGGAATGACCAGTCAGAGATTTTGTGGCGGAAATTGGTGGGCATTGATCACCTGCTCCGAAGATACGGCGGATCGCTTCTATTTCAGGGGGATCACCAACAGGTGTTGCTGTTGCATGGGGATTGATATAATCAATCTTATTTTTGACGGTCGCAAGTGCCATGCGCATGCACCGTTCTGCTCCCTCACCCGATGGAGAGACCATATCGTGTCCATCCGATGTAGCGCCATAACCAACAATTTCTCCATAGATTTTTGCACCACGTGCTTTAGCGACTTCTAGTTCTTCAAGAACCAAAACGCCAGCTCCACCAGCAATAACAAATCCATCACGATTAGCGTCATAAGCACGCGAAGCTTTTTCTGGTACATCATTATATCTGCTAGACATAGCACCCATAGCATCGAATAAAACAGATAATGTCCAATCCAGATCTTCGCAACCACCAGCGAAGATGCGATCTTGCTTGCCATATTGTATTGTTTCATAAGCATTGCCGATACAATGATTGGATGTAGCACACGCAGAAGAGATTGAATAGTTTACGCCTTTAATTTTAAAAAAAGTTGCAAGTGTTGCGGATGCTGTAGAACTCATCACTTTAGGCACAACAAAAGGACCGATACGTTTTGGACCTTTTTGGCGTGTAATGTCAGCAGCTTCTACGATTGAATGTGTTGAAGCACCTCCAGAACCCATAATAATACCCGTGTGTTCATTCGATACTTCATTCGGTTCTAGCCCCGCATCAGCAATTGCCTGATCCATGGCGATATGATTCCATGCTGTTCCACGCCCATGAAAACGTAGAGCACGTCGATCTACGAGTTCTTCTATATTAATATCGGGTTTGCCGTAAACTCTGCTACGAAAGCCTAATTCGGCATATTGAGGTGCGTAAGAAATTCCGGATTTTGCTTCACGTAAACTGGTTAAAACAGCCTTAGGTTCATTTCCAATCGCGGAGACAATTCCCATTCCGGTCACAACAACTCGACGCATTCATACCTCCTCGTTTTATACAGAATAGTGAAAAGTTCTTTCTGACAGAAATAACGTTCAATCTTCTTTGAATAAAGCAACGCGTAAATCACTCGCCTTATAAATAGTCTCTCCATCTGCTTTTAGCCACCCATCAGCTATTCCTAAGACTAAATTTCCACGTCGAATACGCTTAAAATCTATTTCATATTCAAGAATTTTGGTTTGTGGAGTTACCATCCCTGATAACTTTACTTCACCTGTTGATATTGCTCTTCCTTTTCCTGGTTCGCCTAGCCAACCAAGAAAAAAACCTGTTAATTGCCACATACCATCTAGTCCGAGACATCCTGGCATGACGGGATCGCCTATAAAGTGACAATTAAAGAACCACAGGTCTGGTGTAATGTCAAATTCGGCGCGAACCATTCCTTTATCGTATTTACCATCAGTTTCACTAATTTGAGTGATTCGATGAATCATCAACATTGGCGGTGCTGGCAATTGCGCATTACCTCTACCAAACATTTCGCCGCGAGCGCAGCTTAGAAGCTCTTCATAAGTGTAGCGAGACTTTTGTTCAGCCATTGTTACTCCATTTATTTGCATATATTTTTATTTCTGCGCTTTCCCAACCTACTTTTAGAGCAAATTTCAAAGAGAGGGAAATGATTTTATATTATTTTTAATGACAAAAGCCCTTTTTTATGTATTCTACACAGGTAATTATTTAAAAATGGAGTACAAGATTACACCATACTATTCCCATTTTTTTGTTTTTTGATCTTATTTAGCAGGAATATATTTGGGTTTGTAATATGTCAGTGAGTGCAGACAATTTAGATATGAATGAGGAGCAACAGTTTACAAAAGAGTGTGGAAAAATTGTGCAATATTATTCCATTTCTATGTTAGAAAAACGTTTGCGTCAAAATGGTCTGCGTCCAACACGTCAGCGGGTGGAACTTGCACATATGATTTTTTCTCAAGGAAATCGTCATATTACTGCTGAAGAGCTTTATGAGGAAGCGGTGAGGGCAGGTGTACCTGTATCTCTAGCAACGGTTTATAATACGCTTCATCAATTTACAGAAGCGGGATTGTTACGGATTATTGCCGTAGAAGGTTCTAAGACTTGGTTTGATACCAATACCTCTGATCACTACCATTTTTATATAGAAGGCGAAAATCGTATTCTTGATATTCCTTACAATTTGGAAGAAGCTCCCATTATTAGAAATTTGCCCAAGCCACCAGCAGGTATGGAAATTTCACATGTTGATTTGATCGTGCGATTGAAACCAAAAAATCAATCTTGTGATAGGCAGTGAGGATATTCAATGAGGAATAAAAATTAAACTTGATAAGTTGGAGCGTTCACCAACCTTTTACTTTTTCATCAGGATAGATTCCCCATAACTGGGGTTGTTGAAGCCATCCGCGCGTATTATTAATGTTTAGTTCGCACCATTGTCCATCGCATTGGCGGATATTACCAATGACATTAGGTTCTACTTCCGCCACAAGTTCTGCGTTGTCGGTGGGGTTTTTTCGCAGCATTAGCCTTTTTGTTTTATCTTTTTGCCATGGAATAGTTATAGCAGTTCGCTTTCCCGATAAAAGTGATTGAAACACCCACCCCTCATCGCCTTCTGCATCACGAATTTTGCGCCATTGATCATATTCTTGGATGATTTCAATAGGCAAACCCTTTTTTTTGTAGGTAAAAATGATAGAATAGTTGCTTCCTGGTCCGACGCGTACATTAACGCTGGTGGGTTTAATCGAAGCAAATCGGGGAAGTGGTAAACCACTGGGCCCTAAATTTTGATTAAATGTTTGTGCATGCAACAAATGAGGCGACTCCAATACAATGACTGTTGCTATTAAGATACATGCTGCGAGTATTGAAAAGCGAAACCAACGAGAATTTTGCACACTGAACTCCTTTATTTCGTCATATATTGGAAATTTAAAATCTGAAAGATAAGACTAGAAACGGATAAAAATTATGACATATCGCTCGTTAAAGAGATCTAAACAATGAAAAAATTGTTACGAGAATAGCAAAATAAGGAAAACAAAAGTTTGTATTTCTTAGTGCTTATCTTGTTTATGAGGGGATAGGTATAAATAAACAGTGGATTTTTATGTAGCTGTACGCGTGATAAAACAGTAAAGTATGCTGGGTCCGTGGCAGTTTTTGTACAGGAAATTAGGGCTAAAGTATTGCATTTCTTTTCTGAGTTTGTTTCTCGAAGTAAAAGTACATGTATGCATATTATGAACAAAGAGCTGTTCAGTAAAGGGTTATCATGTGGCTTGAAGAGAAGTTTTGAATGGACAAAATAATACGATGAATAAAACATTTAAACATAAAATATGAGCAACACTATAGAGCAGATTGATATATGAAGGGCTAATTTTAACAGGACAATTTTTCGTGATAATCCATTTTATAAAATTTGTTATACCATAATCTTATGCAATGATAATGCTTATCCGATAGATAAGCTGGATCCATCATTCTATTTACCAGTTCTCAATGCTATACAGTTCTTATTATTTATGGCGTTCGTAAGAAGTCTTTTTATTTTTTTCTTAAATAGCTTTTATTCTATTTTCATACTAACTCTGCTTATGATGTACAAGAAAATAATCTTGATTGGTTCAATATGAGAAGGTGTTGAGAAACTTTACGTTATTCAGAATTATTACTTAATACGAAAAACGATTACTTATAATGATAAATCAACGCGTTAAAAACTTTAACTCGTTATTTAAATTGTAAAAATATTTCCATCAAAAATGGTAACATAAAGCGCATTCATCCATATTAAAAATACAGTGTTTTCTCTGTTTATTGTCAATTTTTTCTCTAACTCAGTATAGAAGAAAGTTGAATGAAATAGAAGGGGTTATTGGATACACTTATGAGGGTAATTACATAAGTGATGAATAGAAGAAATTTATCAAGAAAAAAGAATCTTTAGTGCAGCGGTTGAAATTCGTCATCCTTTAGAGAGACAGAGTCAAGAGATATAAAAAGTTATAGAATTATATCGTTTTGTTACATAACTGAAGGGAAAGAGGATTATGCATTTGATATCATATTTTTACATACAATCGTATATTGCGATAGTTATTTTTGTTTTGTAATCTGACCTAGGATGTTCGAAAGATATAGAATATTTAATAACAAAAAAAGAAAACCATCATGAAATTTGTACATAAGAAACAGTTATTAAGAGATATCCAGAAGGAAAAAATTATAGCGAACAGTGATAATAAAATACCTCACACTCAATTTACATAGGAACAAGTTGCTTAAATATCTAAAGTGTAGTTTGTTATCTGTTTTTGAAATATAAGAGTGAAAAAAACCACCGCTATGACAGAAACCTTATTATTTTCAGATAACTAACATATTAGATAACATTGTACAGAAAAACCCACACACAAGCAATTTATTGCAATCGCCTATGAAGATAAAATTTTCTGGAAGCTTACTATCTACTGCTTATGCAATTACATAAAGTATATTACTTTACCGCAACAGTTCGCCCGTTACTAACAAAACCTTCCCTTTGCGCACGCTTACGAGCAAGCTTACGTGTACGACGAATAGCCTCAGCTTTTTCACGAGCACGCCTCTCAGATGGCTTCTCATAATAACTACGCATTTTCATTTCACGGAAGATACCTTCACGCTGCATCTTTTTTTTCAACGCACGGAGCGCTTGGTCAACATTATTATCACGAACGAGTACTTGCACTATCTATCCTGCTTTTTTCAGTGTCATAAATGATAGAAAAAACCTACGTCCTTTTAAAGGCATATCTAAAAGGACAAGCATCTATATCATATAAATAAGACATTTGTCTATATCGCTTTTTAAAATTCTATTCTTTTAGCAATAAAACGCTTTTTATAATGAATACATAATTAAAATGAATACATAGAATTTATGGTTATAAATTTATGAAAGTCCTTGTATTTGATCATTTTCGTCAAGATGAATTTTTTCAGCCGTGGGATAATGGGGTAGTCCCGGCATGGTCATAACATCTCCACAAATGACAACAATAAAGCCGGCTCCTGCGGAGAGACGAACTTCTCGTACGGGAATTTCAAAATCAACAGGAGCACCATATTGCTTGGGATCAGAAGAAAAAGAATAAGGTGTTTTTGCCATACAAATAGGGTAGGCACCAAAACCTTCTTTTTCCCAAGATTCAAGTTGTTTGAGAATAGGGGCTGAGATGATGGCGCCACGCCCACCGTATAGCTTTGTTATAATACAATTAATTTTTTGAACGAGCGGAATATTATCTTGATATAAAACTTTAAAATGAGAATGTTTTTCTTCAATCAAGGTAACGAGTTCTTGTGCAAGTTCTATAGCGCCTTTTCCACCTTGTTCCCAATGCTTACAGATAATAGCTTTGTGTCCAGTTGTTGCAACTATTTTTTGTAATGTTTTTATTTCAGCATCGCTATCGCTGTCAAAATGATTAATAGCCACAACACAAGGAATACCGTAGTGCTCCATATTTTTTATATGTCGTAAAAGATTGGCTGTTCCTTTTTCTAAAGCGGTGATATTTTCTTCTGTCAGGTTATTTTTATCCACACCACCATTCATTTTTAATGCACGAATAGTTGCCACGATCACTGTAGCATTTGGTACAATACCTGCTTGCCTACATTTGATATTGAAGAACTTTTCTGCTCCAAGATCTGCTCCAAACCCTGCTTCTGTGACAACATAATCAGCAAGTTTTAAAGCAGTTTTTGTTGCTATAACTGAATTGCAACCATGAGCAATGTTGGCAAAAGGTCCTCCATGAACGAGAACAGGATTATTTTCAATTGTCTGTACGAGATTGGGTTGTATAGCGTCTTTGAGAAGAACTGCCATTGCACCTTCCGCATTGAGATCAGAAACGGTGATGGGCGTTTTATCATAACGATAAGCAACAATAATTTTTTTGAGTCTTTGTGTAAGGTTTTCTAAATTTTCAGAGAGACAAAGAAGTGCCATAATTTCTGACGCAACAGTAATATCAAAACCTGTTTGGCGTGGAAAACCATTTGTTATGCCCCCCAATGAAATAATAATATCGCGCAATGCACGGTCATTCATATCAAGAACGCGTTTCCAAACAATGCGACGCGGATCAATGTTTAGAGTATTTCCCCAATAAAGATGATTATCGATCATTGCGGCAAGAAGATTATGAGCAGCTGTAATAGCATGAAAATCACCGGTAAAATGTAAATTAAGGTCATCCATTGGAACGACTTGCGCATAACCACCACCAGCAGCACCACCTTTTACACCAAAACAGGGACCTAAAGACGGTTCTCTCAAGGTAGCTATTGTTTTTTTTCCAATAAGATTAAGAGCATCACTTAGACCAACTGTTGTTGTTGTTTTGCCTTCTCCGGCAGGTGTGGGATTGATAGCTGTGACGAGGATAAGTTTACCATCTGGATTTTTATTAAGCGATTTTATGTATTCAGAAGAAATTTTAGCTTTATCATGACCATAGGGAATGAGATTTTCATGTGAGATACCAATTTTTTGTGCAATTTCAATAATATGCTGCTTTTTAGCAGTGCGAGCAATTTCAATATCTGTTTTAGGCATGGAAAAATTGTTTAAACTTAGCTTTTACTAATGTTCGGGATCTGTACCCCATGGATTAATTAGAAGAATTCATAGAGAACAGAAAATATTAAGATATCATAGAAGTTGATGATATGCTATGCAAGAGATAATGTTAAAGAAGCACGAGAAGAGTTTCATTGTTTTTTAGGAAAAAAATTTCTTTGCTTTTAAGCAGTAAAAATACGTTTAGTTCAATTAAAAATATCTCGAAAAGAAGCTTTGATTTGCAACAAAATGCTAATGATATTAATGGATACCATAAGTGTTTTATGGTGGCACATCTGAAGTCCCTCTTAAGATGGGACTGTCAGAAATAAAATATTCAGAAACATCCAGTTATGGAAAAGTTAGAAATAAGCACGTAAAAAATTATCCAACTGATTTAAAGAGTATAATTCGGAAGAGACCCAAAACAAGCGCATAGATTGAAAAAGAAAACAACAACACACACTGCTCATGCAATCGTTATGATTATTAGCTAATAAAAACACCTTGAGGCTGAATTGAAGGACTCATAACATCCTATTCTAGCAAAATGGCTAAAGAAACGACTCACAACAGAATGAAATAACAAAATACAAAAAACAAAGATAGGCAAAAATAAATCACAAAATAAAGAATTTTAAAGAGCCTGAATTTATAAGGAGATACTTTGATAGATGGCGCACCCGAAGAGATTCGAACTCCTGACCCCCAGATTCGTAGTCTGGTGCTCTATCCAGCTGAGCTACGGGTGCATACATTTCAATTTTTTACATTATCTAAGACAAAGGCTTCCTAATCGTTTCATTAAAGAAATGCAAGTGAAACTTGGATAGTAATAAAAAAAACTCTCTTTTTTATGAGATATTTTAAAAAAGGATATAATATATTATGGTTTCAGTTGGTTTTGATATGATCATTTTTTTGTTGTGACCATACAAAGCAATATGAACGATAGTTAACTTGACGTTTTAATCTATGAAAGATAGTCAAGCAGAGATGAGATGTGTTTTTTGCGGTGGGGATAGGATATATACACCCGCTGTTTGGTTTTTGTGTAACACGCCGATATTACTGTTGAAAACTATTTCAGATGAACATGACACAGCAAGAGTGGATGTATGGCGTTATTAAAAAAGAGCTTTCCATTGGTGTTTTTAATCGTCGTTTTAACGGTTACTTATTGGGCTGGAAAAAAGAGTGTAGAACAACCCATTTCTATGGTGAATAAAACAAGAGTATCGTATAAAGCTTCAAAGGAAAAAATGGGAAGACCACCGGTGAATGTTGTGGTTGATCTTGTAAAAATTCAAGATTTTTATGAACAACTTAACGTTCTTGGAAGTGGAAAAGCTCTTGCAGAAGTCGAGCTTACCCCTTTATCCTCAGGTGTTATTGATAAGCTTTTTGTATCAGCTGGTACAAAAGTACAAGTCGATGATGTGATTGCAAAGCTTGATTCTAAAAAAGAGGAAATCGCAGTTGCAAAAGCAAAAGTACAACGTGATAATAATGCATTAACGCTTTCGCGCATTCTTAAATTACGCGCCAGCAATACAGCAACGGAAGTTCAAGAAATTACAGCACGCTTAGAGTTGGATAATGCAAATTTAGTTTTGCGTAATGCTGAATTAGATCTCGATAGGCGAACAATTCGTGCACCGATTCCTGGAGTTGTTGGTATTTTGCCCGTTGATGTGGGGAATAACGTGACCCTTAATACTGTAATAGGCCGTATTGAGAATAGAGAACGCATTTTGGTCGATATATGGGCCCCTGAACGATATGTGTCGCGCATCCATAAAGGAGATGAGGTAACGGCAACATTAACTGCGCAGCCAGATAAATCTTTTGTTGGTCATATTTATGCGATTGATAATATTGTTGATCCAGAAAGTCGCACGCTTCATGCTCAGGTTGAAATCAATAATGAAAAAGATACGCTCATGTCTGGTATGTCCTTTTCTGTTGTATTGCAATTTTATGGTGGTTCTTTTCCTGTCGTTAATCCTCTTGCGGTTCAATGGAATAGTAAAGGGTCATTCGTTTGGCGTGTGAGAGAAGGAAAAGTAGAGTCTATTCCCGTATCAATTATTCAGCATAAAGCGGATCAGGTTTTCGTGAAAGCTCCCCTAGGAAATGGTGATCAAGTTGTCATTCAAGGGGTGCAAATGCTTTATCCAGGAAGTAAAGTAACCATTGATGATCCAAAGTCCCATCAACAGCAATTATCAGCGGTTTATGGAACGGATATACAATGAGCCAAGAATTGAGTACAAAACAGCCTATGTCAAAGGTGGAGCAAGGTGGTCTCATTGCCTTATTTATTCGTAGACCGGTTTTTACTTTTGTTTTAAATGCTATGATCATCATTGCAGGATTTGCAGCATGGTTAAATGTTGATGTAAGAGAATTACCCGATGTTGATACTCCAGTAACAACGATTGTGACGATGTTTTCTGGTGCGTCAGCAGAAACCATTGATCGTGAAGTAACAAAAGTTATAGAAGATGCTGTTTCTCGTGTTTCAGGTGTTAAGACGATTTCTTCAACATCTTCATTTGGACGCTCTCGTGTGCAGATTAATTTTAATGTCGGTGTTGATTTGAATGTAGCGGCATCTGATATTCGTGATGCTCTGTCTCGGATTGCTTATTCTTTACCAAAAAATGCAGATTCTCCTTTGATCATTAAAGCAGATTCGAATGCTGCGGCTATGATGTATTTGGTTGTGACGTCACCAACAATGAGTATTGATGATTTAACAACGATTGTAAACGATCAGATTGTTGATGCAATTTCTGCTGTTGATGGTGTCGGTGATGTACAGGTTGATAGTGCTCGCACAAAGATTTTTCAGATTGATATAGATCAAGCAAAACTTGCAAGTTATGGATTAACTGTAGCAGATATTTCACGTGTTCTTGCTGATATGACAACGGATGTACCAGTAGGATCATTACGCAATTCTAAGCAAACTTTAGTTGTCCGTGCCACTGCACGTTTAACAACACCAGAATCTTTTGAACAAGTTGTTTTAAAGCCTTATGTGCATCTTGGTGATGTTGCGCATGTTACTTTATCGCCAGATATAGAAACGGTAATTCTTCGTATCAATGGAAAGACAGGTATTGGATTAGGTATCGTGCGTAAAGCACAATCCAACACTCTTAATATTTCTCAAGGTGTAAGAGCCGTTGTTGATAATCTCAAAAGCATTGTTCCTTCTTCTGTACATATAGACGTTATTAATGACGATGCAATTTTTATTAAAAGTGCCCTTCATGAGGTTGAGGTTGCGTTGGTCATTGCTATTTTGAGTGTTATATTAGTCATTTTTCTTTTTCTCAGAGACATTCGTGTAACACTGATACCTGCTTTGTCTCTTCCTGTTGCTTTGATTGGTACCATTGCAGCTATTTATCTTGTAGGGTTTTCATTGAATATTCTCACATTTTTAGGACTTGTTTTAGCAACAGGGCTTGTTGTGGATGATGCCATTGTTGTTCTGGAAAATATTGTTCGATGGCGCAATATGGGGTTAGGTTCCAGAGCTGCAGCGGTGATAGGAACCCGTGAAGTTTTTTTTGCTGTTGTCGCAACAACATTGACTTTAGTGGCCGTATTTGTTCCTATTTCCTTTCTTCCTGGGCAAATTGGAGGGCTTTTTAGAGAATTTGGTTTTGTTTTGGCAATTTCTATTTTGCTTTCTTCAATTGTTGCTTTAACGCTTTGTCCCATGTTGGCTTCACGTTTTCTCAAAGAACATATTGAGGAGAAAGAAGAAAAGGCCCATCATTTTACTTTTTTATATAAATTAGGTACTTTTTTTCATAAGGCATATACTTACAGTTTGCATAAGTGTTTAGAAAAGCCTTGGTCTGTTGTTTTTGCTTCACTTATTTTTGCGGGTCTTTGTGTTGGAGGCTATATGAAACTACAACAGGAATTAACCCCAGCAGAAGACAGAGCTCTTATCTTTTTGGTCATTAATGGACCACAAGGTATTTCAACACAATATTTGAACGAGCAGGTAGAGCAAATTGAAGCAAGTCTAAAGCCATTACGTGATGCAGGGGAAATTGCTAATAGTTACTCTATCGCGGGTATTGGTGGTTCACCCAATATTGCTTTTTTGGTTTTATTGCTTTCATCTTGGGATAAACGTTTACGTAGTCAGCAAGAAATTCTGAAGGATGTTAATGCAAAGGTTAGACAGTTTCCGGCAGTTTTTGTATTTGCTGCGCAGGGAAATTCTCTAGGTGTGAGAGGAACTGGGCAAGGGTTACAGTTCGCAATTCTTGGGAATGATTACGCAACACTACAACCCATTGCTGATAAGCTGGTGAGCGTTTTACAAGATGATTCGCGTTTTATTCGACCACGTCTTACTGTTGATACCACACAACCACAATTTTTTATTGAAATCAATCGAAAAAAAGCCTCCGATTTAGGGATTGATATCACCAATTTGGGCGATACATTACAAGCAATGTTGGATGGTAAAAAGATTGGTTCCATTAACGTGGATGATCATTCTTACGATGTTAAATTGATATCGCGTAAAAATTCTATGAAGAGTCCTAGTGATTTAGAAAATATTTTTTTAAAGACTAAGGACAATCGATATGTTCCTTTATCGGTTATTGCGCGTTTACATGAAAAAGCTATCGCTCCCCAATTAAAACGGGAAAAACGCATGAGCGCTGTTATTTTAAGCGCAAATCTTGCTCCAGGTATCGCTTTAGGGGAAGCTTACCAAACTGTACAGAAAATTGCTTCTCCTTTGTTATCGAAAGGAATCTACGTGGTTCCCTTGGGGGAAGCTGAAACGCTTAATGAAACATCTTCCAATTTTATGATTGTTTTTGGCATTGCCTTTTTGATTATTTTATTGATTTTGGCTGCTCAGTTTGAAAGCTTTATTTCAGGATTCATTATCATGGCCACGGTCCCATTAGGGATTGGTTGTGCTGTAATTGCTATGCTATTAAGTGGTGTGAGTCTTAATATTTACAGCCAAATTGGACTAATTTTGTTAATTGGCGTTATGGCAAAAAATGGTATTCTCATTGTTGAATTTGCAGATCAATTACGGGATCAGGGAAGAAGCGTGCGTGAAGCCGTAGAAGAAGCAGCAAATATTCGACTTCGTCCAGTTTGTATGACAATGATTTGTGCCATTTTAGGAGGTATTCCTTTGGTTTTAGCCAAAGGTGCTGGCGCAGAAGCTCGTATAGCTTTAGGTTGGGTTATCGTTGGTGGCTTAGGTTTAGCAACTATTTTTACGCTTTATGTCACACCGGTTGTTTATCTTTTTTTGGGACGTTTTATAAGACCAAAAGCAGAAGAAGATTTACGCTTAACAAAAGAACTCAACCAAGTTAATGATATCTCTGATAGAAAAGATTTGGAAGTTTATTAAGTTTATTCTTGTAAAAACATCATTTTCGGATCTTATCCTTTTATTTTGTATATTCCTTCATTTTTATGTGAGCAGTGAAAATAGCGAGCAATAAAGGAGACGCTTTCTGCTTTGTATTGTTTGGGCATAGATTTCATTATCAATAACCGTATAGGATAAGCTTATGGGAGATAGCTTTTCGATTCGAAATGAAAAGGCTTTTGAAGCCACATTAAAAGCTTTAAGAAACCATGCCGCAAAGGATGGAGTCTATGATATTCGTCGGCATTTTGTAGAAGATGAACAGCGTTTTTCCCATTTTTCCCTCAGACTCGATGATCTTCTTTTCGATTTTTCAAAATGTGGTGTGACATTTAAAACATTGCAACTTCTAGATGATTTAGCTGTCGCAGCAGATGTGTTAGGCCGGCGTGATGCAATGTTTTCTGGGAAGGCGATTAATACAACTGAAAAACGCTCAGTTCTTCATATTGCATTACGTTTACCTGCTGATGAAATTTTCATGTTGGATGGTCATAATCTTATTCGCGATGTTCAAGACGTTCTTGAAGATATGGAAAGATTTTCTGAAAAGGTGCGGGATGGCAGCTATAAGGGAAACAGTGGCGAGAGAATAAGTGATATTGTCAATATTGGTATTGGTGGTTCTGATCTTGGTCCTGCAATGGTCACATATGCTTTAAAACCTTATCATGATGGTCCACAGTGTCATTTTGTTTCTAATGCTGACAGTGCCCATATTTCTGATACTCTTTCTATTTTGAATCCAGCAACAACGCTGTTTGTCATTGCTTCTAAAACTTTTACAACGGCTGAAACAATGGTAAATGCTCAAGTTGCACGTCAGTGGATTTGTTCACATTTGGGAGAAGAAGCCGTTGGTACGCATTTTGTTGCTGTTTCAAGTGCGCTTGATAAAGTGGCAGAATTTGGCATAGATTCCACCAGAGTTTTTAAATTTTGGAATTGGGTTGGAGGACGTTATTCGATTTGGTCAGCCATTGGACTTGTTGTTATGTTTGCAATAGGTGGTGGAAATTTTCGCCAATTTCTCAATGGTGCATTGCAAATGGACCAACATTTTAAAACTATGCCTTTGCATAAAAATATTCCTATTCGTTTTGCTCTTTTAGGATTCTGGCATCGTGTTATTTGTGGTTATTCATCACGTTCTATCATTCCTTATGCACAGCGTTTAATACATTTTCCAGCTTATTTACAACAGCTTGATATGGAATCAAATGGTAAGCAAGTTTCTTTGGATGGAAAACCATTAAGTTTTTCAAGTGGTCCGATTGTTTGGGGGGATTCAGGAACAAATAGTCAACATGCTTTTTTTCAACTTTTGCATCAAGGAACAGATATTATTCCTGTAGAATTTATTTTATTTATAAAAGGGCATGAGAAAAATTTACATTCTATGTATGAGATATTGCTAGCAAATGGTTTAGCGCAGTCAAAAGCATTGATGAAGGGGCGTAGTATTGAAGATGCTCGGCATATCTTGATAAAAAATGGAGTTGATGAGGCTGAAGCAGATCATTTAGCATTTCATAGAAGTTTTAAAGGAAACCGTCCCAGTATTACGCTGGTTCAAGATTTATTAACACCTTTTGCACTCGGTCGTCTTATTGCGCTTTATGAACATCGTATTTTTGTTGAAGGGATTTTAATGAATATTAATTCATTTGATCAATGGGGTGTTGAACTTGGTAAAGAGTTAGCAAACGAGTTACTACCAATTCTTCGTGGAGAAAGTAAAGCGGATAATCGTGATAGTTCAACATTAGGGTTGCTAGCACATATTCAAGCAAGACGTGCAAAATAAATATAATTTGACAGGAGGTTTTGTACTAACTAAGCAAAAGTAGAATGAGAGAGAAATATGAGATAATTATTTAATTTTACTATGCGTTCTCTTATTATCTGAACTAGATTTATGTGACAGAAAATCAAAAAAGTACAAAAATTGTAAGAATGAGAATTTATTTGCAAAAACAATAAAGAGCTTTGAAAAGTCTTGAAAACCTATAGAAAAATAAATTGGTACAAAACCTAGTGGCAAATTATACAAAACCTGCTGGCAAGCTACGATTAAAGACATTTTAATAATATCTGCTTTATAAACTTTGGCGGAGAGAGAGGGATTTGAACCCCCGATAGAGTTGCCCCTATGCCGCATTTCGAGTGCGGTGCTTTCAACCACTCAGCCATCTCTCCATAATAAAGTGAAACAAAAATCGGCACTATTTGAGTGTATAAGGGTAGATAACCTTCAATTGTTTTTGGTACAACCTTTTTTTCTTTTTTATGGGACTTTATTGACAGAGAATAGAAATTCCTTCATATATACGGAATATGAGCGTGGGGAAATCTGCGCATATTTATGTTGAAGAAGGTTTTATCCTTCTTTACAATCTATTACGACTGATAAAAAGCAGCCTATTTTCCCTTATTTCAAGGCAGAAATTAAATAAGAGCTGGAGTGAACGGAAGGATAAAAAATGTTCGCGGTCATTAAAACTGGTGGTAAGCAATACCGCATTGTTGCTAATCAAGTGGTAAAAGTTGAAAAAGTTAGTGGAAATGCGGGTGATATTGTTGAATTCAATAACATATTGATGGTTGGGCAAGAAGGTAATGCGGTTATTGGTACTCCTGTCGTTGCTGATGCATTGGTGACAGCTGAGATTGTAGAACAGGCACGTGGGCGCAAGATTATCGCATTTAAGAAGCGCCGTCGTCAAAATTCTAAACGCACACGTGGTCATCGTCAAGAATTTACGAGGCTTCGTGTTTTAGAAATTTTAATGGGTGGTTCAAAACCTAAAAAAGCAGCTGCGGAACCGATAAAAGAAGAAGCAACTGCACCAAAAGAAACAAAAGCTGCTGCTTCTGTTGAGAAGACGGCTAAAAAAACGGCTGAAAAAAAGATTACGTCGCAGAAGAAAGCGTCTGTAGCATCAAAGAGTAAGAAAGATTAAAGGAGAGCGTCTATGGCACATAAAAAAGCTGGTGGTTCCTCGCGTAATGGTCGCGATTCAGAATCGAAACGTCTAGGCGTTAAAAAATTTGGTGGTGAAACAGTTATTGCCGGAAATATTATTATTCGTCAGCGTGGTACACGTTGGCATCCTGGCAACCATGTCGGCATTGGAAAAGACCATACGCTTTTTGCATTATCAGATGGAAAGGTTTTTTTTCAGCGCAAAGCGGGTAATCGTTCCTATGTTTCAGTCATTCCTATGGTGGAGGCAGCAGAGTAATCTGTAACACTCTCCAGCAATCAGCAGGATTTCATTGAATTGTAGTTGTGGTTTTATAAGTATTAAAAGGGAAAGATAGAATCTCATCTTTCCCTTTTTTCGTTGGTACTATAATAAATGTAGAAGATATACGAAAAAGGTAGAATTAGGGAAATGACTTTTTTCAATGAGGGAAGAAGTTTGTGCGGTGTTACATTAGTATTTAGTACTGAACGTATTGATATTATCATAGAATTTGTTGCTAAATTTTTGTATAATAATAGTGAAGAGAGACTTTCTTTTTATACATGAAGAAGTGTTGAGTAATTTCTTTATAAGAGAAGCGGTTTGTTTTCAGGAAATTATGAGGAATTTAATGAAAGCATTATTTATGTAATCATTTTGATAAAGATGAGTCTTTTTATCGGCATTGTGGTATTGATGAGTTGTCATACTGTTTGTAGGTGGTGGCACGGATAGGTGAGGTTATTCATTTAAAAGGACATAGGGATAAAAAATCCATAAGATGGCAGTCAAAACTACTTTGAAAGTGGCGTGCATTAAGGAATTTTCGGTAAATCAAGAGTGAAATTATATTTTTAAGGAGGACGGTGTTTAAAGATATAAAAATAACCAATGTGCAATCAGCGCTCTTCAAGAATATTTTTGCTGATTTCACTATTATTGTGCATTGTTGAAAATAAACAGGCATAAGAGCTAGGGTTAAGGCAATAATTGCTTTTCATTTTTTACTTTATTTATCTTATTAGTAGAGTTTTTTTGATTTTAGTAGTTGATAATGGTGCTTAGGGGATGGGCATACTCGTACTTTGCAAATGTGCGACAGTGGGCATTGTGTGTTTGCGATATTGATTGAAGTAAAGGAGTAGCTTAAAATATACAAATGTTATACATTGAGGGGTTGGTATCATCGGATGAGATGCGCGGAATTTTAAAGATGATAAGTTGCATGGAGAAATTTGTAATTATGTAATGAATTTATAAAGGGGAATAATAGGTTAAATAAACTTTGAGGAATCAGTTAAAATATTAGCTGAAGTTACAGATGGTTGGGAAGGATGCTTTTTTGTAGGGAGAATAATGAGAAGTTATGTTGAATAACTTGGGATAATGAGAGCGTTTTTAAAACATAGTTTTTCAGGTGATTGGCGCTATAAAAATCGGGGTTTTGTCTTTGTAAAGTAAAAGAGTAAGAGGCAGACTCGCATGTGATGGTTTTAGGCACCTCGCTAGATGATAATATCCAATTGTATTATTGGTTATATTGAGGTATTTAAGCACCTCACTTAGCTATATTCCGTAAAATATTTAAAGAGAGCTTTGGTGGTATTTGTAGCTTGTATTTGGGAAATGCAGCTTTGGAAAGGAATTTATCAGAGATATTGGTGTTCAAATGTGAGGCAATTTGAATTCATGATGAGATGTGAGAAAGCAGAAGCAATGAATGTAGATTTTACCGAGGGTGAAATCTTGTCTATAATATCTGTACAACTTGCAGCTGCTTTTGATCATAAAAATGATGCAATTTATGCTGCTGCTGAATTGCTTGTGCAGGTTGGTGCAGTTGATAAGTGTTATCTGGCAAGCATGCTCGCACGTGAAGAAACAACCAATACTTGGCTTGGAAATGGTATAGCCATTCCTCATGGTATGGCTGAAAATCGTGATTTAATTATCAAGGACGCTGTTGCTGTTATACAGGTTCCTGCTGGTGTTGAGTGGCAGGATGGCAAGAAAGCACATTTGGTTATTGCTATTGCAGCATGTCCAGATCGCTATATAGAAATTTGTAAAAAATTGACGTCTCTTTTATTTGATAAAAAACAGCTTGAAGTACTTGCAACAACTATGGACAAACAGCAAATTGTTACAACTTTGTTTGATCAAGATATGAAGATAGAAAAAACTTTTATTGGTGACCTTTCGGTGTGTCAGGAATGGACTTTAGATTATCCCAGTGGTCTTCATGCACGACCAGCTTCTCTTTGGGTTGATTTTGCAAAAAAGGCTCAAAATCCTATCAGAGTTCGCCATGGTCAATATACCGTTGAAATGAAAAATTTGGTTGGTTTATTGCAATTAGGAGCAAAAAACGGTGATGTTCTAATTTTTTCTACAGATGCTGCAGAAGGAGCACAACTCCTCAATGATGCCATTGCTATTGCAAAAAAAGTGAGTATTAGTGAAAAATGCCTGATGAGAGCAATGGAATCTCAAACAAAGACTTTTCATAGTTGGTATCCACGCTCTATGAAAAAAGGCATTTCTGGTGTTGGAGCAAGTTCAGGATTAGCATTTGGTAAGATTTTTGTTTTAAGGCAAAATGATATTTCCATAATAGACCAGCCAATTGATTTTGCAGCTGGTGCAGCATGTCTTGAAAATGCTCTTACAAAAACAAAACATAAAATGGCATCTGTGATTTCTGATATTACAGTGCGTATGGGGGCAGATTCTGCTGCGATTTTTTCTGCGCAAATGGTTTTGCTTGAAGATGAAAATTTAATAGCTCAAGCTTGTCGTTTTATAGCAGAAGGTCATGGTGTCGCTTGGTCTTGGGATAGAGCGGTTCGTCAATTTTCAGATATGTTTTTTAAGGTAGATAATCCTTTGTTAGCTGCACGTGCTGTTAATTTAGTTGATGTCGGTCGACGTGTTTTAGGTGAAATCAATCCATCCTATAGATCGTTCTTTTTAAATGATATTCCACATGGTGTAATTCTGGTTACAAATGACCTTTCTCCTTCTGATGTAGCACAGCTTGATTGTACAAGGGTAAAAGGATTAGCAACAGCATGGGGAGGTCCATTATCTCATACAGCTATTTTGGCGCGTACTCTTGGTATTCCAATGGTTGTTGCTGCAGGTGACGATATTTTAGCGATTCAGTCTGATATTCAGGCTATTATTGATGGCGGTAACGGGTTTATTTACCTTGATCCTACGCTTGAAGACGTTGAAGATGCTCAAAGGCATATTGATACTGTTGCACAAAAACGTGTCCGTGAAATAAGTGCGTGTAGATTACCAGCGCAAACGACAGATGGTCAAAGAATTCGTATCATGGCTAATGTCAACTACGCAAATCAGGTTCCTGTTGCGCTTGATTTGGGGGCTGAAGGTGTTGGACTCATGCGCACGGAATTTTTGTTTTTAGAGAATCCACATATTCCGGATGAGGAGCTACAATTCAATATATATAGGGCGATGATTACAGCTGTAGGAGATAAGCCATTAATTATTCGTGCGCTCGATATTGGTGGGGATAAACAGGTTACGCATTTACATTTATCTAAAGAGGACAATCCTTTTTTAGGTGTTCGAGGAACACGGCTTTTGTTACGTCGACGTGATCTTTTGGTGCCTCAATTACGTGCTTTGTATCGAGCAGCAAAAGAGAGCGGAGATCTATGGATTGTGTTCCCGATGGTAATGTCTGTTTCAGAGATTGTCACTATAAAAAAGATTGCAGAAGAAATCCGCAATGATATTGATGCACCAAAATTAAAACTTGGCATTATGATTGAAGTTCCAGCAGCTGCTATTATGGCAGATGTGTTGAGCGCCTATGTTGATTTTTTCTCGATTGGAACCAATGACCTAACACAGTATACAATGGCTGTTGATCGGCAAAATCCGTACCTTGTGTCTGAAGCTGATAGCCTTGATCCAGCAGTTTTGCGTATGATTTATCAGACTATTAAGGGAGCTGCACAACATAAGTGTTGGGTTAGTGTATGTGGTGGCATGGCTGGAGATCCTTTTGGTGCAATGATTTTGACTGGGTTGGGAATTAATGAGCTTTCTATGATATCTTGCGATATTTCTCCAGTAAAGGCGTGTTTACAGACTCATAGTTTTGAGGATATGAAAATTTTAGCACAAAAAGCACTACAATGTGAAACTGCACGAGCTGTACGTGCTCTAAGCAAAGATATAAGGTGATAAAGAACATTAAGGGGAGGAACGAGCTAGCTCATTTTGCAGAGTAATCAGATCTTTAGTGCTGTAAAACATTATCCTTTAGGATGATTATAGGCAGCATATTAATTTATAATGATAATTTATCGTTTTACATAATGAGAGCCCTGAATATCGTAAGGTTTTCTCTTTTTAAATTTCTCTATATTGAATTAATAAAAATTATTCTTTATAGGTCACAAGGAGGAGCAGCATGTGGATAAAAACACTTTAAGAAAGAATAAATGCCTTTTATGCATTCTCTCAAATAGCAAGGGATATTGCAACATTAGGGGATAAATAGCGTTATGGTACTTGGCTCGTACTTTTTATTTAAGGAAAGATGATGCTATCCAATAGATTCTATACTATTCATGGACACCGTATGAGATAGATGTGACAAGCTTTAAAAGATGTTTTTTTAAACAAACATGTGGATGAGAAAGAAAATAGTATTCTTAGAGTATTTTGTTTTGTTATGAGAGCATATCCCACTTAAAGAATGCAATAATCAAAAGTATGAAATAAGACGTAATCTCTTTTAAATAATAGAGATTACTTTAGATATTTTGAAAACTTTAAAGCTGAATTTAAAAGTATATGGTAAAAATGAAAACAGATTTGCATCTTTATGATTTTGTATTTTACCAAAATTGAGACTATTTTTTCACTTCAGAAAATAAGATATACTTATACATATTAAATTAAAAATGCAAATGCCTTTTTTATCTAAATTTTATTTTCTTTAGTATCAACTAAATATAGAAGTGTGAAATTGAATAGAGGATTTAGAGTAGGGCTTATTCTGTAATTCTATGAAGGGGAAAACTGACACCATCACACTATTTTACAGCCCTCAATGTTGCAAAAATTTGTGCTATTTGAGAAAATGCATAAGAGGCACTTATCCTCTCTTAAAATGTTCTTCCCCCCACATACCATCATCCCCGCTTATGATGTATAAGCAAGTGATTTTAATTAATTCAATATGAAAGGGATTATGATGAGAAAAAATTGCGATATTCGATGTTTTTATAATGTATAAACGGTAATTTATGATTATAAATCAATATCTTATATATTATCTGAAACATAAAAGTGATTAGCAGGTAGATCTCATTTTAAGAGAGAGTGGTTTGTAATCAAAGTTATAGTGACTAAGTATTTTCATCCTTGGAGGGAAGAAGGAGATTGAAAATAATTTTTATTGAAATGAAATTTATTATCTGGATAAACAATTTTAATATTAGGGATATAAGAAGTTCATATCGTTATTATTCTATTTATTATTAAGGTAATCAATGGTGTTAAGCGAGAGATATTTAATTATTTGGTTGTGTAACACCATGGACTATATGCCAATTTTAAGAGAAGTATTTTTTTATGAAGCAGAAAGTGCGTAAATGAGCATGAAAGTTTATAACTGGTGACAATCTTTTTATTCCCATTATTGTATTATCCAAACCTATCCACGGAAAAAGTTTTTTCTTAAAAAGAAAGGATGTGCTTGTTATTCAACAGATATAAGCTCTTACTTTAATAAATGAATTTGTTTTTTGAGTTTTGAATGTATAGTTTAGACTTGCACGTTATTTCTTTCTGGGTATAGTGCAAACTTCTGGAGAGGTGGCCGAGTGGTTGAAGGCGCACGCCTGGAACGCGTGTATATGGGAAACCATATCGAGGGTTCGAATCCCTCTCTCTCCGCCATCCAATTTTCTCCTATGTATAACGTATTGATTCTTTGTAATCTTTTTTAAGGTTCGGGAACATTAACAAAAGTTCGGGAATAGGATTTTCCAACATACCGTTACAAAGCTCATCTTTTTCCTCCAACATTCTCTAATAATTTTTTGAATTCTTTGAGAACCACTGTTTTAAATGCGCAAAGACATTCTCTATCGCCTCCATGAGACGAGCAAAATTAAGAAACCATTTTCTAAAGAATTTCGCGCGTCTCAAAGTATGTTTAGAGCCGGATATTTGGTTTTTGTGTAAAAATACTTACAAACGCATCCATAATACGTGAAAAATCAAGCGCTAATAAGAGTATAATGAGTACAAGCCATTTCGTATAACGAGACATCACTTTTACACTTTTGTAGGTCATGATGATTTCTTGAAGGATTTCTTTTTCTGCTTCTGTAAGCTCTATATCGTCTTGTGTTTTTTTTCTAACCATGTTTCCGCCCACACACGCGTTCACCTAGATTATTGTGCTTTAAGATCTCTCTTGCTAAGTTTGAACTGATGGCGTTCAGATCTTGCCGGCTTAAATAAATTGGCAACCAGCCAACACAAGAAGAAGCATATTTATTTGTCGCGCAACCAGTCAGAGAGAGCAGCACGCACATCAGCATCACTTTTTTGATTAACTTCACTTTCCACCTCCAGACGTGTTGTGGCTGCTTTTAAAGCTTTTTCTGTTTGCTTTTGTTGCTCTGCTTTTTTCCCAAGAGTAAAAACTCTTGCTAAAATCATAAAAAAAACGGCTAAAGCCGAGCCTGTTAGCATCCGATTTCTTTTCATCCATAAGATCATAGGCGGTGCTCCTGAAAGCGTTTAGCAACAAAGAAAATACCAGCACATGCGGCTAAGACCATAATGGTTGCCAAAGCCCATTGGATGGGTCCATTGCCTGCTAACAAGCCGCCAAGACCTGAGAAAGAACCAATAATAGGTGCAAGCGCTTCTGCTTTGAAAACCCCCGTTGGTGCTTGCGTTTCTACTGTTTGATAATTGGAGGAAACATAAGCCCCTTTTGCCCATAAGCCTGTTTCTGCCGCACGTCGGTGTGCGAGACCTTCAAGACGCTTTCCGCCTGCTTTGGTCCATTTCTGTAGCTCTGCAGGGACAGCTTCATATTCACCTTGATTGAGCTTTTTTAACAGTGTCGAGTTACAAAATGCTCCTATTCCTACATTATAGCAAAATGACACTAACGCCGCAAATTGTTCATCTATTAATGAAACTGTAACAGCGCGTGCAACGGCATTTTCAAATTGTCTTAAATCTTGGCAAAGAAATTCTTCTGCTTGCTTTTCAGAGATTGTCATGCCTTCCTAAATAAAAGGTTTTCCAGCACTGTTTGTATGTCCATAACCTATTGTCCACACTCCAATGGCATCTTTATAGGCGTTCAAACGCAAACCTTCCCATTGTTTGATAAGTGCAAGTCCTTCTGATGATATTTTTCGCATATGATTCTCCATAAAAAAAGCCCCGCAAAAAGCAGGGATGAGTGAATATTAAAAATTGCAATTATTGCCTTTTATTAAAAATCTCGTTTCATGTAACTTTTTTCTGTGTTATACGTTACATGAAACATAATGGAGATTTTATTATGGGTACAATGCACGTTAATGAACGGGTTCAAAAACATCGCAATGCGCAAAGAAAAGCAGGTTTGCGCTTAATACAGATTTGGGTTCCAGATACCCGCCAGCCAAATTTTGCAGAAGAGTGCCGCCGTCAGTGTCGCTTAGTGGCAAAAATGGATAAAGCTGATACATCTATGCAGTTATTTATGGATCAATCTTTAATGGATGTTGATGGCTGGACAGAATAATGCGTGGATCTCTCGTAACAATAGCGATGCAAGGCGATTTTGGTAAACCAAGACCCGCATTGATCATTCAAGCTAATCAATTTAGTGAACATACCAGCATGACGGTTTTACCAATTACAAGTACACTTGTTGATGCGCCATTACTCCGCATTACGATTCAGCCAAACGCTAAAAATGGTTTGCAAAAACCTTCGCAAGTAATGATTGATAAGATTATGACGGTAAGATGTGACAAAATGAGTTCCATTTTTGGCTCTCTTCAAGCAAAGGAAATGCTAGAGATTGAACGTTGTTTGGCTGTATTTTTAGGAATAGTAAACTAAAAATTGGATTTCTTTTTTCGGATAAGAATATGCTTTTTATCATCATTAGATAAGATAGCTTTATTTATGTATCCTCTTCATCCATATGGATGACGTCTTCGCCTTCGTCGCATGCGTCTGGTGGGGCGTTTGGATCAAGGATATCGTCCTTGTCTGGTGTGGTGTTTGCAACGTTTCCAGCTGCATCTTCTTGCGATGCATCAAAAAGTTCGCATTCTATTTTTGTGGTGTAACCGCCCGTTTTATCAAGTTTGTGCTTAACACTTTTGATACGCCATTCTGCTGGAAAATAGGGGCGGAAAGGGGGCTCTTGAACAAGCTTTGCTTCTGCTTGTACAAAGGGATCACCACCGATATCACATGAGAAAGAAAACTTACCGCGTGATGATTTATTGCGATAAGCTGCAATGGCCGCAACAGCCTCTGATTGGTTATGGTAGGTGTATTTGAGTTCATGAAACGGCGGATTACCAACTTTGACTTCTTTTTTTTCACCACTGCGGATATCATGATAGGTTGCGAGAACACCGCCTTTTTTCTCTTTGTCTTCTTCTCCTTTCTCAGGTGTTGTTTCTGCTTTTTCCGATTCAGATGATGATGG